>JANOWY010000403.1:0-43719 GCA_031418135.1 Rhodoferax sp. | reverse complement strand
GGGCGCCGAAAGAGGTTTCGATGGTTCGGCTCCCCGGGCCAACCTCCTGTTTAAGGAAGTTGAACGTATTGAAACAGAGCCTTTGGGGGTTGGCAAAGATAGGGGCCATAAATTTACCAAATCGGGGGACTTTCGTTGCGCGAGTGCAACAAATGTTGCTTAGGCGCTGCACGAAAAAGGTGTCTGCCGATGCGCGAGTCCGTTGGTCGGCAGATTGCGCCCGCCACCTCAATGTGGCAATTGAGCGCCGGGTCAGTATGCGTTGGGTGCAGTGCGCCATCGGAAAAAGGCTTTTCTGTTGCAACGGTGCGAAGTCTTGTCGCTTCCCTAAAATTGCCAGATGGATGCACCAATTATTGCCCTGGAGTCTGCTCTGCGGACCCTGTTCGCCAAAACGGCAGCCTGCAAACCTTGTCCGACCTTGCCCATGCAGGTATCAAGCCCTTCCGACCGGGTGGCCCAGGCCTTGACGCTGGACGAAAAGGCCCGTGCAGGTGCCTTGATGCGGGTAAACCATGTGGGTGAGGTATGCGCGCAAGCCCTGTACAGCGCACAGGCTTTGGCCAGCGGCAACCCTCAGCTCAAAGCGCATTTCACCCAAGCGGCGAAAGAAGAGGGTGACCACCTGGCCTGGACGGCCGAGCGACTGGACGAACTGGGTGCGCGGCCCTCGGCGCTCAACCCCCTGTGGTACGCCGGGGCGTTTGCCATGGGGCTGGTTGCCGGGCGGCTGGGCGACCGTATCAGCCTGGGGTTTGTACAAGAGACCGAACGCCAGGTAGAGGCGCACTTGCAGGGGCATTTGGCGACTCTGCCGGCGGGTGACCAGGCTTCCCGCGCCATCGTGGCGCAAATGCGTGACGACGAGGCGGGGCATGCCCTGCAAGCGCAACAAATGGGTGCGCTGGAATTGCCCGAAGTTGTGAAGGGCCTGATGCGTTCAGCTGCGAAAGTGATGACGACGGTGGCGTACCGGGTGTGACCTCTGCTGAAGGCCGAATGGCGCTGGCTAATTTGTTTTATAAATATTTATTTATATTGAATTAAATATTTAAAATAAGACAATTTTAATATGATAAATATAGCTTATTGTGCTATAATTTATTGAATAATATTCCCTTTTTATTAGTTAGCTTTCTAAAACTTCAAAACTTGTCGTAATAGCAGCCGTTTTACCCAGCATGATCGACGCAGAGCAGTATTTGTCGTGGCTCATGGCGATGGCGCGCTCCACTGCGATGGCGGGTACCGCTTTGCCGGTCACGGTGAAGTGCATGTTGATGGCGGTGAAGACTTTGGGGTCGACCTCGGCCCGGGTGCCAGTGAGTTTGACGGTGCAGCCCGTCACCCCATGGCGGCCCCGCTTGAGGATGAGCACCACGTCATAGGCGGTGCAGCCGCCCGCGCCCGCCAAAAAAGTTTCCATGGGGCGCGGTGCCAGGTTTTGGCCGCCGTTTTCGGGTTTGGCGGCATCGGGTGCGCCGTCCATCACCAGGGTGTGGCCACTGCCGGTTTCGGCCAAAAAGCCCATGCCGGAGCGGGTGCCTGAGTTGCCGGTCCAGCTGACGGTGCATTCCATGATGTGTCCTTAAACCGCCCCGCGCGGGGCAAAAATTGTTCGCCTACAATGACCGCATGAGTTTACCCACACTACCAACATCGCCGAAGGCGAACATGTCATTGTCAGTCTCAAAACAGGCGGCAATACAGGCGGTCGAGACGCTACCTACGCAGCCATTGTCTCCGGCCGATTACTTAACCAAAATTCTCAACGCCCGCGTGTATGACGTGGCCAGCGAGACGGCGCTGGAGCCCGCCCGCACCCTGAGCCGCCGTCTGCACAACACCGTTTTGCTCAAGCGCGAAGACCAGCAGCCGGTGCGCAGCTTCAAGTTGCGCGGCGCCTATAACAAAATGGCCCATTTGAGTGCCGAGCAGTTGCAACAGGGCGTGATTTGCGCCTCGGCCGGCAACCATGCACAGGGCGTGGCGCTGAGCGCCAGCAAGCTGGGCGCGCGCGCCGTGATTGTGATGCCCACCACAACGCCGCAGGTCAAAATTGACGCAGTGCGCGGGTTTGGCGGTGAAGTGGTGCTGTTTGGCGAAAGTTATTCTGATGCTTATGCCCACTCGCTGGAACTGCAAAAACAGCAGGGGCTGACTTTCGTGCACCCGTTTGATGACCCCGACGTCATCGCCGGGCAAGGCACGATTGCCATGGAAATGCTGCGCCAGGTGCAGACGCTGGGCGCTGATAAGGCAGCCAAAGCAGGCCAAAAGTCCCGCGGCAGGAACAGCGCCGGGCTGGATGCCGTGTTTGTCGCCATCGGCGGTGGTGGCCTGATCTCCGGGGTGGCCAACTACATCAAGGCAGTTGATCCGCGCATCAAGGTGATTGGCGTGCAGATGAACGATTCTGACGCGATGATTCAGTCGGTCAACGCCAAAAAACGCGTTACCTTGCCCGATGTGGGCCTGTTTTCAGACGGCACGGCGGTCAAGCTGGTGGGTGAAGAAACCTTCCGCGTGGCCAGCAACCTGGTGGATGGCTACATGACGGTCGACACCGATGCCGTATGCGCCGCCATCAAAGACGTGTTTGTCGATACCCGCAGCATTGTGGAGCCGGCCGGCGCGCTGGCGGTGGCGGCCATCAAGCAATACGTGGCCAAACACAAAACCAGGGGCGAAACCTACGCCGCCATTTTGTGCGGCGCGAACATGAATTTTGACCGTCTGCGGTTTGTGGCCGAGCGGGCCGAAGTGGGCGAGGAGCGCGAGGCGCTGTTTGCCGTCACCATTCCCGAGGCGCGCGGCAGCTTCAAACGGTTTTGTGAGCTGATCGGCGAATTGCCCGGTGGCCAGCGCAATGTGACCGAGTTCAACTACCGCATCAGTGACAAGGTGCAAGCGCATGTGTTTGTGGGGCTGACCACCTCGGCCAAAGGCGAGTCGGTCAAAATTGCCGCGAATTTCAGCAAACACGGTTTTGATACGCTGGATTTGACCCACGATGAATTGGCCAAAGAACACATCCGGCACATGGTGGGCGGCCACAGTGCTCTCTCCAAAGACGAGCGTCTGATGCGGTTTGTCTTCCCGGAGCGGCCCGGTGCCCTGATGAAGTTCTTGAGCCTGATGCGCCCCGGCTGGAACATCAGCCTGTTTCATTACCGCAACCAGGGGGCCGATTACGGGCGCATTCTGGTGGGCTTGCAGGTGCCCGCGTCTGACAAGGCAGTGTTCCAGCAGTTTCTGGAAACCGTGGGTTACCCTTACGTGGAAGAAACCAGCAACCCGGTGTATCGCTTGTTTTTGCAGCAGGCTTAGGTTGATGAAATGGCAGGCAAACTGGTGCTAAATAAAAATATATAAATTTTTATATGTTACTTTGTAGAATTGGCTATTTTGTTCATGTAGAAATAATATAATATGATATATTAATAATAGTAATAATGATTCTTATTATTTAATTAATACATTAAAAATGATAAATTTTCATGATATTTTCGTCTTGCAAGATTGATGAATCTGTCGTTGATCACTTCGGGGAGCCAGACGGGCGGTGCGTCGGCACAGCGAATCCGTTAGCCATGCCATGGCGAGTCAAAGCCTTGCTACCCCGACTCGTTACCGCTTAACGTTTGACGGGCGTGAGTTCCAACGTGGCGCTGACCGGGCCCGTGAGTTGCGGGGCTAACAGAGCCTGTCTGGCATTGACGGCTTGCAACAGCAGCTCGCCATCTACCAGATGCCCCACGCGGAAAGCCCGGGCGGGTTTGCCATCAATGGCGATCAATGCGGTGCCGGCCCGGCTGCCTGATGCAATCACGCCTTGTAGGGTCATCCGGCTGATGACATTCACTCGGGCGGGCTCGGTGGAAGGACGCGCTGCCTGCACAGCGCTGGCTGCGTCTGCGCCTAGTGCGCGGGCCAGTGCGGACGCATCCGGCGGGTTGACTGACTGGCCAGTTGCGCCAGCCACCACCGCAGTTTTGTCGGGTGCAGTACTGGCCTGGAACTTCAAAATCCAAAATGCAACGCTGCCCGCTGCCAAAGCCGCCAGGACAAAGGCCGCCAGCCGTGGCCACCAGCCACCTGAGACCGAAGGGTTTAAACCTTGTTGATGCATGGCGGGATTATCATGGATGGCTTATCGTACGAATGATGTTGTTGTGATTGGTTTTTGCACCACGCCGTGCGGCAGCGAAGTCGGTGAAAACTCCAATACGGGCGACTAAACGTCAATGGCCTGACGGGCCTGATTTGGGCTGACCGGGCAGAATTTGAAAAATAGGGAAAAAATGTCAAACACAACCAAATCTTGGGGCGGCGATGCGCCTGTCGTCAAGGGTTCACCCGGTGCGGTACCGCCGCTTGTCCGGCCATGGCTGTTGGCAGGCCCGCGTGGCATTCGGGCGCTGCGGGCGAAGACGGCCCGCGGTTTCACCCTGATCGAACTGATGGTGGTTTTGGTCATCATCGGCGTGCTGGCCGCATTGATTGTGCCCAACGTGCTGGACAGAACCGATGACGCCCGGGCCACGGCCGCTAAAACCGATGTCAATAACCTGATGCAGGCGCTCAAACTCTACAAATTGGACAACCAGCGCTACCCAACCAGTGAACAAGGTTTGCAGGCTTTGGTGACCAAGCCAGCCAGTGGCCCGATTCCGGGCAATTGGAAACCCTATCTGGACAAGCTGCCGAATGACCCATGGGGGCGTGCCTATGTATTGTTGAATCC
Organism: Rhodoferax sp.; assembly: GCA_031418135.1. GTDB lineage: Bacteria > Pseudomonadota > Gammaproteobacteria > Burkholderiales > Burkholderiaceae_C > JANYCG01. The sequence goes on along the minus strand of JANOWY010000403.1, from coordinate 38,972 downwards.
GGGTGTGAAGGGCGAAATTGACGTGCTCTCGTTCGGGGCTGACGGGCAATCCGGTGGCGAGGGGAAAAATGCGGATATTGGGTCTTGGTGACACTTACCCCCACGGTCGCCCACGGCGTGTGGCTTCCTGCCCCCCGAGGGGGCCGCATTTCGCCTTCGGGCGGCCCAGCGGCGAAACTTTGCCCCCACACTCCGCCGCTGCGCGGGTCACTGCGTCCCAGCACTCTACCGTTGCACGGATTAATGTGAAACGTAACATGGGTTTCACTTTGTTGGAGTTGCTTTTGGTGGTGGCAATCGTGGCGATTGTTTCGGGCGGGGTGAGTTTTGCCTTGCGTGATTCGGGCCAGGCTGCGCTGGAGCGCGAAGGGCAACGCTTGGCTGCGTTGTTGGAATCGGCCAGGGCACGATCTCAGGCGAGTGGCGTGCCGGTGCACTGGCGGGCCACGGCCACCGGTTTTACCTTTGAGGGCCTGGCGGCGGACAGCCTGCCGCATAGTTGGTTGTCGCCCGACGTCGTCGCGAGCGAACCCAAGGTGTTGCTGTTGGGGCCGGAACCGATCATCCCTCCGCAGCAAGTGCGCTTGGTGGCACGCAACCAAACCGCTCGTAGTCTGACGGTGTTAACCGACGGCGTACGGCCCTTCACTGTGCATAACGACGTTTTGGCAGCCCCGTGATGGTTGACCAAGGTGGACGAGTGAGAAAGGCAGCGACCCTTGCCTTCAGGCCCCACCTTCCATTCAAGCGCATCGATGGCTATCGCCAGGGTTTGATGCTGTCCACTGGTCCCAAGGGTTTCACCCTGGTAGAGGTGCTGGTCGCTTTGTCTATTGTGGCGATCTCGCTTACCGCTGGCCTGCGTGCCACGATGTCCATGACGCGCAATGCAGAACGCCAGTCAGACGTGGTGTTGGCGCAGTTATGCGCGGAAAATGAACTGGTCAAGGTGCGTTTGTTGCGCCAGATGCCTGGTGTGGGCGATACCCGGGTGGCATGTGAGCAAGCCGGACGGCAACTGACGGTAGCGCTCACCGTCAGGCCCACGCCCAACCCCAACTTCCGCAAGGTGGATGCCCAAGTCTTTGATGCAGAAAACCCGTTGCTGAAAATATCCACCGTGGTAGGCCGGTTTTGATGATTTCCCGGGCACGTCACTCGGCGCCAAAGGGGTTCACGCTGGTGGAGTTGCTGATTGCAGTCAGCGTGATGGCGCTAATGGCCGTCTTGAGCTGGCGCGGGCTGGATGGCATGACCCAAGCCACCACAAGGTTGCATCAGCGCGCTGATGACGTGCAAAGCCTGCAGGCCGGTTTGGCCCAGTGGGGTGCCGATCTGGATGCCATTGTTACCTTGCCGCAAGCCCAGGCAATGGATTGGGACGGCCGCGCGCTGCGCCTGACACGGCGCCTGGTCGCCCCCTCGGATGGCTTGGTGGTGGTGGCATGGTCACGTCGCGAATTGAGCGACGGGGGCCATTGGTTGCGTTGGCAGTCAGCGGCCTTGCGAACCCGGGGCGAATTGCAGGCGGCCTGGGCGCAAGCGGCGCAATGGGCGCAAAACCCTGGCGATGCCGACCGCGCCCTGGAGGTGCGCCTTGTGCCGCTGAGCCAATGGCAAATCTATTTTTATCGGGGGGATGCCTGGACGAATCCGCTGTCCAGCAGCGGCGTGGACGCTGCCGTTGCCGTTTCGTCTGCAAGCTCGATGGCAGGCGGACTGGCCGCCAGCGTGACCGCAGCCGGTGCCAATCTGGCGGCAGCCGGCGTGACACCGGTGCCGGACGGCGTGCGCCTGGTACTGACGTTGCCGCCAGGTCAGGCCATTGCCGGAACCTTGACCCGTGACTGGATTCGGCCGATTTTGGGTGGGGGAAAATCATAAACACTTGCCCCCAAGGTCGCCAATTCGGAGCGGCGATCATCACGGCGATGCTGACGGTAACCCTGGTGGCTTCGCTGGCGGCAGCGGCGTTGTGGCAACAGTGGCGCAGCATCGAAATCGAAGCGGCCAGCCGGGGCCGGTTGCAAGCGGGATGGATTCTGGTGGGCGCGCTGGACTGGGCCCGGCTTATTTTGCGGGAAGATGCCCGTTCGGGCCCGACAGACCATTTGGCCGAGCCGTGGGCAATACCACTGGAAGAGGCCAAGCTGACCACGTTTTTCGCTGCCCAAGCCTCTTCTCCCGGAAGTGGAACAGCTGCTGAAGATACGGACAAAGACATCATCCAGGCCTACATGTCCGGCCAGATGCTGGACCTTCAATCGCGGTTGAACCTGCGCAACTTGGTCGATGGCGGCAAAGTTTCTGCCGTCGCCCTGGCCCACTTCGGTAAATTGTTTGACAGCCTCGGGCTGGATCCGGCAGAACTGGTGCGGGTGGCTGAAAACCTGCGCTTTGCGCTGGACACCAGCCCCGACAACCGCAATGCTGCGTTGGCGCCCTTGTTGCCGCAACGTTATGAGCAGCTCACATGGCTGGGCTTGTCGCCGGTCAGCCTGCGGGTGCTGGAGCCTTATGCAACATGGTTGCCGGAACGCACGTCGGTCAATCTCAATACGGCTTCAGCGCAGGTCATCAACGCCACGCTGCCAGAAGAAGACCTGGCCTTGGCGCGCCGGCTGGTGACAGCGCGTACGCTGGCGCATTTCAAAACTGTGGCTGAAGCAGCCAAAATTCTGGGCGACGTGCCGGGTCAACTGGTGGAGGGCCATCACAGCGTGTCGTCGCGGTATTTCGAAGTGCGGGGGTTGCTGCGTCTGGATGATCTGGTGGTGCAAGAGCGCTCGCTCGTGGTGCGTGAAGGGCTGGACATCAAAACCCTTTGGCGCGAACGGGTTGCGCTTCCTCCTTCGCTCTTGTCCACAAGAGCGGCCGGAACCGGGCCTTCACCCAAATCTGCGTCCCTACAATAATCGGCAGATCTGACCGAACTGTATTCACCGTCCCATGCCCACGCTCACCATCATCTTGCCTGATGCCAACGCACCTTTGGCGGGTCACGGGCCAACATCCGGGCCTGCGCTGAATTACCTGGTGGCAAATGCTGGCTCGGTGATGATCCGTCAGTCCCAAGCTGATTTGTCACTGTTGTCTGCGGTCGCCCATGACGAGGTGGTGGTGGTGGTGCCGGTGTGCCGGCTCTCCTGGCAAATCGTGCAGTTGCCACGTGGTACCTTGACGCGAAGTGTGATTGCCCAAGGAGATTCCGGCCGTCTGCGTAACGTATTGGCCGGATTGATCGAAGAGTTGGTGCTGGATGAGCCCGCCGATCTGCATGTGGCCCTGGGCCCGATGGCAAGTGAATCGCAGCCGGTGACGGCTGCCGTATGTAACCGCGGTTGGCTTCATGGCTGGCTGCAGGCCCTGGAGCTGCAGCAATTGAATGTTGCGCGAATCGTGCCCGAGTTTTCACCAGTGGTTGGTATGCCTTTGCATGTGATCGGTACCGCCGAGCAGCCATGGGTGGTGTGGTGTCCAGATGGCCAGAGCCCGGAAGCGACACCACTCACGGTACTGCCATTGTCAGTGGCCAGCGCTGAACTCATTGGTTGGGAGCCCGGCCTTGAAGTGACAGCCGAGCCTGCAGTGGCGCAAATGGCGGAACAGCTTTTTGCCCGCCAAGTGGGCCTGCTGCAGCAGAGCCAGCGTTGGTTGAATGCCCTGGAGTCCCCCTGGGATTTGGCGCAGTTTGATTTGGCCAATTCGCGTGGTTCCAGGGGCTGGCGAAAGTTATCCAAAACTGCGTCAGAACTGCTGAGGATGCCGCGGTGGCGACCCGCGCGATGGGCGCTGGTCGGGCTGGTTTTGGTGCACCTGGTTGGCCTCAACACTTGGGCATGGGTGCAAAAAAATCGGGTTCTCGCCTACCAACAGTCGATCCGGGACATCCTGGTTCAGACTTTTCCTTCAGTGAAGTACGTGGTTGACGCGCCGGTCCAAATGCGCAAGGAACTGGCAGCGCTGAAGCAAAACAGTGGCTTTCCGTCGGCAGGCGATTTTGATGCCCTGCTGGTGGCGCTGACTCGGTTTGACAGCGCGCAAGACGGTGGCGCAACCGTGGCGATTGACTACAGTGGTCAAACCTTGCAAATCAAGGGTTTGCAACTGACTGCACCGCAGTTGCAAGAAGGCAATGCCAAGCTGCGCGCCGCAGGTGTTCAGGCTTCGATGCAATCCGGTGGGCTGGTTTTGCAAGTGAAGGAACCCTGATGGGCGCTGCTACTCGTGAAATGACCGCAACAACCGACGCTTTGCCTGCTGGAGGGCAATTGGGCGCGTGGTGGCAAGGCCTGGCCGCCCGTGAGCGCCGCCTGGTGAGCCTGGGGGTCCTGCTGGTGAGCCTCGCGCTGGTGTGGTGGGTTGCGTTGGCACCTGCCGTCGCTTCCTTGCGCAGTGCCAGCCTTCAAATCCCCAAACTGGAAACCGATTTGCGTCTCATGCAGACCCTGAAAATTCAGGCGCAGGCTTTGACTGCCCAGCCGCCACTTCTACCGCTAGAAGCCCGCCGATTGCTGGAAGCGTCTGTCAGTCAGGTGTTGGGTCAGTCGGCGCTGCTGCAAGTCACAGCTGATCGCGCAACGGTGGTTTTAAAAAGTGTACCGCCCGACAAGCTGGGTCAATGGCTGGTTCAAACCCGGGCAAATGCACGCCTCGCACCGCTGGAAGTGCACTTGATGCGAAACGCCAATTCCGGATCGACAAACAGTGTCGACTGGAATGGAACGGTGACCTTTTTACTGCCTTCTGGTCCTTGATGGCCAGGCAAAACCAAGTCCGGCGCGGCCTGAAGTCCGGGCGTTCCATCCGATTGGCTGATGTCGTGCCCTGGCGATGGGCATGGGGGGGAGCGGTGGCGGGTTTCTTGGCGGCAACGCTCTGGTTTGCCCCTGCGCAATGGGTCGCATCATGGCTTCTTCTGGCCAGCAACGGGCAGTTGCAATTGGCAACCGCCTCTGGAACCGTGTGGAAAGGTTCGGCCCAACTGTTGCTCTCTGGCGGGTCCAGCAGCCAATCAAATGTTGCTTTGCCAAGCCGTTTGGACTGGACCCTGACGCCAGGCTGGGGCACGTTGACCTTTCAAGCCTATGCCGCCTGCTGTATGAACCAGGCATTGGTGGCTATCGTAACGCCCGGTTGGGGTGGCTTGGCCATCCGGGTTCAAGACCATCAATCCAATTGGCCGGCGGGTTTGTTGGCAGGTTTGGGGACTCCCTGGAACACCGTTCAAACAGAAGGACAACTGGTTTTTTCGTCGCAAGGGCTTTCATTAGAATGGCCCAGCTGGTCTGAAAGCAGAATGAACATGGCGGGGCAACTACAGCTTGATGCGCTGGATTTGACTTCGCGGTTGAGCACCATCCAGCCCATGGGAAGTTATCGGTTGAATGTGCAAGGAGGAAAAGTGAATACGGTGCAACTCGAAACGCTGCAAGGCAGCCTGCAGTTGGCGGGGTCTGGGCAATGGGTCGGCGGACGTTTGCGGTTCGAGGGCGTCGCCACTGCACTCCCAGAGCGACAGGATGCCCTGAACAATTTGCTGAACATCATTGGGCGGCGTGATGGCCTGCGGTCCATCATCAAACTTGGTTAACACACGGTATTGCTCCTATGTTCATTTTCAATCGCAACGCGTGGGTGGTTTTGGTCGCTGGCTTGGGTGCCGGTGCGGGCCAAGCGCAAAACCCGGCGATGCCCATGCCGGTTGCTGCGCCAACTGCCATCAACGCGGCACCCCTTGTCCCGGCGGTTTCGACGGGTGTGGGCCCTTCGCAGGGTTTTGCATTTCGCCGGGGCGAACCCGTTACTTTGAATTTTGTTGGGGCCGAAATCGATGCGGTAGCCCGGGCCATGGCGACCATTACCGGGCGCAGTGTGGTGGTAGACCCCCGCGTCAAGGGTGTCATGACGTTGACGACAGAGCGCCCGGTCAGCCCGGCAATGGCCTACAACCAGTTCCTGGCGGCCCTGCGGCTGCAGGGCGCGGCAATGGTGGACGCCGGTGGTATGGACAAAATAGTCCCAGAAGCGGATGCCAAGTTGCAAAGTGGTGGCGTTACCGTGGGCGATGCCAGCAAATTGGCTACTGGCAGTCAGATCGTCACCCAGATATTCAAACTTAATTTTGAATCAGCCAATAACCTGGTGGCCGTGCTCAGGCCGCTGATCAGCCCCAACAACACCATCAACGTCAACCCCGGCAACAACTCGCTGGTGATCACCGACTACGCTGACAATTTGCGCCGCCTGGCGCAGATCATCGCGGCGATGGATGTGTCCAACGCCACCGATGTTGAGATCATCGGGCTGAAACACGCCATCGCCTCCGATTTGGCGCCGCTGGTGCTGCGCCTGATCGACGCACCGGCAGGTGCTGCAGGAGCCGCACCCGGGCAGGCAGCCGATGCCTCCTTCAAAACCACATTGGTGGCAGAGCCGCGCTCCAATAGCCTGATTTTGCGGGCGGCCAATCCGGCCCGTGTGGCGTTGGTGAAGTCCCTGGTCGACAAGCTGGATCAGCCCACTTCTGGCGTGGCGGGTGACGCAGGCAATATTCATGTGGTTTACCTGAAAAATGCCGAAGCCACCAAAATTGCGGCCACGTTACGCGCGGCCCTGGCGGGTGAAGCCCGCAGCCCGACGGCAGCGTCAACTGCACCCACAGCGGGTGCGCCTGCCAGTGGAGCGCAGGCCAATCAACCCTCAACGGGTGGGCAGATTCAGGCGGATCCTTCCACCAACTCCTTGATCATTACTGCGCCAGAGCCGCAATACCGGCAAATCCGCGCCGTGATCGACAAGCTGGACATGCGCCGGGCGCAGGTATTTGTAGAGAGTTTGATCGCGGAGGTCAACGCTGACAAAGCAGCGGAATTTGGCATCCAATGGCAGGGTTTGCTGGGCCAAAACGGCGACCTGAATGTCGGCCTGTTGGGCACCAATTTCCGCATCGGCGGCCAAAACATCATTTCACTGGCGTCGGGTGGCGGCACGGTGGCACCCAGCGCCGGGTTGAACGTCGGGGTTGCGCAGCGCACCAACGGCATTTATGTGTTGGGGTTTCTGGCGCGTTATCTGCAAGCCAATGGCGATGGCAACATCCTGTCAACGCCGAACCTGCTGACGCTTGACAACGAGGAAGCCAAAATCGTGATCGGGCAAAACGTGCCGTTTGTCACGGGCACCTACGCCAACAGCGGCAACAACTCCAGCGGCAACACGGTCAACCCCTTTCAGACCATTGAACGCAAGGATGTTGGTTTGACGTTGAAGGTGCGGCCACAAATCAGCGAAAACGGCACGGTTCGCCTGTCGATCTCGCAAGAAGTGTCGAGTGTGCAGGCTTCAACCGTGGGTGCTGCCAATGGGCCCACGACCAACAAGCGCTCCATCGACACCAATGTGCTGGTCAATGACGGCTCCATCGTCGTCTTGGGCGGTTTGTTGCAAGATGAATATGCAGGCAACGAAGAAAAGGTGCCCGGCCTGGGTGATATTCCCATCTTGGGTGCGCTCTTCAGGTCAGAAACCCGCAGTCGCAAAAAAACCAATTTGATGGTTTTCATCCGGCCCGTTGTCATGCGGGACGCGAGCAGCGCGGATGCACTCACGATGGATCGTTATGACATGATGCGTGGAAAACAACAATCGGCCCAGCCTGAACCCAGCGTAGCGGTTCCGATCAACGAAGCGCCGGTTTTGCCCAGTGTGTTGCCGCGTCCCCCAGGAACGGCACCGGCAGTCCAGCGTTGACCCACAAGCGCCGATGCAGTATCCGCTTCCTTATGCGTTTGCCCGCAGCCACCAGTTGTTGGTGGAGGATGACGATGGCATCGTGACCCTGCTGGTGCATTCGCAAAGCGCAGTTACTGCGGTGAGCGAAGCGATGCGAAAGTTCAGTGCTGCCAAGCTTGTCGTGCAGCCCGCCGAAACCCTGGCCCAAAAGATCAGCAGCGCGTATGCGCAAGGCGAATCCAGTGCAGCGACTGTGGTCAATGAAGTCCAGGGGGACGCAGATTTGGCCCGGATGATGCAGGAACTCCCTGCCATCGAAGACCTGCTTGAAACGGCAGATGACGCGCCCATCATCCGCATGCTCAACGCGCTGCTGACCCAGGCCGTACGGGACGGCGCCAGCGATATTCACATCGAACCCTACGAGCGCCACTCCAGCGTGCGGTTTCGGGTAGACGGAGGGCTGCGGGAGGTTGTGCAACCCAACCGCGCGCTGCATGCAGCACTGATTTCACGTCTCAAGATCATGGCCGAACTGGACATCTCAGAAAAGCGCCTGCCGCAAGATGGCCGCATCAGCCTGCGCATCGGCACTCGGGCGGTTGACGTGCGGGTCAGCACCTTGCCGGGCACCCACGGTGAACGAGCCGTGCTGCGGCTGCTCGACAAATCGGCTGGCAAACTGAATCTGGAGGCAGTTGGCATGCAGGGCGAGGTATTGCTGCAGCTGCAAAAACTGATCGCACAACCGCACGGCATCATATTGGTGACCGGGCCCACCGGTTCGGGCAAAACCACCACGTTGTATGCAGCGCTGAGCCGGCTTGATGCAGCCACCAGCAACATCATGACGGTGGAAGACCCGATTGAATACGAATTGCCGGGCGTCGGTCAAACCCAGGTCAACACCAAGATTGACCTGACCTTCGCCAAGGCGCTTCGGGCGATATTGCGGCAAGACCCGGATGTCATCATGATTGGTGAAATCCGTGATTTTGAAACTGCGCAAATCGCCATCCAGGCTTCATTGACCGGGCATCTGGTGCTGGCAACGCTGCATACCAACGATGCGGTGAGCGCCGTCACGCGGCTGACCGACATGGGCATCGAGCCGTTTTTGCTCAGCTCGTCCTTGTTGGGTGTACTGGCGCAACGGCTGGTTCGCAAGATATGCCCCCACTGCTCAGGGGCAGGTTGTTCAGTGTGTGTTCAAAGTGGCTACCAGGGACGCACTGGCCTGTTTGAGCTGTTGGTCATCAACGAAGCAACCCGTGCGCTGGTTCATCGCCGCGCGTCTGAGGCAGAAATACGGGAGGCGGCGCAGGCCAGCGGCATGAAACCCATGCGGGAAGACGGCGAGCGCCTGGTGTCAGCGGGTATCACAACGCGCGAAGAGCTGTTGCGTGTGACCCGCGATCCCAACGCGTGACGCTGGCATGCCCGCTTATTCTTTTGAGGCGCTGAGCCAGGACGGTCAATCCCGCAAGGGGGTCATTCAAGCTGATACGGCCAAAGCTGCCCGGGCAATGTTGCGCGGCCAGTCACTGGTACCCCTGGACGTGCAAGCCGTTGGCGTCGGTCTGGATGCTCAAACACAAGCCAACAAGGGCCTGAACCGCAACTTGTGGACGCGGCGTACCTTTGGCCAGGCCGACCTGGCCGTCTGGACGCGGCAGTTGGCGGGCTTGGTCAGTGCCGGGTTGCCACTGGAGCGGGCTTTGGGTTCCTTGTCAGATGAATCCGAGGTTGAAGACCAGCGCAATCTGGTGGCTGGCCTGCGGGCGCAGGTGAATGGCGGCGCTTCTTTTGCCCAGTCGCTCAGCCAATTTCCGGGGGAGTTCTCAGACATCTTTGTTGCCGTGGTGGGTGCCGGTGAGCAAAGCGGCAACTTGGGTCTGGTGCTGGAAAAACTCGCCACCGACATGGAGGAGCAGCAAGCACTGCGAGCCAAGCTGGTCGGCGCTGCGTTGTACCCTGCCATCGTCACGATTGTCGCGGTGGTCATTGTCATGTTCCTGTTGGCTTACGTGGTGCCGCAGGTGGCCAACGTCTTTGTGGGCAGCAAACGATCATTGCCTACCCTGACGGTGGTCATGCTGGCCTTGGGCACCTGGGTAAAGGCCTGGTGGTGGCTGCTGTTGGGTGGTGCCATCTTGTCGGGTTTTGCCACCCACTCAGCCCGCAAAATTCCGGCATTGCGTTTAAAAATGGACGCGGCCTGGCTCAACTTGCCCGTTTTGGGCAAACTCAGCCGGGGCTTCAATTCAGCCCGGTTCGCCAGCACATTGGCCATGTTGTCGGGCGCCGGTGTGCCGATTTTGAAGGCCTTGCAAGCGTCGGCGGAAACCCTTGGCAACCAGGCCATGAAGGCTGATGCGCTGCAGATGGTGGTGCAAGTGCGAGAAGGCGCGCCATTGGCTACGGCACTGGGCCAAACGCGGCGGTTCCCCGCGCTGTTGGCGATGTTTTCGCGCTTGGGTGAACAAACCGGACGCCTGCCCGCCATGCTCGATCATGCGGCCCGCCAGCAGGCGCTGGAGGTGCAGCGCCGGGCCATGCAGTTGGCCACCATCGCCGAGCCCTTGCTGATCGTGGCCATGGGGCTGGTGGTGATGCTGATCGTGTTGGCGGTGTTGTTGCCCATCATTGAGCTCAACCAATTGGTGCGCTGATGGCCAACTCTTTGAATGGCAAACTGGTCGTGGCTATTTCCAGCCGTGCCTTGTTTGATTTTGAGGAGGAAAACGAAATTTTTGAAGCCGGCAGCGGCCTGCACAAAGACCGCGCTTACATGCAGCTGCAGCTCTCCAGGCTGGACCAACCGGCCAAACCGGGCGTGGCTTTCTCACTGGTCAAAAAGCTGCTGACCTTCAACGCCGGGGGTGACAAGCGGGTGGAGGTGGTTATCCTTTCGCGCAATGACCCGGTAAGCGGCATGCGGGTTTTCCGTTCTGCGCAGCATTACGGTTTGCAGATTGAACGTGGCACTTTCAACCGGGGCGAAGCGCCGTGGCGTTACCTCAAACCCCTGCACGCCAATTTGTTTTTGTCAGCCCACTTGAGCGACGTGCGTGCGGCGCTTGAAGCGGGCGTGCCGGCGGCCCAGGTCTACCCCCGATCAGCCCACGCCAGTGAAGCGCATCCCCATGAAGTGCGTATCGCCTTTGATGGTGATGCCGTTCTCTTCAGTGACGAAGCCGAGCGGGTCTACCAATCTGAAGGGCTTGCTGCGTTTCAAAAGCATGAAACCGACAAAGCCGCACAGCCCCTGTTGGCCGGGCCCTTCAAACCTCTGCTGGATGCCTTGCAACGTTTGCAACAAGAGGGCACTGCCAACATGCGCATCCGCACAGCGTTGGTCACCGCCCGCAGTGCCCCCGCGCACGAGCGGGCCATTCGCACGCTGATGGACTGGAACGTCGAAGTAGACGAAGCCATGTTCCTCGGTGGCCTGCCCAAGGGCGAGTTTCTGCGCGAGTTCGGGCCCGATTTTTTCTTTGACGACCAAACCGGGCACATCGAATCAGCCGCCCTGCATGTGCCAGCCGGGCACGTGGTGAGTGGCATCTCGAATCTTTAAGGGGCGGTTTAAGGTTGCATTCAACACCATCAGATTGGCACCCCCAGTTGCCGCCAATTGGGTTTAAAAAGGTTTTGCAGCCAATGCGAAAATCCGGTCGATTAAAACGCCCCGCCCGCTTCAGGCTCAGCCCACTGGCGGGTCTGCCCATGAAATCCGCATCATCGGCGGCCAATGGAAACGCACCAAACTCAAGGTGATCGACAAGCCGGGCTTGCGCCCTACGCCGGATCGGGTGCGCGAAACGCTGTTTAACTGGCTGGGGCAAGATTTGAGCGGCTGGCGCTGCGTGGATGCGTTTGCCGGTACTGGGGCGTTGGGGTTTGAAGCGGCCTCGCGCGGTGGCCGGTTGGTGTATGTGCTTGAGCAAGACAAAGCGCTGGTAGCCCAGCTCGAAAATGTAAAACTCCAGCTCAACGCCGAGGCAGTGCACGTACTGCGGACGGATGGGGTGAATTTTTTGCTGTTGCAGCCGCCCGCGAGCCTTCATTTGGTGCTGCTGGATCCGCCGTTTGATTCGACCCTGTTTGAGCCTGCCTTGGCTGCGGCAGCGCGGGCCGCGATGGCCGACGGGTATGTTTACCTCGAAGCACCCATGAAGTGGGCCGATGAGGCTCTGGCGGCGCTGGGCCTGCAACTTTACCGTTACCTCAGAGCTGGCGCAGTGCATGCGCATTTGCTCAGGCCCGCATTGAGCTGAAAGGCCCGCTTGGCATTTGGGCTGGCCAGGCTGCAGTCTCGTGCCTTGGGCACTGCATAATCCGGCGCATCGGCACCCGCTGGCGATCACCCCCTCCGGCACAACCAGCGGATAACCACCGAACAACAACAGGAGACCCAATGGCCAATAACGTTCTTGCCGTTTACCCTGGCACCTTTGACCCGCTCACCCATGGGCACGAAGAAATCATCCGCCGCGCCTTGCAGTTGTTTGACCGCGTCATCGTAGCCGTGGCGGCGGGGCACCACAAGAAAAACGCGCTGTTTACGATGGAGGAGCGCATGGACATGGTGCGCGAAGCGGTGAAGCAATACCCACACGTCACGGTAGAGAGTTACGGCGGTTTGTTGCGCGATTTTGTGGTGGCGCACGGTGCCAAGGCCGTGGTGCGCGGTTTGCGGGCTGTGACCGATTTTGATTATGAGTTTCAGCTGGCGGGAATGAACCGTAGCCTGATGCCAGATGTGGAAACCGTGTTTCTCACGCCCAGCGACAAATACCAGTTTGTGAGCAGTACCTTTGTTCGCGAGATCGCCCTCTTGGGCGGCGAAGTGCAAAAATTCGTCTCGCCGCATGTGCACCTGCGGTTGATGGAAAAGGCGCAGCGCCAATCGGCTGCGTAGTGATTGTTTAAAAGTTGTTTATTTAAATTTCAATTTAAATATATAAATAGCTTAATTTAATCTAAATTGTTATTTTTAACATAGCTAATTTTGCAAAATTTTATTCAACAAAATTGCTATTTTTATTGAATTAGTTTTTCTATTTCGTTATTTTATGTTTTTAATGAAAATCAAAACACTTAGATGTAGCGCGGTGGGTCGGGTAGTCGGCCGAGCAACTGGTTTGGCGGTGGCTTGGGCAGGCGGCGCTTTGCTGTGGGCGGCTGGCGCGCAGGCGTGGGCGCAAACACCCACGCCATCCCCTGCTCCTTCCATGGCGTCACCTGCTGCGCCATCCCCCGTGCAACGCCCTGCGCCAGATGCGTTGCCGTTGTGGGAAATCGGCGTGGGCGGTTTGGGCATTACCCAGCCAGCCTACCCTGGCGCTTGCACCGCCACCAGCCGGCTGATCGTGTTGCCTTACGTTATTTACCGGGGTGAATATTTTCGGGCTGAGCAAAGCGGTGTGGGCTTGCGGGCGGTAAAGACGCCGCGGTACGAGGTGGACATCGGCTTCTCGGCATCCCTGGGTTCTGCCGCCAAAGATGTGCCAGCCCGGGTGGGCATGGCTGATTTGGGCACCTTGGTTGAGTTTGGGCCCCGCCTCAAAATTCATTTGGGCGACGTGTCGCAGGGCCCGACCGGTTATTGGCTTGAGCTGCCACTGCGCGGCGTTTTTGACCTGAACAGCCAGCTGGTGAACCGGGGCTTTAGTTTTGAGCCCCAGCTCTCGATGGATGTGCCCCTGCCCGGTGGCTGGCGTGGTGGTGGCAGCGTATCGGCAATTTTTGCATCACAACAACTCAACGAAACCTTCTACAGCGTGAGTGCGGCTGAGGCCACGCCAACCCGCCCAGCCTTTGCCGCCCAAGCCGGGTTTTTGGCCACACGGGCCACGCTGTCGGCTTCACGCAAAGTTACACCTGATCTGCGTTTGTTGGCTTTTGTGCGGCTCGATTCCGTGGCGGGCAGTGCCAACCGCGGCAGTTCGTTGATTGAAAAAACCAGCGGTGCCAGTGCAGGTTTGGGGTTGACGTATACCTTTGGAAGATCTGAAAAATCAGGTGCCAAGTAAATAATATAGCTTAATTTATACTAAATAGACATAATAAATATAGCATAAAGTGCAATAAATAATTGAACAATTTAGCTTATTGTATTTAGAAATTCAATCTAAATAAAAATACGGTCATTCAGCCAATGCAGCACGGCGTGGCTGACCTCATGCGGCCGTTCTAGCGTCAGCATGTGGCCGCATTGGGCCACCATCACGAGGTCGACCTGATGTGCCGGGTTAGATGGGTTGGCTTGCCCCGCCACCGCAGCGATTTCGCGAGAGCGCTCAGGCGGCGTGAGTACATCGGCATCACCACACATCACCAGCACCGGGCAGCGTAGTTGCGGCAGATGCAGGCGCGCGTCGGGCCGGGCGATCACGGCGCGGTTTTGTGCAATCAGTTGTTGAGCGCCAGCAGCCAACACCATGTCGAGATAGGTTTGGTGCAAGACGGTGTCTTTGGCGCGGCCGGGATGAAAAGCCAGCGGCAGGTTGAACTGCAGCACCTCTTGCACGCGCCCTTGCTCAAAAAAGCCAATGGCCCCTTCACGCAGTTGGCGCATCTCATCCGATTCGGGTTGCGCACTGGTGCCCAACAGTGCGATGCCTTTGACGCGGCCCGGCGCTTGGCGCGCCACCTCCATTGCCAACATGCCGCCCATGGAAGCGCCGCACAGCACCAGCTCGCCAGGGTGTTCGTCCAACAAGGCGGTGGCCATGCGCTCGAAGGTGGGAAAACGCGTGTGAACGTCACTGATGGCGGGTTGCAGCGCCGCCAGGCCAGCCCCAGCCGCAGTTTGCAACAGCGGGTTCCACATCGACGCGTTGCAAGCCAGGCCGGGCAAGAAGATAAGGCTCTGACGGGTTGTCATGATCTGGAATTAGAAATAGGAGTCGAACTGGAGTTGGAACGGGAATTCGCATGGCAAATTTGGGCAAACCAGTCGCGCTGGGCATGGCTGCCACCGATTTCGGCCAGGCGCGGCAAGGCCAAACCCAGTTGCTGGGCGGCGCGGGCGCTGTCGTGCTGCAGGTGGGCCAAGATGCCGTGCGCTGCGGGCATTGCCACTTGCAGCCACGCCGGGTAAGTGCCCGCCACAGCCTGCGCGTGGTGCGCCATGTGTTGCAGCAGCTCCGCTGTCTGCGGCAGATCAGCCCGGGCCAGGCCATACAGGTAATGCAGATCCAGAAACGGCGAGATCTGGTCATTAGTTCGCACCGCGAGGTAACGGCCCAGCTCTTGCCAGCGCCCACCCACGTTCACCCCGCGAAGTTCCAGGCGCGAGAGCAACGAGACGGCGTTCACCTGGTCTTGGGAGTAGGTTTTGACCACGCCCCAGACCTGTTCGTCATACAGCGCCAAGGCCGCATCAAAATCGCGCAGTTCAATGGCAAACAGTGCCCGGTGCCAGTGGTTGTGGGTAACCATAAAGGAGTTCAGGCCCACCCAGGTGTCACTGTGCTCGGCCATGAAGTCGCGGCCTTCTTCGTTGCGGCCTTTGGTCAGCATCACATGTGCCACCGCATGGTGCGCCCAGGGTTCTTTGCGGCGCATCTGAATGCCGCGCCGGGCCGATTGTTCAGCCGCTTCGAGCAAGTGGCATTGCTCGTACCCAAAAGCAGTCATGCCATGCAGGTAGGGCACATCGGCGGCGGCTTGGCTGGCGCTGAGCGCCATGCGCAACATGCCCTCGGCATCACCCAAATTGAAGCAGTGGTATTGCCCCAACTTGAGCGCCACCAGGTCGCGCGGAAACGCCTTTACTTGCTCTTCCAGCAATTGGCAGGTGCGGCGCAAATCGCCATCGGCCCAGGCCTCTATGGCGGCCACAAAACGGCGTTCACGCGGTGTGGTGTGCGACTCGGTGGCTACAGCCTGCTGTGCCCGCTGTAAGAAGGGCTGTGCGTTGGAGGCCGCGTCAGCCGATTCGGCAAACAACTGCAAGGCCGCGCCGTAAGCCTGGGGCAGGGCGGCACCATCGGTACTGGCCAGCTTGAGCACGTTCGCGGCACGGGCTTCGCAGGCCAAAACGCCTTCCACAAAATCGTTAAGCGTCGCGAGGCTGGCCGGGTCTTGCAAGGTGACGGGGTTACCCAGGCTGTCTTTCATTCCGTCCCCGGTTCAATTCGACAGGGTCTTGCACCCCCTGGTCGGACTGAAGTACTGCCTGCGTCGGTGCGCCTATTGTTGCATTGAACTGGAAACGGAATCAAGCCCATTCAAAAGCTCTTCAAGTCGGCGGTAAGGGGTAGGGGCGCTGGGGGCCGCGCAAAAGTTCGTAAGCCCGCGAGACGCGCAAAACGCCCAAATCATCGAACCGCTGCCCGGCAATTTGCAAACCGATGGGCAAACCGGTCGATGAATAACCGCAGTTGATCGAGGCTGCGGGTTGCTCCGACATGTTGAAAGGCACGGTAAAACCAATGTGCTCCAGCCCATGCAAGGGATCGTTGGTGGGTGATGGCAATTCAGCTGCAAACGGCAGGTTGGGTGCGGTGGGCGAGATCACAAAATCAAAGGCCAGGCAGGCATTCACCGTGCTTACGCGCGTCACGTGTGCTTGTTGGCTGGCGATGAAAACCTGGGTGGCGGTAAGCGCTGCCGCACTATCGGCCCAGGCACGGATATAGGGCAACACGGCTTCGCGTTTGGCCGCAGGCAGGGCCTTCAAATCGAGGTAAGAGCGCATCCGCCAGTTGTGATCCAGGCCATCCAGCACGGCTTGGGTCATCCAGGGTTTGATGGGTGTGACGATGGCCCCGGCCCGCTCAAAAACGCCGGCGGCGCGTGTCACCGCAGCCCGGATTTCGGTATCGAGCGGCAGACCGCAACCGGCATCGAGCAGCAGGCCAATCCGCAGGCCTTTGAGGCTTTGCAGGCTGGCATCATTGGCGGCGGCATCCGTGGCAACGCTGGGCCAGGCGATGTCTTGATACGGCAGGCTCATGCTGTCGCGTGTATCCGGCAAGCTGAGCACCTGCATCATCAGGGACGAATCGGCCACCGTGCGCGTCATGGGCCCGGCAGCACGGCCGGTGTAGGGCGGGTCAATCGGGATACGCCCCAAACTGGGTTTCAGGCTGTAAATGCCGCACCAGCCAGCTGGCAGGCGCAGCGAACCGCCGATGTCGGTGCCGACGTGCAAAGGGCCATAACCAGCCGCTGCCGCCGCACCTGCACCTGAGCTGGAGCCGCCGGGGCCTTTGCTCAGATCCCACGGGTTGCGCGCCAGTTTGTGGAAGGTAGACAAGCCGCTGGACAACATACCGTAATCGGGCATGGTGGTTTTGGTGACCAGCACCGCGCCGGCTTCGCGCAAGCGCGCGGCGGGGGGGGAATCTTGCGCAGCCGGAACCAAATCCACTGCCGCTGTGCCCAATGGTGTGGGGTCGCCCTGGGTGGCGACGTTGTCTTTGAGCGTGAGCGGGACGCCGTCCAGCGGCCCACACGGTGCGCCCTTGAGCCAACGCGTTTCGGAAGCCCGGGCCTGTGTCAGCGCCAGCTCGGGGCGCAGCAACCAGGTAGCACAAATGTGCGGTTCCCAGCGCTCAATTTGCGCCAGAACCGCCTGGGTTACCTCGACCGGGCTGAACGCCCGGTTTCGGTAACCCTCCAGCAAGGCGACCGCGGTCAGTTCATTCAAATCTGAAATGATCAACCCCAGTAGAGAGTCGACACGTCATTCACAAAAATCGGCATGTCTTTCCACAAGCCCTTGAGATTTTTGCTGGCCAGCGACACCCATTGCGGTTGATACAAAAAGCCGTGTACGGCTTCGTTGGCCAGCATGCGTTGGGCATCACCGAGCAGTTTGGCTCGCTCTGCTGGGCGCGGCGTGTTTTTGATCTGGTCAAACAGGGCGTTGAACTTCGGATTTTCGTAGTTCCAGTAATAACCGGGGCGCGAGAAATTGCCCAAATCGAAGGGTTCAACGTGGGAAATGATGGTGAGGTCGTAATTTTTGTTGGTGTAGGTGCCCGAGAGCCACTGCGCCCACTCGACATTCTGGATTTTGGCAATGATGCCGACCTTGGCCAACTGCGCCGCAATCACCTCGCCGCCCTGGCGGGCATAGGGTGGGGGCGGCAAAATCAGGCTCAGTTCGAGCGGGGTTTTGATGCCGGCCTCAGACAGCAGCGCCTTGGCTTTTTCAACGTTGTAGGGGTTGATGCCGGTGGTATCCACATAACCAAAACCACCGGGAACGTAATGGCTGCCAATCGGCGCGCCATAGCCATCGCCCGCGCCTTCAATCACGGCTTTGCGGTCAATCGCTGCGGCAATGGCACGGCGTACCCGCACGTCATCCAGCGGCTTCTTTTTGTTGTTCATGGCCAGAATGGTTTTGGCCCGTGAACCGCCCACCATCAACTGGAATTTGGCGTTGTTTTTGAACTGCGCCACGCTGCGTGGTGTAACGCGGGGGAAGTAGTCAATGTCGCCCGCCAGCAGTGCAGCCACCTGGGCCGCCGGGTCACTGATGAACCGGAAGGTAACTCTTTTCATCTTCACCTGGGCGGCGTTGCGGTAGCCGTCCCATTTCGACAGCACCACTGACGAGCCCTTGTTCCAGGCATCCAACTTGTAGGGGCCGGTGCCCACTGGTTTGGTGCCATTGGTGTCGGCGCTTTTGGGTTCCACAATGATGGCGGTGGCCTGCCCCATCAGGAACAGGAAGTCCGGGTCAAGTTCCTTGTTGACCACCACCAAGGTGTGGTCATCAATGGCGGCCACGGTTTCCATGGTGGCGAAGGTGCGTTTGTCTTTGTTGGTGCTTTTTTCACCAGCCGCGCGCTCGAATGAAAACTTCACCATTTGGGCGTTGAATGGCTCGCCGTTCTGGAATTTCACGCCCTTGCGCAGGGTGAACGTGTAGGTTTTGAGGTCAGGTGAAATTTCCCATTTTTCGGCCAGCAAGGGCGACACCGTGCCGTCACTGTTGATCTTTGTCAGTGTTTCATAAATGTTGTAGTGGGTGATCTCGGCAATACTGGAAGCCGCGCCCCCGGTTGGATCCAGCCCGGGTGAGGGCTCCAGCGTCATGCCGATGACGACGGTGTCTTTTTTGCCCTGCGCGGCGAGTTCAAAAGGTACCGTGGCCAGCGCGGCGGTGGCAGCGGTTGTGGACTTGAGGGCATGGCGGCGTGTGATCATGGTCATTCTCCAGAGGTTCGGCAAATGGGCTGCAAATTGAAGCAGGCCTCAACGATAGCACTAACTCGGTGAACCGGCCGAGTTCAACCTGCCCGCCGATTTGCGGGCCTACGACGGAACCGTCATCGATGGCACCGCTTGCACCAAGGCACGGGTGTAAGCGTGATCAGGATGGTGAAACAACTTGTCGGGAGGCCCTTGCTCGACGATACGGCCCTGGAACATCACTGCGACGTCATCGCACAAGTGATTCACCACCGCCAGATCATGGCTAATCAACAAATAGGTCACGCCAAACTGGGCCTGCAAATCCTGCATCAGGTTCAGCACCTGAGCCTGCACCGAGACATCGAGTGCACTGACGGGTTCATCGGCCACGATCAGGCGTGGCCGCGTGATGAGCGCCCGCGCCATGGCAATGCGCTGGCGCTGGCCGCCTGAAAACTCATGCGGGTATTTGGTCAGGTCACTGGTGCGCAGGCCGACCGAATTCAACACCTCGCCAGCTTGTTCTTGCTGATCTGGCCACGACGTTTTGCCCATGGCCGCCAGAGGTTCAGCGACGATTCGGGCGACGGTTTGGCGCGGGTCCAGTGAACCATACGGATCTTGAAAAACCATCTGAAAATCACGCCGCGCCGCCCGCAGTTGCGCCGGTGTCAGCAAGTTCAAGTTTTTGCCCATGAATGTCACGGTGCCGGACTTGGGGCGCTCCAGTGCCATCACTAGACGCGCCAAAGTCGATTTGCCCGACCCCGATTCGCCCACCACACCCAAGCTGCGGCCGCTGCGA
Organism: Rhodoferax sp.; assembly: GCA_031418135.1. GTDB lineage: Bacteria > Pseudomonadota > Gammaproteobacteria > Burkholderiales > Burkholderiaceae_C > JANYCG01. Next base: position 19,270 of record JANOWY010000403.1, on the reverse strand, counting down.
AGCGTGAAGCTGACATCTTGCACAGCATGCACCACCGGCGGTTCTTGCCACAGGTGTTCGCGTGGCAGGCGGTAGGATTGTGAAACGTGCGCAACTTCCAGCAGCACGTCGCCTGCCAATGGGTTGGCGGTATCGCTCATGATGAGGGCACCGGTGGCGCTCTGGGTAAATCCATCGTGTCCAGGTGAAAACAACGAACAGCTTGGCCGCCACCAACCACCTGCGCACCCGGTCGCTGGGTGTGGCAGGGCCCGGCCGCATGCGGGCAGCGGTCTGCAAACGGGCAGCCCGGGGGCAAATCAGCCAGTTCAGGCACGCTGCCCGCAATGGTTGCCAGGCGCTCGCCGCGCGCAGCACCCAGTCGCGGCCTGGCCGCAAACAGGCCCCGCGTGTAGGGGTGGGCACGCTGGCTGAAAATTTGCCGCGTGGTGCCCGCTTCAACCACACTGCCACCATACATCACCATCATGTGCGAAACGCTTTGGGCGATGACACCCAGGTCATGCGAGATGAGGATGAGCGCCATCGAGCGCTCTTTTACCAATTCGGCGATGAGGGCCAGGATCTGCCCCTGAATCGTCACGTCAAGGGCAGTGGTGGGTTCGTCGGCGATCAGCAAATCAGGCTCGCAAGCCAGCGCCATGGCAATCGTGACCCGCTGACGCTGGCCACCCGAAAACTGATGCGGATAAGCGTCAAACCGCGCAGCGGCATTCGGTATGCCGACACGGTCCAGCAAGGCGATGGCTCGTTGGCGGGCTTCACCTTTCGCGATGCTCCGGTGCAGGCGCAAGGGCTCTGCCACTTGATGGCCAATGGTATGAACGGGGTTGAGCGCCGTCATCGGTTCCTGAAAGATCATGCCGATTCGGTTGCCCCGAATCTTGCGCAGGTATTCGTCGGTTTGTCCGACCAGCTCCTGCTGCTCAAAACGCACGCTACCGGTGACTTGCGCGTTGTCGGGCAGCAGGCCCAACAATGACAGCGCGGTGATCGATTTGCCGCAACCCGATTCGCCGACCAGGCCGAGGGTTTGCCCCCGTGCGAGCGAAAAGCTCACGTCCCGCACCGCTTGCGCTTGCCCGCGCGGGGTCTGCAAACTGACATTCAGGTGTTGGATTTCAAGAAGCAAGGAGGCCATGGGTGACGATCAAAGGCAAAGCGGATTTAGCGTTTGCGGGCCAGACGCGGGTCCATCAGATCTCGCAGGCCATCACCCAACAAGTTCAGTCCGAGCACCGTTACCACGATCGCCACGCCCGGAAAAACCGCCAGCAATGGCGCTTGGAATAGTAAGGTTTGGGCCTCTGCCAGCATCCGGCCCCAGGAAGGTTGCGGCGGTTGGGTACCCAAGCCCAAATACGAAAGCGCCGCTTCGGCCAGAATCGCAATGGCAAAACGAATCGTGGTTTGCACCATCAACACTGACGATATGTTGGGCAACACGTGTTCGAACGTGATGCGCCAGGGTCCCTTGCCGCAGGCGCGGGCGGCCAGCACGTATTCACGGGCCCAAACGGCATTGGCACTGGCGCGCGTGACGCGCGCGAAATTCGGGATATTGAAAATGCCAATGGCAATGATGGAATTGACAATGCCCGCCCCAAAAACGGCGGTCATCATGATGGCTGACAAAATGGCCGGAAAGGCAAAGGTGAAATCGGCCAGACGCATGATGGTTTCTTCTACCCAGCCGCGTTTGGCCGAAGCCAACAAACCCAGTCCAACGCCGACGAGTAACCCGATACTGACGGCAATCACTCCCACCAAAATGGAATTGCGGGCACCCACCAGCAAAAGCGAGGTGATGTCGCGCCCAAACGGGTCGGTGCCCAGCCAATGTGCGGCACTAGGGGCCTGCAGTTTGCTGGCCATGTCAATTTCGTAGGGCGACCAGGGTGTCCAGACGAACGACAGCGCAGCGGCAAAGACCATCAGCAGGCTCAAACCGGCACCCAAGATGAAACTGGGATGTCTCAGTGCGCGGGCAAAAAAACCAGGCACGGCAGGCCGGCGCGCTTTGCTGGCTGGCAGGTTCGACGGAGTCATTCCGTCTCCAATTCGTTCGTGTAGTCGGCGTGCCGACGAAGACAGTGCTGTGGCACGGCCAGGAGGCACAGCGACCTACAGAAATGGATCGGAAGCGGAATCATATGTCGCTGGCCTTGACGCGCGGGTCGATCAAGGCATACAACACATCGACAACAAAGTTCACCGTCACCACCATGGCCGCCAAGAACATCACACAGTTGCGCACCACGATCAGGTCGCGGTTGGAAATGGCCTGGAAAATCAGGCGGCCCAGGCCCGGCAAATAAAACACGTTCTCTACCACGATGGTGCCCGCCAGTAGCTCGGCGAACTGCAAACCCATGATCGTGATGACCGGAATCATGGCGTTGCGCAGCACATGGCCCCAAACCGCTTGGCGGCGGCTCAGCCCCTTGGCGCGGGCGGTGCGCACGAAGTCTTCCCGCAGCACATCCAGCACGGCGGACCGGGTGAAGCGGGCCAAGATGGCGGACTGCACCACCGCCAGTGAAAGGGCTGGCAGCAAAAGGGCTTTCAGGCCTTGCCCAACACCTTCTTCCCAACCCGGAAAACCGCCCGCCGAAAACCATTGCAAATGCACCGAAAAAAGCAAAATAAGCAAAATGGCAAACCAGAAGTTGGGGATCGCGATGCCCACCTGGGTCAGGCTCATCAGGCCCACGTCCCCCAAGCGGTTGTGGCGCATGGCGGCATAAACACCAGCGCCCAAGGCCAGCACGGCGGTCAGCGCCATCGCCATCAGCGCGAGCGGCACGGTCAGGCTCAATCGCTCCAGCAGCAGTTCACTCACGGGCGAACTGTAGGCATGGCTGTCACCCAAATTCCCAGTCAGCATGCCGCCCAGCCAGGCGAAATAGCGCTCCAGCGGCGGGCGGTCCAGGCCCAGCTTTTGGGCCAATGCGGCGACGGCTTCGGGCGCGGCATCGGGGCCCATCATCATTTGTGCGGCATCACCGGGCAGGATTTCAAGCACCAGAAACACCACCACCGATGCGCCGGCCAGCGTACCGATCAGCGTCAGGATGCGTTTGAGTAAAAAAAGGCCCATAGCTAATAATTCCCTGTCGCCATTATGGACAGTCAGAACACGATAATCGGGCACATGGCCTTGCTCATTACCGATGAATGCATCAACTGCGACGTTTGTGAACCCGAATGTCCCAATGACGCGATTTACATGGGCCCCGACATTTACGAGATTGACCCCCATAAATGTACCGAATGTGTCGGCCATTTTGATGAGCCCCAGTGCGTGCAAGTGTGCCCGGTGGCGTGTATCCCGGTGAACCCGGCGTTTGTGGAAGACAACGCCAGCCTGTGGCAAAAGTACCGGCGATTGCAGGCTGTTGTGAAATAGAACGGCCGATTGGTGTTTCCGGAATTTGCGGTAAAGCTGTTTTATTTACCGTCAGCATCAGCCTTGGTTTTTTTGCCCGGGTTTTTTTGGGCCCCTTTTGCTGCCGGCGCGGCGGGCTCACCCTTTAATGGTTTGTTTTTGATGGGGTGTACCGTCGTTTTGGCGGCTTTTTCAGAAGCCTTTTTTTTGGCAACCTTGGCCTTTTTGAGTTCGGCCAGTTCGCGTTTTTCCTTGTCAAGCCTGGCTTGCTCTAGACTGTCGGCTGCTTGTTTTTCTTTTTGTGTCGCGGTGAGGGCTTGCATTTTTTGCTCCGCCGTGCGCTTGTCTTCTATAGGCAGGGCAATGGCACCCTCGCAAGGATTCTGGCTATAAGTATTGCCGCACTTGTAGGTGGTCTGCGACCAGGCTGGCAGGGCGGTAATCAGGAAAATCACGGCACCTGCCAGATAAGACCCATTTGAACGTCTCGCGTTCGTGTTGGTTGCGGGGAGGTAGTCGAGCATCAGGAAACTCCTTCTGGGCGTGGTGGTTTGGGGCGGGGTGGTTTGTTGGTGTGAATCAGCGCAGTGGCTTTGTCCATGTCGCCCGCCAACAGCAGCGCAAAAGCTTTGCGTGCGCGCTCACTACCTTGATCGATGGCGATGCGGTGATCCAGCGACGGCTTTTTGAGCACCCAGTGAATCACTTCCGATTTCACACCAGGATGTCCAATGCCAATGCGCAAGCGCCAAAAATCGCCGCTGCCCAATTGGTCAAAAATGTCGCGAATGCCATTGTGAGTGCCACGGCTGCCGCCAAATTTCAGCTTGACTTCACCGGGCGCCAGATCTAACTCGTCATAAGCGACCAAAATTTCTTCCGGTTTGATCTTGTAAAAGCGGGCCAGTGATGCGACAGACCGCCCTGAGTTGTTCATGAAGGTCTGCGGTTTAAGCAGCCAGTACGTGTGGCCGCCAGTGGTGCAACGCGCCAAGGTGCCTTGGTGCCCTTTTTCCATCTCCAACGTCGCGCGCAAATCCACGGCCACCGCGTCAATCCACCAAAAACCAGCGTTGTGACGGGTTGCTTCATAGTCGGGCCCAGGGTTGCCCAGACCGACAAACAGTTTGATCATGGCCACATGTTATTCCGAAGAATTGGAGGGGGAGTTCGGTGTTCCCAAACGGGGTGCACCAATGAAAACGGCCCACCTGCGTGGGCCGTTGACCGTGAACTCCATAAAGTGAGCCGTTGATGAAACGGCCCAGTTCGATGGGGCGACTTACTTCTTCGCAGGCGCTTTGGCTGCTGGTGCTTTGGCGGCAGGTGCCTTGGCACCTGGCGCAGCGGTTTTGGCAGCGGGTGCTGCTTTGCCAGCTGCGGCGGCCGGTGCTGCGGCTCCGGCTGCAGGCGCTGCGGCTTCGGAAGTGGCTTCGCCGCCCCCAATCATCACCACCGAGACCAGTACGGGGTTTTTCTTGCCATGGGTGACAGCCGTCACGCCAGGTGGCAATTTGACGTCGTCCAGGTGCAAGGACACGCCTTTTTTCAGGCCGGAGAGGTCCACGGCGATGAATTCAGGCAGGTTGGCTGGCAGACATTTGATGTCGAGCTCAGTGATCACGTGGTTGGCGATGCAGCCGTCAAACTTGATGGCTTGCGAGTTTTCTTCGCCGCTAAAGTGCAAAGGCACCTTCATGTGCAGCATGGTGGTGGCTTCAACGCGCTGGAAATCGATGTGTTGCACCAACTGCTTGTAGGGATGCATCTGCACGTCACGCAGCAATACCTTGCTCTCTTTGCCGGCCATTTCCATGTCCAGAATAGTGGCATGGAAGGCCTCTTTCTTGAGGGCATGCCACAAGGCGTTGTGGTCTACCTCAATCAGTTGGGGTTCGGTGGCACCACCGTAAACGATACCGGGCGTGCGGCCCGAAATGCGGAGACGGCGGCTCGCACCCGTGCCCTGCTTGGCGCGCTCAAAAGCGACAAATTTCATGTTGATTCTCCAATGGGAAGAGTGTGCCGCGACCAGCACAACCCTGTTTCAAAATGCCTGGCAAACGGTGTCGGCCAGGCGGCTTTTTTGCTTTCGGAATGCAGTGGAACTGTTAAAACAGGTTTTCCTGCTCCGAAAACAAACTGATGACCGACTCTCCCTTGGCGATGCGCTGAATGGTTTCAGCAATCAGCGGGGCAACCGAGAGTTGGCGGATGTTGGTACAGGCTTGCGCGGCTTTGCTCAGGGGGATGGTGTCAGTTACCACCACTTCATCCAGCGCGTGGCTGGAAAGGCGCTCGATCGCCGGGCCTGAAAAAATGGCGTGGGTGCAATACGCGTAGACTTTTTTGGCGCCGCGCTCCTTGAGCACTTCAGCGGCCTTGACCAGTGTGCCGGCGGTATCGATCATGTCGTCCATGATGACGCAATTGCGCCCTTCGATTTCACCAATGACGTGCATCACTTCACTGACATTGGCGCGCGGGCGGCGTTTGTCGATGATGGCCATGTCGCATCCCAGCTGTTTGGCCAGTGCGCGGGCACGCACCACGCCACCCACGTCGGGGGATACGACGATTAGGTCTTCGTAGTTCTTTTGCCGTAAATCGCTCAGCAAGACGGGAGAGGCGTAAATATTGTCGACCGGGATGTCAAAAAAGCCCTGTATCTGGTCGGCGTGCAGATCCATTGTCAAAACGCGGGCAACACCGACTGTTTGCAGCATGTTGGCAACCACTTTGGCGGTGATGGGCACACGAGCCGACCGGGGGCGGCGGTCTTGCCGGGCGTAGCCAAAGTAGGGGATAACGGCACTGATGCGCTCGGCTGAAGCGCGTTTGAGCGCGTCGACCATGATGAGCAGTTCCATCAGGTTTTCATTGGTGGGGAAGCAGGTGCTTTGCACCACAAAGACGTCGCGGGCGCGTACGTTTTGGTTGATTTCGACGGTAACTTCACCATCTGAAAAGCGGCCCACCGTGGCATCACCCAGACGAATGTTCAGGTGGCTGGCAATGTCTGCCGCCATCTGCCGGTTCGCATTGCCGGTAAACACCATGAAATCGGGGGACAAAGGAGCCTGCATGAAATTTCCAGCTGGGGCACCACATTGATTGGGCCCGATATGTGTGCTTGACTAAGTGCCTGACCTGAATGTCCAAGAAATTTGGCAGAGGAGGAAGGGATCGAACCTTCGAATGCTGGAATCAAAATCCAGTGCCTTAACCAGCTTGGCGACTCCCCTACACAGGTTGCAGATTTTTATCTGCAACCCCTAACTGATTTAACCTGATTTAACCCGATTTAACCAATCTAACCGAAGCTTGCAAACTTAAGGTCTGCAACCCCACAACTTCAACTTTGCCCACAAACCAGGTTGCCCTGGCTCTCCCTTAAACGTTTTCTTTTAAACGCTTTCCTTCAAATGCTTTTATTTCTACCTCTATTTACCTGCCCAACCCGCCAAGGGATGAACTGACAAATTGCTGCAGACCTTGACCCGAAAACCGGCTGGTGCGCGGGCTTGGAGGAACTCAAGCCGGGCAGTATGGGCATCCGGCAATGCCGCAAACACGACATTTCCAGAACCGGTCATCCGCCCCACCAAACCCAGCGATTCAAGCCATTTCAACCCTTGATCAACACCGGGGCACAACTGCCGCGAAACACCTTGAAGGTCGTTCCTGCCGAAATCAAATGGGTTTACAGCAAAGCCAGAGATTATAGCCGTTTCGCTGGCGCGAGGAAGGTCGGGGTGGGAGAAAATTTGGGCAGTATCCAGCCCGCCGGGTGGTTTTGCCACCACAAAGCGGGCGGGCGGGATGCCCATAGGTGTTATTTGTTCACCGATGCCTTCAACCCAGGCGTTGCCGCCGCACAGAAAAAAGGGTACGTCGGCACCCAGCGGCAGGGCGATTTTCATGAGTTGCGAAAGCGGAAAATCAAGCCCCCACAAGCGGTTCAGGGCCAACAAGGTGCTGGCGGCATCCGACGAGCCACCGCCCATGCCCGCTTGCGTCGGGATGTTTTTCAGCAGCGCGATGTGAACGCCCATTGTGTCTGCCACAACTTGCCCGAGCGCCCCGGCGGCTTCTTTTTGGAGGGCCAAGGCAGCCCGCACGCACAGGTCATTCACCGGCAGCTGCGGTCTGGCGGGGCCGGGGCTTGAGTCCAAATCAAGGGTGGTGCCAGCCAAGTCTTCACGGGTGATTTTGCCGTCGTGGCGTCTCTCAAAGTGCAGGGCGTCACACCAGTCAATCAGCATAAAGGCGGATTGCAGGAGGTGGTAGCCGTCGGGGCGACGCCCGGTGATATGCAAAAACAAGTTGAGTTTGGCCGGTGCGCAAACGTCGTAGAGCGCTTTCATCGGGGCATTATCCGGGTAAGCAAGCAGCTTGCGGCCCAATGGCTCGACCAATGCACTCGTTCAGTCGACCTGCCTGAAACAAGATCAGGCGTTGGTTGAAGCGTAATGGATGCACCAGCGACTGCGCTGGGGCGGTGCTTACTTACTGTTCGACAACAATTCTCAGATCAAGTGCGGGCGCCGGTGACTGGCGTTTGGCGAAGATGCGCCCCTGGGCATGGCGGCTCAAATCGACGTTCCAGCCCGGCACTGCTAGTGATTGGCCGTTCATCCAGGCGAACAGGCCGTCGATGGGCAAGTCAGCACCGGTTACTTGACGCAGCAGCGTGCTCAAATCGCCATATTCGCGGGTTTGGCCGTCCCTGTGGAGTTGGGCCGATTGCGGTCGCCAATTGAGTTGGCCCGCGATGCCACCCAGGGGCGTGAGCAGCACCAGCTCGCCGATTTGGGGGTTGCCGGTGAGCTCAAAAGCACCGGAGAAATGGCGCGGTGGCGTTTCGGATTGCTCTGCGTCGGCGGCAATCTGCAAGGCCAGACGGCCCCGGATGGTTAAATTATCTATATTTTCAAAATAATTTTTAAATTTAATGCTATTTGTTCTGGAATCAATTGCACAACCAGATACAAAAAAAATAGAAAAATAGACTAAAAACAGTCTAATATTTTTACTAAAATACACAAAAAGACAATTTTATAACTTCACCCGCAGGCGTTTGAGGGTTTCTTGCAGGGTTTCGTTGTCCCCATTCAGCGAGGCACCTTCACGCCAAACTACCAGGGCTCGCTCCCGCTTGCCGCGCGCCCATAAAACCTCGCCCAGGTGGGCAGCAATTTCAGCATCAGGGCGGGTTTTGAAGGCCCCTTCCAGGATGCGTTCGGCTTCAGCCAGGTTGCCTGCCCGGAATTCGACCCAACCGAGGCTGTCGGTGATGAACGGATCGCCGGGTGCGAACTCCAGCGCTTTTTGTATCAGCGCTCGGGCTTCGGGCAATCGGATGTTGCGCTCGGCCAGCGAATACCCCAGCGCGTTGTAGGCATGCTGGTAATCGGGTTTGGTGGCGATGATCTGACGCAGCAAACGCTCCATTTCGTCCAGTTTGCCGATTTTTTCAGCCAGCATGGCTCGGTCATAGCTCAGCTCAGGGTCGACCGGGCCGGTACGGGATTTTTCTGTGAGCAGGTCGTAACCAGCCTGGTATTGCTTGTTGTCGCGCAGCAACTGCACCTCCGCCATGAGTTTCATCCGGCCATCGTTGGGTGCCTTTTCAGGCAACGCGCGCAGCAATTTGCGTCCTTCTTCGAGTTTGCCCTGTTTGGCCAGGATGTTGGCACGCCGGCTCTGGGCGTTCACCATATCTTCAGCGCTTTCGATCTTGGCCAGCCAGCTTTCAGCCAGCGGGAAATCCTTGCGCTGTTCGGCAATTTGGGCCAGCTGCAAATAGGCCTGCGCCATCCCCCGGCTGTTTTCGGCGCGGGCTGCATCATTGCGGTTGCCACTTGAAGCCTGGTTGATTTCAACGTGGCGTTTCAATGATTTTTCGGCCGCTTCATATTTGCGGTCCTGCAATTCGAGCGAACCCAAGACCAACCAGGCCTGTGGGTGGTCTGCCTTGGCGCGGGTTACCGTCTGCAGCTGCTGCACGGCCTCGGGCAGACGCTGCCCGTCGATCAGCGCCCGGGCGTAACCCATGCGGAACTCCAGCGACGGTTTACCGGCCAGGTGTTTGCGCACAATCTCCTCGGCGGCCGGGGTTTTGGCATCCATCAGTTGCAACGCCAGGCCGGCCGGGGCTTCAGCACTGGCATCCAGTGCCTGGGCGCGCCGGGCGGCCTCTAACACGCCAGGGGTGTCACCGGCTTCCAGACGCAGGCGGCCCAATGATGTCCAGGCGGTGGGGCCGTATGCCGGGCTGGCAAGACTGTCCGCCAGGGCTTGCTCCACCACTGTGGCGGCCAGTTTTTTATCAGTGGCACGGGCATAGATGCGCGGGATCGCTGAAATCATCGTATTGCGCTCTCGCGCTGGCGTGCCGTTGATTTCGGTTTTGAGCGCTTCACTGCTTTCGGCTACCCGGTTCAGGCCAACCAGAATCTGCAACACGTAGCGATTGGCATCACGCGAGCCCGGCTGTGCCTTGGCCCAAGCCCGGGCGGCGGCCAGGGCTGGCTCTGCCGATCGGCCCTGCAATGCCACTTGAATGGCACGTTCGTAAAGTTTGGGGTCGTTGGACTTGCGGGCACCGTCCAGCAGCAATGAAAAGCCTTCGCCGGGTTCACCGCCATAAATACTAAGCTCACCAAGCAACAATTGGTAAAACAGCTCTGCGTCCAGCACCGATTGTTCGGGTTCGGATGCGGTCGTTGGCGCAACCACGGCAGCGGGTGTAGCCGCTGGCACAGCACCTTTGGCCGGTGGCGTTTGCGCCAACTGCTCGGCATGCGCCATGGCGGGCCATGCGGTCGCAAGGCAAGCCACGGCCAACAACGGCACGGCCGCTGACGCAGGCACGCTTCGAACCAGAGAAGTAAAACGCATAAATCGGGCGGACTGAAACATCAAACCATAATAATCCATCGCCATCCAGCTTTCATGGCATCCGAACGAGACCTTTTTTTAAACAGCCTTATATGCCCGAATTGCCCGAAGTAGAAGTCACCCGGCAAAGTTTTGCCCAGCGCATCCAGGGGGCTCTGGTGCTGTCCGCCCGCTTGGGCAAACCATTGCGGTGGCCATTGGGCATAGCTGCCGCTGAATTGGTGGGTGCCCGTATTCTGGGTGTGCGCCGGCGCGGCAAATACTTGTTGATCGATTTGGCCGGTCCCGGCCAGGACGGAGGGCTTTTATTGCTTCATTTGGGCATGTCGGGCAGCGTTTCGTTTGTCGACCATCCTGGCCAATTGCCAACGGCAGGTGTCCACGATCATTTTGACTTGGTCACCAGCCAGGGCGTGTTGCGTCTCAATGACCCGCGCCGCTTTGGCGCCGTCGTGTTTGCGGCTGGCGAAACTTCGCCAAGTGCCCAAAAGCTGCTCGGGCATCTGGGGATGGAGCCACTGGACGACCATTCGCCGGTGCGATTCGACCTGGAAGCTTTTTATACGGGGCTCCAATCACGCTCTGCGCCGATCAAGCAAGTGTTGCTGGCGGGCGAGCTGGTGGTGGGCGTGGGCAACATCTATGCCTCGGAAAGCCTGTTCATGGCTGGCATCCGGCCCACCACCCGGGCCCATGGCATCAGCCGACCGCGCGCAAAGCGGCTGTACGACGCTATTCGCCAGGTTCTGGCCCGGGCGGTTGAGGCGGGCGGCAGCACGCTCAAGGATTTCTCCAGCGCTGACGGCAAGACCGGCTATTTTCAGCTTGAAGCCGCGGTTTATGGCCGGGCGGGTCAGGCCTGCCGACGTTGCACCGCGACCGTGAAAACCATTCGGCAAGGCCAGCGCGCTACGTTTTTTTGTCCGGTTTGTCAAAAAAAGTAGCTTGAATCGCACTGCGTTGGCTGCCCAATCCTGTTGTTGGGCGGGCGACAGTGCTATATTGAAAACCTCGCCTCGAACCACTTGACACCGCCCGACAGTTTTAACCTTCAGGCCCCGCGCATTGACCACCTCATTCAACGACCAATTTGACCAGCACGGCGCATGGCGGCGCGAATTCGCCTTGCGCCTGAAGTTGCTGGGCGAATGGATGAAAGACCACGAACTGCTCGATGCCGCCGTGGAAGAGCGTCTGCGCCGCCTGGAGACACAGGTGCGCTCCGATAAAGTCATGGTGGCGTTTGTTGCCGAGTTTTCACGCGGCAAATCCGAGCTGATCAACGCCATCTTTTTTGCCGGTTACGGGCGGCGCATCATGCCCGCCAGTGCCGGGCGCACCACCATGTGCCCGACTGAGATGGGCTATGACGCCGGCGTGCCACCCTGCCTGCGCTTGTTGCCCATTGAAACCCGGCTACAGCCCCAGGCCCTGATGGAATGGCGCATGGTCCCCGAGAAGTGGACGCGCATCGACCTGGACGTGAACGATCCCAAACAACTCGCGCTGGCGCTGGAGAAGGTGGCCGAAATCCGCAAGGTGACGCAAGACGAAGCCCGCGCCCTGGGTTTGTGGAACTTGGACGCGCCGCAAGACAACCCCCCGGTGGATGCCAAGGGTCTGGTTGAGGTGCCCAAATGGCGGCATGCGCTTATCAACATTGCGCACCCGTTGTTGAAGCAGGGGTTGGTGATTCTGGATACGCCCGGACTGAACGCCATCGGAGCCGAGCCCGAGCTCACCGTCAGCCTGATTCCGCAAGCGCAGGCGGTGGTGTTTATTCTGGGTGCCGACACCGGCGTCACCAAATCTGATTTGGCGATCTGGAACGAGCATTTGATCACCGAAGCGGGGCATAAAAACGCCCGCCTGATTGTGCTCAACAAGATCGACACCTTGTGGGATCCGTTGAGCACGGCGGCACAAACCCAGGCGCAAATTGAGCGCCAGCGTGCCAACACGGCCGAAACCCTCAAGGTGCCGCTGGAGCAGGTGATCGCTGTTTCGGCGCACAAAGGTTTGGTGGGCAAAGTCACCAACCAACCGGCCTTGTTGCAGCAAAGTTGTTTGCTGAACCTCGAAGCTGCGTTGGGCAGCAGCATCATGGATCAGCGCCATGCCATTTTGGGCAATGCCGTGGCTGCCGCCATCGGTGAAGTGAGAACTGAAACCGGGCGTGTGCTCAACATGCGCCGGCGCGATTTGGCTGAGCAAATGCTGGAACTCAAAGGGCTCCAGGGCAAAAATGCCGGCGTGGTGAAAAACATGCGGCTGCGGATTACACAGGAGCAGGCCGAGTTTGATTTGGGTGGCTCACGTATCCATGCCGTGCGCTCGGTCCATCTGAAATTGCTGCGCGAGGTGTTTGCGCTGTTGGGTTCGGGCGGCTTGAAGAAGGAGATGGCCCAACTGACCCTTGCGCTGGGCCAAAAAGGGCTCAAGCTTGGGGTGAAAAAGGCCTATGCCGAAACCTTTGGCCATCTGCGGGAAGGGTTAAACAAGGTACAGGCGCTGTGCTCTGAAATCCAGAGTATGCTGGGCGCGTCCTTCCGGCAACTCAATGCAGAACATGGTTTTTCCCTTCAGGTGCCGGCAGAACCCTCCATGGGTTCATTTTTAAGCGGGCTGGATTTGGTTGAAAAGAGCCATCTGCAGTATCTGGGGCTCAGCAATACGTTCAAGTTGTCCCAACCCGAGTTTGCAGACCGCCTGGTTCGCGCCCTGGCCACGCGTTTGCGCACGATTCATGAGACGGCCTTGGGCGACATCGAGCTGTGGAGCAAATCGGCAGCGGCTCAGCTCGATGCGCAGTTGCGGGAGCGCCGTCGCACCTATGTGCGGCGCCTGGAGGCGATTGACCGCATTTCCCAGGCTACCAACGGGTTGGCTGATCGCCTGACAGAAATCAGCGGTCAGGAAAAGGCATTGAATAAGCTGGATGTGAAGCTCAATGAACTCACCAGTTATCTGATGGCACCGCCGATAGCCCCTGCAACTGGAGCGCCTAAAGGAGCAACCAAGGTGGCTAGCCCGGGTGAAAGCGGCTCAGTGGCTTCGACCAAGAAGTCGACACCAGGTTCGCCTGGGGTGCCGTCGGGTGTTGCTGCGTCGGGCGTTGAGGTCGAATCCGTTCAGACTGTGAACCCGGCAGAAGCCGAGCCTGGCAAACCACCGGCCCGAGGCAAGGGCCCGATGGCACGGCTGGCAAAAATCTGACATCTTGACCTCTGCCGGTTTCAAGCCTGCAGTTGCAGGTGCCGCCAAACCGCGTAGGGGTGAGCAAGTGACTCCCGCAAAGCGCGGACAGGTTGCCATGCCGCTGAGCCAGGCACCTGTCTGGCAACGCGTGGTGCACTGGCAAAAGGAGCATGGCCGTCATGATTTGCCTTGGCAAGAGGCCCGTTCGCCCTACACCGTCTGGTTGTCTGAAATCATGCTGCAGCAAACGCAAGTGGCGACTGTGCGTGACTACTACAAGCGCTTTCTGCTGCGCTTTCCGGATGTTCAAACACTGGCCTTGGCACCCGTGGAAGATGTCATGGGTTTGTGGAGCGGTTTGGGGTACTACAGCCGCGCCAGGAACCTGCATGCCTGTGCACGGGTGGTGATGGAACAGTATGGTGGCGAGTTTCCGGGTGTTGCCAACGTGTTGCAAACATTGCCGGGCATTGGCCCGTCAACCGCTGCGGCCATCAGTTCCCTTTGTTTTGGCGAGCGCGTGGCGATTATGGACGGCAATGTCAAACGCGTCCTGACCCGGTTGCTGGGCTTTGGCGCAGACCTGGCCAAGGGTGTGAACGAGCGCCAGTTGTGGCGGTTGGCGGCCGAGCAGCTACCGAATGGCGAGAACCCGCGCGACCTAGCCTGCCACATGCCCGCCTATACCCAGGGCATGATGGATTTGGGTGCTACCGTTTGTCTGGCCCGTCAGCCACAGTGCGCAAACTGTCCCCTGAGCGATGTATGTGTCGCCCGGGCAGAAGGCCGGCCCGCTTATTACCCGGTGAAAACGCGCACGCTCAAGCGCAGCGCCCAGTCGCTCTGGCTGTTGTGGGTCACCAGTGAATCCGGTGATGTGTTGTTGGAACCCAGGCCAAACAAAGGCATTTGGGGCGGGTTGATGTGTTTCGCTGTTTTTGATGAATTGAACGGTTTGCGGGCGGCGCTGCCCGCTCATTTATACAGACAACTTGAACACATCGATCCGTTTGTTCACGTCTTAACCCACAAGGATTTGCATTTGCATCCCGTCAGGCTACAGGTTCACCCGTCTGAAAAAACTGAATTTGAAGGAAGATGGTTTGGGCCTACTGAATGGCCCCAACTCGGATTGCCAGCGCCGATTCGCAAGCTGCTCATGAATAACGAAACAACCTGATTTTTCGCCCGTGCGTGGGGCAGCGACCCGCGCAGCGGCTCAGCTTGGGGGCCAGATCAGCTCGTTAACCAACCCGCAGATGTGGGTGAGAAACGCCCTGGCTGCGAATCCAGCTCGCGGTGGCGCTTTAGGGTGACCCATTTGGCGGAGAAACTCGCCGCCAGTTCTTCCACCACGTAGACTGAGCGGTGTTGGCCGCCCGTGCACCCAATGGCCACTGTCACATAACTTCGGTGATCGCGCTCCAGGCCCGGCAGCCAGTAGGCGAGAAAACCATCGATCTGGCGCAGCATCTCGCCGACTTCGGGTTGCTGCTGCAAAAAATCGATCACCGGTTCATCCCGGCCCGTGAGGTTTTTCAACTCCCGTTCATAGTGCGGGTTGGGCAACATGCGCACGTCAAAGACGAAATCGGCATCGGTCGGAATGCCGCGTTTGTAGGCAAATGATTCAAAGGCCAGCGTGAGTTGATCCTGATTGGCAGAAATCAGGTTCTTGACATACCCCTGCAACTGCGACGGCCGGATGATGCTGGTATCGATCACATGGGCCTGGTCGCGCAAGTCAGCTAACAGCTCCCGCTCGAGTTCGATGGCATCGGTCAGCGCACGGCGCTCATCGCTGGGCGAATGGCCCGATTCAGATTGCGACAGCGGGTGGCGCCGGCGAGATTCGGAATACCGGCGCACCAACGTAGGCGTGGTGGCATCCAAAAAGAGGGATTTGACGCCAAGGCCTTCGTTCTTGAACCCGTTAAGCAACTCGGGAACCATGGGCAAGGAGGTCGCGCTGCGCACGTCCATGGCGATAGCCAGACGGCTGGCACGATGCTTGCGCTCCAGCGTGACAAACTGCTGCAACAGTTCGGGCGGCAGGTTGTCGACACAGTAATACCCGGCATCTTCAAGCGCATGCAGTGCCACCGATTTGCCTGAGCCTGACATGCCAGTGATGAGTACGATTTCCATGGCGTTTCCGATTTGTCCAGATAATGTTTTCTGACTTGGCCCGTCGGTCAGTTTTGGGCATCCAGCATTTCACGCGCATGCGCCACGGTGGTGGTGGAGAGCCTTTCGCCACCCAGCATACGCGCAATTTCGGCTACCTTCAATTCTTGGGCAATCTCGGCCACGGCACTTTGGGTCTGACCACCCTGGCCCGCGCTGGCGAAGCGTTTGGACACCAGCAAATGCTGGTCCGCGCAGGCGGCGACCTGGGGAAGATGGGTAACTGCCAGCACCTGGCGGTCGGCACCCAGTTGCTTCATCAAACGGCCCACTGTTTCGGCAACCGCCCCGCCCACACCCGCATCCACTTCGTCAAAAATCAAGGTCTGGGCGGTGCCCAATTGGCTGGTGGTAACGGCAATTGCCAAGGCCATTCGAGACAACTCGCCGCCGGAAGCGACTTTGTTCACCGGGCGTGGCGTGGCACCAGGGTGACCTGCCATCAGGAAACTGATGTCATCGAGACCACTCATCGAGGCTTGGACGGATTTTTCCAGCGCTACCTCAAACACACCGCCCTGCATGCCAAGGCCCTGCATGGCGGCGGTGACGGCTTTGGCCAGTTTGGGGGCAGCCTGTTTTCGCACTTTGGAAATGCGCAGTGCTTCTTGCATAAAGCCGTCTTCAGCCACGTTGGCAGTGGCCTCTAGCGCCTGCAGGTCACTGCTAGCGTCCAACTGCGCCAACTCGGTTTTCCAGCCTTGCCAGCTGGCGGGGAGGGTTTCGGGCGGGCGCTTGTAACGCCGTGCCAATTGCATCCACAGAGCCAGGCGGTTGTCGAGTTCCGCCAGACGTTCGGGCTCCAGATCGGTGCGGCGCAAATAGGCCTTGAGCGCGTGGGCGGTGTCTGCCACCTGGGCCAGGCTGGAGGCCAGCACCCCGGCCAGGTCCTTGAAATGCGGTTCTACATGGGTTTGGTGCTGCAGCACTTCCAGCGCGGTGTTGAGGTTGGCAACTGCGCCGCTTGAACCACCTGCCTCGTCGCCATCCAACGCCTGCAGGGCCGATTGCGCGGCCTCCAGCAGTGCCTGGGCATTCGAGAGGCGCCCATGCTCGGTGTTCAGCCCGGCCCATTCTTCCAGCCCTGGCGCAAGTTTGTCGACCTCGGCAATTTGCCACAACAAGCGTTCACGATCCCGCTCCAGCGAGCCTTGCGCAGCCTGAGATGCCTGCAAGGCCGCCAGTGCACCGCGCCATCCGTGCCATTGGCGCGTCAGGGCGCTGGCATCCAGCCCGGCATAGGCATCCAGCAGGCCGCGCACCGAATCGGGCTGGGTCAGGCTTTGCCAGGCGTGTTGGCCATGGATGTCGAGCAATTGCTCGCCCACGGCCCTCAGTTGCCCAATGGTGGCCGGGCTGCCGTTGATCCAGCCACGGCTTTTGCCCTGGGTGTCAACCGTGCGGCGCAACAGCAACGTCTCGTCAGCCTGAAAGCCGGCCTCTGACAGCCAGGCCGTCACGCCGGGTGTCACGTCAAATTCAACGCACACTTCGGTACGGGCCGCGCCTTCACGAATCGCGCCCGTGTCGGCCCTGGCGCCTGTGGCCAATTGAAGCGCATCGACCAGAATCGATTTGCCCGCCCCGGTTTCGCCGGTCAGCACCGTGAAGCCGGGTTTCAGTTCCAGCTCGAGCTGGTCGACGATGACGAAGTCCCGTAAAACGATGCGCTTCAGGGCCATCTCAAACCGCTCCTTCGTTCCAGTGCAGCTTTTGCCGCAAAGTGTCAAAGTAAGTCCAGCCCAGGGGGTGTAAAAACCGCACCATGTAGGCAGAGCGGGTGACTTCAATGCGGTCACCCAACAACAGCGATGCCAATGACTGCATGTCAAAGTTGGCACTGGCATCGCGGCCGTTCACCAGTTCAATGGAAATGCGTGAGCCACTCGATATAACCACCGGCCGGTTCGACAAGGTATGCGGTGCAATGGGCACCATCACCCAACCGGCAATGCTGGGGTGCAGCAACGGCCCGCCCGCCGACAAGGCGTAGGCACTGGAGCCCGTTGGTGTGGCGATGATCAGACCATCGGCCCGCTGGCTGGCAACAAAATGGCCATCCACTTCGATGCGCAGTTCCACCATGCCTGACGTAGCGCCCCGGTTCACCACCACCTCGTTCATGGCCAGCGCGTCAAACACGTCGCGGCCATCACGCTCGACCCGCGCGTGCATCAGGCTGCGCTGGTCTTCTTCAAATGCACCCTGCAACATGGGCGCGAGATACCTCTCAAAACCTTCCATCGGAATGTCAGTGATGAAGCCAAGCCGCCCTTGGTTGATACCGATCAGGGGGACATTGAAGCGGGCCAACTGGCGGCCAATGCCCAGCATGGTGCCGTCGCCGCCGACCACCAGGCCCAAATCGCAACGGGCACCGATGGCGGGCACGTCCAGCGCGGTGTGACCTGTCAGGCCCAGGTTGTCGGCGGTGTCTTTTTCAAAAACCACTTCACAGCCCTGGTCATGCAGAAAATGGGCGATGTCCTCCATCACTTTGCGCGAAGCCGCACCCGAAGCACCGGAACTGGTGGTCTGGTACTTGCCGAACAGCGCGACCTGGCGGAATCTGGATTTCATCTGCAAATTACATCACTAAAATGGCCCGATGCTGGACGACCGCTCGCGAAGTTTGATGAAAGCGCTGGTTGAGCGCTACATTGCCGACGGGCAGCCCGTTGGCTCACGCACGCTTTCCCGCGCCAGCGGCATGGATTTGTCGCCCGCCACCATCCGCAACGTGATGTCTGACCTGGAGGAACTGGGCCTGATCGTCAGCCCGCACACCTCGTCCGGGCGCATACCCACGGCGCGCGGCTACCGCCTGTTTGTCGACACCATGCTGACGGCGCAACGTACCCGCCTGGCACCGCAAACCTTGGCCGCCGACCAGCCGCAGAAAGTCATCAGCAACGCCGCCAACCTGCTGTCCAGCCTGTCGCAGTTTGTGGGCGTGGTGATCGCCCCCAAACGAACCTCGGTGTTCCGCCACATCGAGTTTCTGCGCTTGTCTGAAAAACGCATCCTGGTCATCATCGTCTCGCCCGACGGCGATGTGCAAAACCGTGTCATCTTCACCGAGGTGGATTACACGCAGTCCAACCTGGTAGAAGCTGCCAATTACCTCAATGCCAACTACGTCGGTTTGGCGATAGAGCAGGTGCGCGAGCGCCTGCAACGCGAAATACTGAACCTGCAAAGTGAAATCGCCAGCCTGATGCAGGCGGCGGTCAATGTGAGCTCGGATGCCATCACCGAAACGCGCGACGAAGTGGTGATTTCAGGCGAGCGCAACCTGCTGGCGGTGAGTGATTTTTCCAGTGACATGGGTCACCTGCGCCGTGCATTTGAACTGTTTGAGCAAAAAGCGCAGCTGATGCGCCTGCTCGATGTGGCTGGGCAAGCCGAGGGCGTGCGCATTTTTATCGGTGGCGAAAGCCAGGTAGTGCCTTTTGAAGACCTCTCCATCGTCAGCGCGCCGTATGAGGTCGATGGTCAGATCGTCGGCACCCTGGGGGTAATTGGCCCGACCCGCATGGCCTACGACCGCATGATCCAGATTGTGGACATCACCTCCAAGCTGGTCAGCAACGC
>JANOWY010000402.1:0-5504 GCA_031418135.1 Rhodoferax sp. | reverse complement strand
GGCATCGGCCCGGTAAGAGCTGGTCGACATGATGGCCAGGGGTTTGTCAAACACCCTCGAAAGGATGTCGCCGGGGCGCATGCCGCCGCGTGCCAGGCACAAGATGGTGTCGAATTCCCACCCCGACTGGTGAATCTTGATGGCCAGTTTTTCGATCAGGTTGTGGTACTCGTCGTAGCTCACATACAGGTGTTTGCCGTCTTCAGTCAACATTCAAATGCTCCTAATATAATAGCTAACAATGCAATTGCTTAATGAACAATACCACTGATTACTCTTAAGGTTCTCAACCGAACCCCTCAAACTGTCTTTTTAGCCCAAATTATGCTGAACTGGCAGGTAGGCCGCGTTCAAATATCGGCCAGATACGGATGCCGCATCATGATGGTGTGGTCCCGGTCGGGGCTGGTAGAAACCACGTCAATCGGCACGCCGGTTACCTGGGCAATGCGCTGCAAATACAGGCGCGCCTGCACCGGCAGTTTGGCGTAATCGGTCACCCCCACGGTGCTTTGGCTCCAGCCTTCCATCACCTCATAAATGGGCGTGCAACGTTCGATATCGTCTGCGCCCATGGGCAGGATGTCGATGGTCTCTCCGTCCATCTCGTAACCGGTGCACAGCAGCAGCTCTTTGAGGCCATCCAGCACGTCCAGCTTGGTGATGCACAAGCCGGTGAGGCCATTCACCTGGGCCGAGCGCTTCAAGAGCGCAGCATCAAACCAGCCGCAGCGGCGGCTGCGCCCGGTGGTCACGCCTTTTTCGGCACCCACGGTGCTCATGTGGTAACCGGGCGTGCCGGGGGTTTCCCAATCAAGTTCGGTGGGGAAAGGCCCGCCACCCACACGGGTGCAATAGGCCTTGGTGATGCCCAGGATGTAATGCAACATGCCCGGGCCCACACCCGCGCCGGCCGATGCATTGCCCGCCACGCAATTGCTGGAGGTAACGTAGGGGTAGGTGCCGTGATCGACATCCAGAAACGTGCCCTGCGCGCCTTCAAACAGCAGGTTGTCGCCGCGCACGTGCGCCTCGTTCAACTCACGCGATACATCAGCCATCATGGGTTTGAGCAATTCGGCGTGGCGCATGGCTTCGTCAAATACGGGCTGGAACTGCACCAAGCCGTTGACGATGTAGGGCTTGAGCGCATCACCAAACTCGAACGTGGCGGAGTTCAGGTAAGTGCTCAGCACATGGTTGTGCAAGTTGAGCAGTTCGCGCAACTTGCTGGCGAAACGCTCGGGGTATTTCAGGTCTTGCACACGCAAGGCGCGGCGGGCAATTTTGTCTTCGTAGGCCGGGCCAATGCCACGGCCGGTGGTGCCAATTTTGGCGCTGCCGCCCTGCTCGCGCGCGGCTTCGCGGGCGACATCCAGCGCCGCATGGAAGGGCAAAATAAGCGGGCAGGCTTCGCTGACGCGCAGGCGCGACCGCACTTCCACACCCACCTTCTCCAGCCCCACAATTTCTTCAAACAACTTGGCGGCCGAGAGCACCACACCGTTGCCGATGTAACACTTCACCCCGGCGCGCATGATGCCGCTGGGGATCAGGTGCAGAGCCGTTTTTACCCCGTTGATCACCAGCGTATGCCCGGCGTTGTGGCCACCCTGAAAACGCACCACACCCTGGGCACTTTCAGTTAGCCAATCGACCAACTTGCCCTTGCCCTCGTCGCCCCATTGCGTGCCGACCACGACGACGTTTCTGCCTTTGTTCATGACTGTCCTGAAAATTGGAAATTAAAGAGAGGAATACGGCTGCGTGAGAGCAGGCGCATCAAATACCTTGCACGATCCACTGCCCGTTGACCAGTACCAATTGGCGATCACAGGCGAACTCGTCGACTTCGTTGTCATGCCCCGGCAACATGCACACCACGGTTTCACCCTTCGCCCGCAGGGCGGCGATAGCGCAGCGCAACTCGGCCGATTCATTCCAAGGCGCACGGATGGCAGCCCGCAAAGTTTGGGGACCGGTGGCCCCCACAATCGCCTTGATATCCAGGCTAAAACCCACAGCCGGGCGGTTGCGGCCAAATACCGCGCCCACTTCGTCGTAACGGCCGCCGCGCACCAGCGCGTCATTCGCGCCTTTGGCGTAAATGGTGAAACGCGGGCCGCTGTAATAAGCGTAGCCACGCAAATCAGCCAGATCAAAACTGACCTCTGCGCCTTCTACATGGCGGCTGAGCCAACGCAGATTGGCCAGTGCCTCATGCAGTGCAGCAGAAGGCGGCAGGGCTTTTTCAGCCGCATCCAGCACCTGCGCGTCGCCATACAGGTTGACCAAAGCCGCCAAGCCCGCGCGTGAAGCCGCCGGAAAATCTTGGGTTAAAACCGCCAAGTCACTGCCATTTTTGGCCGCCAGCACAGCCTGAATTTGCGCCATATGATCGGCGGGCGCGTTCACCCCCGCCAGCAGTGATTTGACAATGCGGGCATCGGCCAAATCGACGCTCAGGCCCTGCACACCGGCAGTTTTGAGGCAATCCAGCGCCAATTGCAGGGCTTCCAGGTCGGCCTCCAGCCCGGCATGGCCAAAAATTTCGGCACCAAACTGCAGCGGCTCGCGGGTGGCGTGGGGCTTGTCGGGCCGCGTGTGCAGCACCGGGCCGCAGTAACACAGGCGGGTTACGCCCTTGCGGTTAAGCAAATGGGCGTCGATGCGGGCAGCTTGCGGCGTGGTGTCGGCCCGCAGGCCCATCATGCGGCCCGAGAGCTGGTCAACCAGTTTGAAGGTTTGCAGATCCAGCGCTTCGCCGGTCCCTGTGAGCAGCGATTCGAGGTGCTCCAGCAGCGGCGGCATGACCAGTTCATAGCCAAAACCGCGCGCAGTGTCCAGCAGACCCCGGCGTAATTCTTCGATGTGGCGTGCCTCGGAAGGCAATACATCGGCAATGTGATCCGGCAGGACCCAGGCGGACATGGAAATGGGGAGGCTGTTAAAAACGATATTTTACCGGGCAAAAAATGGGACGATTCTTTGCACTCATGGTGAAAGATTCGCCAACGCCCGCAAGGTTTGAGCCAACGGTTTTCCGCGTTGCTGGCTAAAAGAGTCTCCTGGCAGATGGCCGGCCAGCGCTTGCTCGAATTCGGGGTCCGAGAAAAGCGCTGTGAATTCCGCCGCCAGTTAGGCCCGCAGTTCGGGCGCGGCAGCGCGGCTTTCTGCAAGCAGTTCCGGTCGTCTGTCTGCCACTGTGATGATGTCTTCCAGGTCATGGCTTCCCAAATAGTCCGGTTTGCCATTGGGGTGTTTGCCCCGGTCTTTGAAGGCTTCCAGCTTGGTGCCAAGGAATACGGGGGCAGTGATTAGCCTGATGCTGGTTCCGCTGGGCAAGACAACCGTGTCAGCAGTTTCCAGTGCCAGTGGATACCAGCGGTTGGCAAAACCCAGAATATCTTTGACAGTTGGCATCAAATCCAGCGTGACGTTCTCGTACACCCAGCGGCAAATTGGCGCGTCGGCGCGCATGTCGTTGGTAAAGCCCTGTGCTCGGACTCGCTTTTCTATGGCGTGGTAATCGTGCACCGTGAAGGCTTGGGCCACGATGTCCACGTCTTCCGTGATGCGGATGCGGTCGGGTCGTTCTTGTGTGAGCAGCAGACCCGTTGCACAGCCACCTACAAAAATGACGCTTTCGCACACCGGGCCCAAGGCCTTCGCCACCAGTTCCAAGATGGCCAGGTTGGGGTTGTTGAAAGCGGCCATCAGCTCAGCCGTTCTTCAAGCAGCTTGCGGGCCATTTCGCGCTCACGCGCCTGCCCAATGCGCAAGGCATCGAACAGAGCCAGCAGTTCATACAGCGCCGGGTCTTTTACGGCGGCCAACGGCAGATTGGGGTAAAGCGGCAATAACGCACTGCCACGTACCGGGCCGTCGGCATGGGGCCACACCGGCGGTGTCTCGTCCGCAAACAGCACCTTGGATTTAAGCGGCTCCACGCCATAGGCGGTCGGGAAACCCATGGTGATTTCGCCCCGCACCGCCGGAAAAAAATACGCCGCGCCATGCAACACCATCGGCCGAAATGCGGCCATCACCAGCACCGGGGCATCGTTCACCTCCGTCAGCAGCCTGGCACCGCTCAGGCGCGCCATGCAGGCATGCGCCTCAAACTGCGACATGTGCATGGCTTGCGCCAGCGCCACGTAGGGCAGCCTTTGCCCAGCCAGACACACCAGCTTGAATGCCATGGCCAAGTCTTGCGGCTTGAGCGACCATTGCGCCTGCGCTAGTCGCGCTTTGATTCCAGTTGAACTCATTTTTGATTTATGCGATATGCAGTTTGCATAATTTTAGAACCAAAGCCCACACTAGTCAAACATATGCAATTTGCATATTGCAAATAAGAAAATTCGCTATTCGCGAATACCGAATGCGCCCCAGCACGCGCACCGCCCGTACGCTTATCTCCACAGCCCGGTCAAATCTAAGCACATTGGCGGCCTTGGCGGCGCAGCGCTCGTGGATGACCGAAGGCAGTTTGCCCCTACCCGGCTTTAAGGCCTGTCAGCAAGCCCACCAACCGGTGAACATCTGTAAACGGATGTTCACCATCGTGCGCGGCATGAAGTTCACCCAGCCGTGCCGCTCGTTGTGTTGCTGTCGCAAGCTGGGCCCGCGTAGCGTCAAACTGGCCGCCCTGCCCTTTGGCGTAACCCGGCAAATACTCAAGAAGCCGCCGGTACACCTCATTGCGGTGGATAGGCGCCAACACATCCTCAAAGTGCAGCAGCAACCACAACTCAAAACACGGTACCCAATGCGCCAACAGCGCGGCTTGCCGCGCCTTGGGTTGCTTATCACTTCCCATTTGAAGGGACCGGGGCAACTTCGGCAAAAAACGGTACAGCACCATAACGCCCAGCCAGATACCCGCGTTCCAGCGCTTCCTTTTTGCGCGGGCTGAATTCTGTCAACGGGTAAAGACGCGTGGCATGAGCAGCATTCTTTTCAGTGAACCAGACCTGATCACGTCGAAACAATGACTGGTCCAGCAACGACGTGTCGTGTGTGCTGAAAATCAACTGCGCGCCTTTGACGTTCAGGGTTGGATTTTGAAACATGTCGACCAAGCGACGCACCAGCAGGGTGTGCAGGCTGACATCAAACTCGTCAATCACCAGAATCCTGCCGTTTTTCAGCACGTCCAGCACCGGTGCGGCCATTTGGTAGAGGCGTTGCGTACCCGTAGACTCGTCTTGCAGTTCAAACCTCACCGCGCCACTGTCCGTGCCGTGCACAAACTGGGGCATTAGCAAATCCCGCTCCTCGCGGCTGACAGTGGCTGGCAACCCGGGATTAAGAAACACCTGCTGGCGAACGCCTTTGCGTGCAATCGTCTCAATGTCACTGATACCTGTATCTGCGGACGCCAAAAAGTCGCGCACCGCGAGCCTGCCCTCGGCTGTTTGCAAGAGTTCAGTTGTATGGTCTGGCGCAGCCGACATGCCTGCCGCAAAAAACAGGATCTTTTCCGCAATCCACGCAAAAAC
>JANOWY010000401.1:0-1622 GCA_031418135.1 Rhodoferax sp. | reverse complement strand
GCCAACCCTACCGGCTGCGGCACCTGCGGCGCGCGCTGCAACACGTTGCTGCCGCAAGAGATCGTGGCCAGCTGTGGATGACCCAGCCCGGTGCAATTGCCACACACGCTGCGCAGTTACTGATTTGACCGCGTTTAAGGCGTAGCTGTCGGCGCCCAGAAAATGACTTTTTCGAGGCCATTCGACCCACCGTAATTCGGCAAAATCTGCTACAACCGCTGCATTCAAAGCAAAGGAAGGTCGATGGCAAACAAGCTGGGTTGGATAGGATTGGGCCGTATGGGTGAGGCAATGGTCAAACGCCTGCTCAAAGGCGGGCATGCGGTCGATGTGTGGAACCGGACGGCCGCCAAGGCTGAGCCCTTGAAGGACTATGGCGCAACGGTGGCGGCTTCGAAAACCGCGTTGTCCGGCTGCGACATCGTGTTCACCATGGTCTCCACCACGGACGATCTGAAGCAGGTGCTGTTTGAAGAAGGTGGCCTGTGTTTTGGCACACAAAAGCCCAAGGTGGTGGTGGATTGCTCATCCATATCGCAAGAGGGTTCCGCCGAAATCCGTGAACGGCTCGAAGCCATGGGTGTGGCTTACCTGTGTACGCCTGTGTCGGGCAATGCCAAGGTGGCCAAGGCCGGCAAGTTGCTGATGGTTTCCAGTGGCCCCAAAGCCCTGTATGACGAAGCCCAGCCTTATTTGCAGGCCATGGCCCGCAAGGTGATGTGGGTGGGTGAGGGCGAACTGGCCCGCATCTGGAAGATTGCCCACAACACCATGTTTGGCGTGGTGATCCAGAACCTGTGTGAAATCACCGTGCTGGCCGAAAAGGCCGGCATCCCGCGCCATGTGTTTCTGGAGAGTATCAACGATTCAGTTTTGGGCTCGATGTACACCCGTTACAAAACGCCGGTGCTGACTAACCTGACGTTTGACCAGGTGACCTTTACGCCGAAATTGCTGCTCAAGGACATGGATTTGGGCATGGCGACGGCCAAGACCTACGGTGTGGCCATGCCATCTGCAGCAGCCACCCGCGAAAGTGTGGCGCGCATGGTCGGCCATGGCCATGAAGATGTCGATTTCGCCATCTTGCTGCAAGAAACCGCCGCCGATGCCGGTTTGAAACTGGTGTCTGAAAACAAGGTGATAGACGACGGTTTGCAGTCGCAGTGAAACCGGCAGCGAAAGTGTCACTGATTGCGGCCCTGAATGTGTACATGAAACCTGTGCAAAGCCCATGACCCGGACCCTGATCAAGAACGCGCACATCATCACAATGGATGCGCAGGGTGATTTGGCCCAGGGCGATGTGCTGGTGACCGACGACACCCTCACCGAAATTGCGCCCTTCATTCACGCGGATGACGCAAGCGTGGTCGATGCCACGGGCTGCATCCTGATTCCGGGCCTCATTAACGCGCACATGCACACCTGGCAGACCGCCTTGCGCGGCCTGGCCGCCAACTGGACGCTGCTGGAGTATTTTCAGAAGATGCATGCGGGCCTAGCCACCGTTTTTGAGCCAAAAGACCTGCACATTGCCACCTTGGTGGGGGCGCTGAACCAGCTCAATTGCGGCACCACCACGCTGGTGGATTGGTGCCACAACAACAAGACACCCGCGC
>JANOWY010000400.1:0-5295 GCA_031418135.1 Rhodoferax sp. | reverse complement strand
GCCGCATTGCGGTTGTCCAGACGCGCCAGCCACTTTTTGAGATACAGGGCAGGAACCGCCATGATGCCGCTGTAGATTTCGCTGATCTGGCGCTGGGCATCGGTAGCGTCTTTTTGCTCGACGATCGCCTGCACGTGGCCTGCCTGTGAACCGGTCTGCGTCGTGCGCACAATGCGGCCATAACCCGTTGGGTCAGGCAGCTCCAGCGTCAACAGTGCCAGTTTGTCGCCCGCACAAGCAGCAATGAGCTGTTGCAAGGTATCGATTTGGGTCAATGGCACATCGCCCGACAACACGACCACGATGCCGTCGTCGGGCAGCTCTGGCACCGCTTGTTGAACGGCATGCCCGGTACCCAACTGGGGCTCCTGCCGCACGAACCGCATATCCATCGTGGGCGCCGCATCCTCGGATGGGTCTGCCCCCTTGCGGGCGAACAAGGCGCACGCGGTCTCCACTTCCAAAGCGCCATGGCCAGTGATCACCACCACGCGCCGGGCGTTGAGGCCAGCCGCCGTGTCGACCACATGCTGCAACAACGCCCGACCGGCAATCCGATGCAAAACTTTGGGCAACTTGCTTTTCATCCGGGTGCCCTTGCCGGCGGCCATGATGACCACGTCCAATGCAAGGGCTGGCTTGTTTACGTTAGTATTTGCCACCATGTCTCCATCCTTTTCAAATATCCGGCGAATCAATTTCCGACGAATTATCGGCGGGCTGGCTGCAGTTTCGGCACTGTTGTTGCTGCAGGCGTGCAGCGCCATCAAGCTGGGCTACAACAATGGCACCGAATTGGCCTATTTTTGGCTGGACGGTTACGTTGATTTTCGCGACGACCAAAGTCCGCGGGTGCGCGAAGAACTGGGCAAACTGCTGGCCTGGCATCGCACGGAAGAATTGCCCAAACTCGCGGAGCTGCTGCAAAAGGTACAGCGCCTGGCAGCGGCGGACGTGACACCTGGCCAAATTTGCACGGTATACGCCGATGCGCGGGAGCGTTTCGATGCTACGACGCGTCGCGCCGACCCGGCAGCCGTTTGGCTGGTGATGAGTCTGTCGGCAGACCAGTTGAAACATATTGACCGCCAGTTGAAAAAAGCCGATGACAAGTTCCGCAAAGACACGCAAGATCTCACCCCGGCCGAACGTATGGACCGCCGTGTCAAATCAAACGTGGAACGGGCCGAAGAGTTTTACGGTCGGCTGGACGACAAGCAGGTGGCCCAGCTGCGGGGCGCGATGGAAGCCGCCACCACCAAACCCGAGTTGAATCAGGCGGAACGCCAGCGCCGCCAGGCCGATTTTGCGCAAACCCTGCGCGTGGCCAGCGGCCAAGCCACCCCGACCGGTGCCAACAAACCCGGCCCTCCAGAGGTTTTGTCCTTGTTGCGCGGCTATCAGGAACGAATGGCCAAGCCCCCCAGCGCTGATTACCGGGCCTACAGCGACAAACTAACCCAGGAAAGCTGCGAAACGTTTGCCGGCCTGCACAACAGCACCAGCAAGGAGCAACGCGACCGCGCTGTGCGCCGGCTGGCCGCGTATGAACGCGATGCGCGGGAGTTGCACGCGCAGCGCTGAGGCGTGGGCGGTCGAACCAATTTTGGCGGGAGATAATCCCGTCCCATGCGTTATCTCACGTTCATATCCTTTCGTCGATCCTCTCACACGACACTGGCCCACTTGATTGGGTGTTTGGTCGGGCTCGGTGTTTCGGGCCAGGCGTCGGCCCAGAGCCTGGGCATTTCCAGCCAAGGCAATTCCGGCGGTTTGACAATTCCGTGGGCCTATGTTTTGGATACCGGCAGCTTGTCACTGACCTATGGCAATTACCGCGAACCCAAAATTCCGGCCAATTCCCGCAGCATCAATACCAGCGTGGGAGTGGGTCTGTTTCCGAACGTCGAATTGTTTGGCCGGATTACCGATTACACGCAGCCAGGCGTGGGGGGCGCGTTGGACGTTGGCCAGCGCGATTTATCCGCCAATCTGAAAGTGCAAATTCCATTACCCTGGAAGAACGCGCCCAAATTGGCAGTCGGCTTGAATGACATCGGCGGCGGCGCTGTCAACTTCGGAGCCGGTTACATGGTTGCCAGTGATGAATGGGGGCCTTTGTTATGGACTGCCGGTTATGCCTCGGGCAAAGCTGTCAGCGGCGTAGGCAGTAACCAGTTTGCAATGAATGGCAGTTTTGGTGGTCTGGATTTGAGGCTGGGGCGCACCGGCTTTTCAACCTTGGTTGAATATGACGGCCAACAAAAACACGCCGGGTTGCGTTACGCATCATCACCACTGGCCATGCTCGGTGGCGCACAAATGATCGGCACGTTGCAACGTAGTTTTGGGGCCCAAAACCTGGCCGGTGCAGATGTCGATGCCACCCATTTTTCGATGAGTCTGGTGATTCCGTTGGGGTCTGACCCAACCCAGCGCAAAAACGCCCAGCCAGCGGGTTATCGGGAGTTGCCGCTCCTGAACGCCAAGGCGGAAGCCGGATTGGGAACTGATAAATTGGCGGCTCTTCAAAAGATGCTTGAAGCCGCTGGCCTGGAACGCATTCGCATCGGCCAGCAAGGCGAGCCAGAGGCGGCCACACTGGTTGTCGAATACGAAAACCATCGTTACGGGCAAAACGAGGTCGATGCCATCGGTATTGTGCTGGGCCTGGCGGCTGAGCATGCCCCGGCGGGTACCCAGCTAGTGCGGGCCATAACCCTCAAAGCGGGGCAGCGGCTGTATGAAACCCGTGTCAGCGTCGCGGCCTATCGGCAATTCCTGCGCGATGGCGATGCCAGCAGCGTTCGGGGAACATTGGTCTACACCACGCGGCCAGAAGATACCCAAGACACGGTCAATTGGCAAACTGCTTCGCCAGGTCCACGCTCGCTGGTGCGAATCGAGGTCAAGCCAGACATCAGTTATGCGGTTGCCACTGAAGTGGGCCTGGTGGACTACACCCTGGCTGCGAATATCCAGGGGATGGTGCCCCTGTGGCAGGGCGCCGAGTTTTACGCCAGCTTTATCAGCGCGCCAACCGTCTCCAAAAATTATGAGATAGGGGAAGTTTTTGAGGCAACGCGCCAGCGCGAAGGTATTAAAGTGGCCGCCATTGAACAGTCCTTCTGGCTGGGAAAAAACGTGTTGGCCCACATCGGTATCGGGCAATACAACTATGACGACCTAGGTTGGCAAACCGATGCCACCGTTTTTGTACCCGGCAGGGAGGATGTCGTGCGCCTGAAAGGAGCCTATTACCAGCGCCCCGGCAGTTTCAACGCCAACCGTGCGCAGCCGGTTTCAGCCAGCTACCGTTACGCCTACAACCCGGCCACCTGGGTAGAAGCTGGTGTGCAACAGTACAGCGACGGCAGCCGTGGGCCATCCGTTGTATTGACCCGTTGGTTCGGTGATGTAGGCGTGAACCTCTTTTACCGGCGTGGCGGCGTCGCCCAGTTTGCGGGCATTGAATTGTCCATTCCGCTAACACCGCGCCAGGGCATGGCGCCAGGAGCGATTAACCTCACCGGCACCTCGCAATTCCAGCGCGGATTGCGCAGCCGCATCACCGACAGCAACACAGCATTCAACCTGGTGCAACCCACTGCGGTTCGAGACTTCCAGATGGATTACAACGCCGAAGTGCAACAGCTCAATGGTGGCCGCGTGGGTGGCGCCTATCTGGGCGCAAACATGACGCGGATGCGGGACGCTTTTTACACCTACGCCCGCCCTCTTTTGCCGCAATGACCAAAATCTGCCAAACCGGGCGAGTCGGGTGGTCTTATGGGTTTTAAACCCAGTTTGCCGGGTTACCAAAGTCACCTTTCGGTGGCAAAAGTACAACACCCAGTGGGTTTAGCAATGACGAGCGGCGGCGGGCTTGGGGGGCAAGGATTTTTGGGTTAGACTGATACAACGGGTGGCGTGCACTCAATATGCGGGTGGGTACCACCCATCGAATGCAACAAACAACCGCAATTTTGGCGGTTAATTTGAAAGGGTTGAAGAATGAAAAAAGCAAGTTTGAAATGGGTTTTGTCTGCTACGGTTGCCGCTGCAATGTTGGCTGCTTGTGGTGGTGGTGGTAGTGATGTGGTGCCGGCAACGCCGGCCACCACAACGTCAGTTACTGCGGCCAATGCGTCCGCGTTGGCGGGTACGCCTTACATTTTTGACTCTGGTGTCACAGAGCTGGGAACCACGGCGTCTACGTCGTTGACTGTTGCCGGGTCAGGTGCTGCCACAACATTTGAGCTTTCTTCTGAGGGTGCAACCGCATCGGGCCCCATGACCTTCGGTTCATGCATTTTCACCATCCGGATATCAACTTTCCGGTTGGGCCACCCTTTGAGCGTCGGTCGAGTTATCACTATCCCCATCTGTAGCTTGAGAGTAAATGCCACTGGCTACCCGGCTGGCACCAACTCTATTCCAACCATCCTGACGTTAGGAACAAAAACCAGCGCCACGAACAACAAGACGGTAACCGTTACCACGGGTGGGTCAACTGTCATCGGTAATGTTACGGTGACGGGTTCTGGCTCTTAATTGCTCTTGCTCTGGGTGCTGTCACCTGGCAAAAAACCCCGCCTCGGCGGGGTTTTTTTATGAGCCCAATTTGAACCACTAAAAAACCCGCCGAAGCGGGTTTTTGGTTGTTTGCGAGGCGCGTGTTTACCGCCGTTGAACCGCAATCGCATACGGTGTTGACAAGTCTGCCGGTGTCAGGGTGCCCGTTCCTGTACCTTGCATGAAATTGAGCGTTCCTGCTGCAGTGTTGCCGTTGCCTGTATTGGTATACGTGAACGCACCGGTGGCTGGGTTGGTGACGCTAAAGCTGCACGCAAAAGTTGAACCGTTGGTGTTGTCAAAACACTGAACGGTGTTGTTGCCGTTGATCAGGATGCGCGTGCCAACGTTGAAGGCAAACCCCAGGCTGGCGGGCCGCACATCCCAATTCCCCTGGTAAGAAGCGGCTGTCAACGGTTGAGGCGCTTCAGGGTCTATTACAGGTATCCCGAGTTGGGCCAGCAAGGCAACCGACGCTGGCGAGTTCAGCCTGGCAATCTTGCTGACGGTGAGTTTGTCCTTGAAGCCGAAGTAAACCAGTCCATTGCGCTCGACAAAAATGCGGTCATTGCCCAGCGAAGTGGCTGGCGGATTGCTGAACGTCATAACCCGCGACACACCATCGGGCAGGGTCGTGATGCTGTAATTGCCATTGCCAATGGCGACGCAGTTTCGGGTTGATCCATTGATAAACCGCTGATCACACGAGTAGTAAGTGAC
>JANOWY010000399.1:0-8712 GCA_031418135.1 Rhodoferax sp. | reverse complement strand
CCGCAGGTATGGCGGCGCGGTTGAGCAAAACCAAACTTGTCATGCTGGCAGTGTATCGGGCCTTTTATATCTGTACCCAGCGCAGCGCCAGG
The DNA here is from genome assembly GCA_031418135.1 of Rhodoferax sp. Classification (GTDB taxonomy): domain Bacteria; phylum Pseudomonadota; class Gammaproteobacteria; order Burkholderiales; family Burkholderiaceae_C; genus JANYCG01. The sequence continues at coordinate 8,620 of JANOWY010000399.1, read as the reverse complement.
CAGCCTCGCCGTACCCTGTTTTTGATACCCTCCCGAAACAGAGGGTAGGCACACGCCAGTATTGCCAACAAAATGCGACCTGGCCAATGCGCAAAATCAGGCCCCTGGAATCGCACTCATTTGGCGCTCTGGGTTACCCTCAAGCCATTGGACTGAAAGCCACCTCAACTCTTTTTCAAGACGAAAGCAAATTTAGCATGACACGCTCACGAACTGCTCTTTCCCTGATTTCACTGACCCTGGTCGCGGCCTTGGGCGGGTGTGGCGGCGGTGGCAGCACGACAACGGCCACAGCGACCACAACCGCAACCACGACGGGAACCGGAACCAACATCCTGATCGTCAGTGGCGTAACGCCTGCAACAGGTAACGGCAATTTCCCGCTGCCACTGACGTCTGAGACAGCAGCAGGCGGAACATCAACCGCAAAACGGGTTGAATTTACCGATGCGGCGTCCGCCACCCGCACGCTGCGTCTGTATTACCAGCCCGGCACGGGTGCGCTGGAAAACATCCAGTTTGAGTCGCCACAGAAAAACTTCAATTGTTTTGTGGGTGACCCGATTCAACCTTGCCCAGTGGCGAAAATCACATTTTCTGCATCAGGCAAATCGATTTTGCTGGACCTGGCGGAATTTAAAAGCGGCACCACATCCAACGGAATCTTGGAAGGACTGCTGAAATGGTGATGTGCCTGATGCGCCCTCAATCGTGCGGCTGACGTTCAGCCAACCCAAGCCGCCATCAGCGCCATCACCACCGACACCGAGAGCAACGCCAGCACGGTAGACAACGCCACACCCGCCGTCACCAGGCTTTGCGCCACGTTGTAACGCTGCGAAAACAAAAATGCGTTGGCACCGATAGGCATGGCAGCCGCTACCACCATCACGGTGAGCGGCACCCCGCGCAGGCCCCAGGCCCAGCCGCTGGCAGCCACCAGCAGCGGCATCAGCCCATTTTTCAGTAGCGTCAGCCCCAGCGCGCCTTTGACCTGCTCGCCCACCTTGGCGTTCGCCAGTGCCGCACCCACCAGAATCAGCGCCACCGGGCCCATCGCGGCGGCCAGCAGCTTCAAGGTGTTGTCCAGTACTCCTGGCAGGGGCCAGCCGGTTTGCGCGAACAGCAGGCCCAGCAACGTAGGCGTGGTGGCCGGGTTCAGAATGCCACCCCTGATGGCCGCCAGTACATTGGCCGCCCAACGGCGGTTCGTCATTGCCGACGGCGGACCTGCGGCATCGGCAACGCCCAGGCCTTCACGCCGTGTCGCCCATTCAAACATCACCGTGGTGAGCGTGAGCAAAATCAGGGCATGCACCGCCACGATGGTGAACAAGGTCACCAGAGCCGCTTCGCCATACGCCAGGCTGACCACCGGAATGCCTATCGCCACGGTGTTGCCAAAGGTGGCTGAAATGGCCATTGCAGCCGCGCGGCGTGTGGCCCGGCCCCACCAGGTCACGGCACCATACAACAGCAGCACCGCTGAAAAGTAGGCGGCAATCGGCGTGAGGTCAAGGTGCACGATGTCCACCTTGCTCATGGTGCGGAACATCAGCGCCGGTGTTAGCACCATGAACAGTAACGTAGACATGTCTTTCACCGAATCAGGCCGCAGCCATTGAGCGCGAGCCGCCAGCAGGCCAATGTAGATCAACAAAACGACAGGAATCAGGGAGCCAAGGACAATCAGGTTCATGGGGCGCAGGGTGTGGGGCAGCCAATGCTATCCTGCCCCAGCCTGGTCATGGGCCCTGCTCGCGTCTCATCAACAGCCTCTCGTAGCAAACGAGGATTGTTCCCTTGGATGCTTGCCCCTGGAGTCGATCCGCATGGGGTCAAAACGTCGCCTGTACGCCCAGCTTCAAACTGCGCCCCGGCAAAGGAGCCTTGCCAGGTGCCGTCTGGGTGAGGATTGACGAGGCTGGATACGCCAGCGTGTCGCTGAGGTTATCCAGCCGCGCAAACCACAGCAGTTGGGCTCTGGCCACTTTTTGCCGGTAGTGCAAAGACGCGTTGGTCAGGGTGTAAGCAAGGGTCGTCAATTGCCCGGCTGGCGCCTCGTTTTGCGCCGCCACGTGGTTCACGTCCAGCCGCGCACCCCACGGCCCTCGGGTCCAGGCCAGCGATGCGCCGACCCGCATGGGCGCGATGCGCGACAACGGCTGGTTGGTGGTGGTGTTCACCGCCCGCACCACATCGGTGCGCAACTCCAGATCCAGTGTTTGCGCACCTTCAAGCAGCCGGAGGTTGCCTTTCGCTTCCAACCCGGTGAATCGGGCCGCCACCTGGGTGTAGGCGAACTCGGGCAAGATGCCCGCCGTGCCGCCAGATTCGAGCGAGGTGTTGTCGCCTTGGCCCGAATCGTTCACGCTAACACCGTTGCCGCCATTGCCGTCGGTGTCGCGCAGCACACCGGTGGCATCCAGCGCCAGGTAGTTGGCGAAGGTATTGACGAAGGCACTAAGCCCAAAACTGTTAGCCCCTTGCTTCCACGTTACCCCCAAGTCAAACTGGGTTGATTTTTCGGTCTGAAATCCGGCATTGCCCACCTCATAGGTATGGGTAGCGATGTGCGGGCCATCGGCAAATAGCTCGTAGTCTTTGGGTGCCCGTTCGTTGTACGCTACGTTGGCGCTTAGCTGCCATCCGGGCACCATGTTCCACAGCCCGCCGAATGCGTAACTGGTGGGGCTGAATTGGCGGTCACCCGGAACAAATCGCGCCACTAGCGGGTTGCCCAGCGAGGCCACGGCGACATCTTCCCGGCGTCCGCCAAAACTCAGCTTGCCAATGGGCGTAGCCAGCTCTTCATGGACGAACAGCGCCGTCTGGCGGGTGCGGCTGTAGGGCGCAAAAGCCTCGGCTCCATCGGCCGAGAACTGGCTGTTTTCCCACTGCAGGCCAAGTACACCCTCCAGCGGCCCCAAGCGGGCGTGGCGCGCCTCCAGCCGCCCATCGGTGCCATTGTTTTTAAACACCGTGCCGGCCACGCCAGCATCAAACTCGGTATGCGTGTAGTCGGTGCGGTTCAGCTGCACTTTGAGGTTTTGCAATGGCCCGGCCAGGTTGCGCCATTCGCCGGCCAAGCTTTGCCGGGCGGAGCGCATGGCGATGTTGACCGCGTCCTCTGCCACGGTGCCGTAGTCGCTTTGGTAATCGCTGCTGGACAAACCGATGTAACCGTCTTTGAAAAAGGCCGTGCCGCCCAAGGCCCCGCCGCGCGACCAGGCCGCCGAGTTGCAGATACGGTTGGCCAATGCCGGCGAACCGATTTTGGTGCAAGCCAAGGCAACCGGCACCGCCACTTCAGCGCTGCTGCGCTGGAACGCATCGACATGCAGGGCAAACCGATCGGTGCCGGTTTCAAGCAGAACAGCGGCTTCGCGCCCGGCATCACCGCTGGTGCCCGCCAGGTTGAGCTTTCCCAGCCAGCCACCTTGGGCATCGAATATCGCCTCGCGGGCGATGCGGTTGTCGATCAGGTTGATGACACCCCCTGCCGCACTGCCGCCATACAACAGCGTGCCGGGGCCGCGCAACACTTCAACACGTTCCGTGCTGATCGGATCTGACGCCACTGCATGGTCATAACTCAGACCCGAGGCATCCTGGTTCGCCCCGGAGTTGCTCAAAATACGGATCCGGTCTCCGTCCAGCCCGCGAATCACTGGGCGGCTGGCGTTGGGGCCAAAGTAAGTGCTGCTAACCCCCGGTGTGCCATCGAGCAGCTCGCCCAAGGTCGAGCGGCTACGCAGCAGCAGGCCGTCACCTGAAAGCTGGTGGACCGGTGCCGCCCCATCACCCGCCCCCAAAGGGTTGCCGGTGACGAGCACTTCAGGCAATCGGGCCTGCGCCGTCGCGTACCCCGCAAAAAGCAAAACCGTGGCCATGCCCACAGCATGGCGTACAAAATGAATTGTCATAAAACCTCACTGAATTGAAAAAAGCAAAACAACGCGGGCATGCCATTGGGCCGCCGCATGTCAAGGCAAATACCGGGAATTCAGTGAGGGAAAGGGGGGCCGCGCGCCTGGAACTGCGCATGCCAGCGAGCCACGGCCAGGCCCATGCTGGCGTTGAGCTGCAAAGCCGTCAAGGACATAGGCAACGCCAGTGGAAGGCTCACCAGAGCGTCGAAGTGGCCCAATTGGTCAAACGCCACGCAAGCGGAACTGGCTTCGTCGTGGCCAGCGAACAGGCCGGTCAGCCAGGTGCCGCTCACGCATGCGCTGGTTTGGCGATGAACCTCTGTTTCGTGGGCCGCCTCAGGGTTGCGTGCGTAATCAGCTGGTCTGGGGTCTGCCAGAAGCTTGTCCGATTGCGGGGTTCCGTGCCCGCCCCAGTGGGCCATACCGTGCAATTGCCCCAAGGTTTGGGCTGCCAGCAACACCAGGCAGAGCAGCAGGCTACCCCAAAAAACGTTGTGTTCCTTTGTGCGGGAAGGTGACCGCGCGAACATGTCCAGCGACCGCAAGCAAACGCCCTATTTCACCCCAACCGCATCGGTAATGCGGTAATACAGTCCGTACGGATCGTCATTCAGCACATTGAATTTGCCTTCGACCACCACCACTTCCAGCGAATACTTCACCGGTGTTTTGGTTTTGACCTCCACCATGCTTTCAGGCCCGCCGGGCACACAAAAGCCGCACGACAGCGGCACAGAACTGAGCAGGAAGTGTTTTTGCCGCTCGCCGGGCTCCAACGGCATCATGAACCCCTGGATGCGCTGTGTTTTTTGATTCAGGGCCTGGATGGGCGCGGTAAACACCGGCAACAAGCGGTTTTTCTCGGTGCGGGTCTTTACTTCCGTCAGCAGTGACCAGGGCAAAACATCGCTGCGCTCCTGGATGGGCGCAAAGGGGCTGTTGGCACCATGTACACCTGCACCCGTTCCGGCAGGTATCGGCGCGATGGTTTGCGCGGATGCGCCAATACCCACAACTGCAGCCGACAAAACCAAAACCACAACCAACATTGAAGAAAATTTGCGTTTCATGGGCAACTCCTTGGACTAACCGTCACACTGAAAATGGCACGCTCTTAATCGTCAAACGCGGAGCTTTTTTCACGACAAGAACAAGCCTCGATTGTGACTCAAATGAAAAAACTTGCGGTGGCGGCGAGGGAAATCAACAAAGGAAACCGGGCCATGCGCGAAGTAAGATGGCCCGATAACCTTCTTCGATGACTCTCCCCGGAGCACCTCCATGACAACACTGCGCCAGATTCAAGACCTGTCAGGGCCGCGCGGAATTCCGTTTTTGGGCAATACGTTTCAAATCAAGCGCGCCACCATCCATCAAACGGTGGAAAAGTGGGCGCGCGAATTTGGGCCTCTTTTCAAAATGAAGCTTGGCACCACGCGATTGCTGGTGATTTCCGACCCCGAGTTACTCGCAGGCGTCATGAAAGACCGACCAGACGGTTTCAGACGCAGCCCGTTAACCTCCATTATTGGCAAAGAAATGGGCTTGCCGCAGGGCGTATTTAGCGCAGAAGGCGAATCCTGGCGGCAGCAGCGGCGCATGGTGATGGCCAGTTTTGCACCGGGCCATGTTCGCGCCTATTTTCCATCCTTGGTCAAGGTCAACCTGCGATTGCGTGGCCGTTGGCAAAAGGCTGCTCAGCAGGAAACCTCCATTAACCTGCAGGCTGATTTGATGCGCTTCACGGTTGATGCCATTGCCGGGTTGGCTTTTGGCAGGGATGTGAATACTCTGGAAGCAGGCGAGGATGTCATCCAGCGGCATCTCGATCAAATCCTGCCATCGATATCCAGCCGTGCACTGAGCCTGGTTCCTTACTGGCGCTGGTTCAAGCTCAAAAAAGACCGCCAGCTCGACGCCAGCGTCGGTGTGATCAACGCCTTGCTCAAGGATTACGTCGCCCAGGCCCGGCAACGCTTGCGTGGCGACCCAGCTGGCCTCGACAAACCCAGCAACCTGCTTGAAGCAATGATCGTTGCAGCCGACCAACCCGGCAGTGGCATGACCGACAACGAGCTGACTGGCAATGTACTGACCATGTTGCTGGCCGGTGAAGACACCACTGCGAATACGTTGGCCTGGATGACCTATTTGCTCACCCAAAACCCGTTGGCCCTTCAGCGCCTGCAAGACGAAGTACGAACCCATGCACCCGACCCGGAACAGTTCACCATGGAGTTGATCGACAGTCTGGCGTTTCTGGAGGCCTGCTGCACAGAAACCATGCGCCTCAAACCGGTGGCACCCTTTATTCCGATGATGGCTTTGCGTGATTCGCAGGTGGGCGACGTGGCGGTGCCCAAAGGCAGCATGGTGTGGGGCGTTCTGCGCCACAACAGCGTCCGGGAGCCGTGGTTCACTGAACCCGAAGCTTTCAGGCCCGAACGCTGGTTGGCAGATACGTCCCAACCCCTGAGCAATGAAGCCAAACGCGCGTCCTTGCCGTTTGGTTCAGGACCGCGCATGTGCCCCGGACGTTACCTCGCGCTGCTGGAAATGAAAATGGCCATGGCCATGCTGGTCGCCAGTTTTGACATCGAACAGGTTTCCACGCCAGACCATTTGCCGCCGCAGGAGCTAATGGCATTCACCATGAACCCGGTAGGTTTGTCGATGCGGTTGCGAGCCCGAAACGCCCCGTTGATCACCTCGTGACGCATTGCATGGCACACCTTACATCGGCTACCTGATTCAACGCGATATCAGCCCTTTACAAATCGGCTAAAGGTTTTGCGGAACTTGGCCACCTTCGGGCCTGCCACTGCCACGCAGTAGCCCTGCCCGGGGTTGCGTTCAAAGAAATCCTGGTGGTAGTCTTCGGCGGGCCAATAGTTTTGCAGCGGCAATACTTCAGTAACGATCTTGCGGCTAAAAAATCCGCCCAAAACACCGTTGCTGCCCATCTCCTCGATCAGCCCTTCGGCAACCGCCTGTTGCGCGGCATCCGTGAAATAAATACCGCTGCGGTACTGGGTGCCGTGGTCATTGCCCTGTGAATTCAGCGTGGTCGGGTCATGAATTAAAAAGAAGATTTCCAGAATGTCACGGGTACTGATAACTGCGGTGTCGTAGGTCAGCTTCACTACTTCGTTATGCCCTGTGTTCCCGCTGCAGACATCCTCATAACTGGGGCGCTGCGGGTGGCCATTGCAGTAGCCGCTTTCCACGTCGGTTACGCCTTTGACCTGGACAAACACCGCTTCAGTGCACCAAAAACAGCCCCCGCCCAAAACGATGGTTTGTGTTGCGTTGGCAGAATCTGATGGCATGGTGTGGCTCCGAAGTTGGGTGGTGGTTCAATCTTACTTGCCTATCTGGCCACGCGATTCCGGTGCTCCAAATAGAGAATTTATTCACAGGGTAATTACGGAGCAAGGCGGTTACCCATCACCGCTAATAATGGCGCAGGCCGCAGCTCGCTGAGGCATCTTCAACTTACCACAGCCTATACCCCTACTTCATGAGTTCGCCGCCCGACGCATCAGCCCCAGCCCTTTTGAGTGTTCGTGGTGTCACCGTCCGGTTTGGCGGCATCGTGGCACTTGATTCCGTCAGTTTCGATGTTGCCAAAGGCGGCATCTGCGGCTTGATCGGGCCCAACGGCGCTGGCAAGACCACCCTGTTCAACTGCATGAGCCGACTGTATTCTTACCAGGCCGGTGACATTCTGTTTGAAGGCAAATCCATCACCAACACGCCCACCCACGAAGTAGCTGGCTTGGGCTTGGGCAGAACCTTTCAAAACCTTGCGATGTTCCAGACCATGCCGGTGCGCGAGAACATCATGGTGGGTTCGCACTCTCGCTCCAAGGCAGGTTTTGCGGCCAGCGCCTTGCGCCTGCCCAGCGTGCGGGCTGAAGAGGTTCGCCTGCAACAGCGTGCCGCTGAAATTCTCGATTATCTGGACCTCACGCAACACGCACACAAACCCGTTCGAGATTTGCCGTTTGCCATTCAAAAACGGGTGGAGCTGGGCCGCGCACTCGCAGCTGACCCGAAAATTTTGATGTTGGATGAGCCTGCGGCCGGCCTGAACCACGAAGAGCTGGAGGATCTGGGGCGCATGATCAAGGACGTTCGCGATCGCCTGCACATCACCGTGTTGCTGGTGGAACACCACATGAGCCTCGTGATGGGGGTGTCTGATCACATCGTCGCCCTGAATTTCGGTAAAAAAATCGCTGAGGGCAACCCCGCGCACATCCAGAACCACCCGGACGTGATCGAAGCTTATTTAGGCAAACCCGCTCATGGGGAAAACGACAAATGACCCGGCTGCTTGAAGTCTCTGGCCTGAATGCGGCCTACGGCGCAACCAAGGTGTTGCACGACATTAATTTCACCCTCGAAACGGGGCATATCACAGCCATTTTGGGGGCCAATGGTGCCGGCAAAACGACCACGCTGCGCAGCCTGTGCCAAACCGTCAAAACCTCGGGCAGCATCATGTTTGACGGCCAGCAACTGGTCGGCAAATCGACCGAGAGTGTGGTGCGCATGGGAATTGCCCATGTGCCCGAAGGGCGTGGCACCTTCACCGCCCTGTCGACTGAAGAGAATTTGCGTTTGGGTGCTTATGTTCGGGCCGACAAAGCAGAACTGGCGCTGGACATGGAGAAAGCCTTCAC
>JANOWY010000398.1:0-1781 GCA_031418135.1 Rhodoferax sp. | reverse complement strand
TTAAGGATTTTGTGGAAACTACTTTTTTATGGCACGACTACGAAACCTGGGGCACCAACCCCCGGCGTGATCGCCCCGCGCAGTTTGCCGCCATCCGCACCGATGCCGCGCTGAATGAAATCGGCGCACCCCTCATGGTGTATTGCCAGCCGCCCACCGATGTGTTGCCGGAGCCGCAGGCCTGCCTGGTCACCGGCATCACGCCGCAGCTGTGCTTTGAGAAAGGCCTGGCCGAGCGCCAGTTTGCCGCCGAGATCGAAGCCGCCTTCAGCCAGCCCGGCACGGTGGGCGTGGGTTACAACACCATTCGTTTTGACGATGAAGTGACGCGGTTTCTCTTCTGGCGCAACCTGATCGACCCCTACGCCCGCGAGTGGCAAAACCAGTGTGGCCGCTGGGATCTGCTGGACGTGGTGCGCATGGCCTTTGCATTGCGGCCGGATGGCATGGTGTGGCCCAAAAACACCGAGGGGCGGCACAGCTTCAAACTCACCGACCTGACTGCCGCCAACGGCCTGGCCCACGAAAGCGCGCACGATGCGTTAAGCGACGTACGGGCCACCATCGCGCTAGCCCGGCTGATCAAAACCAACAACCCCAAGTTGTGGGATTTTTGTTTTGCCTTGCATAAAAAAGACCGCGTGGCGCAAGAGCTGGGCCTGCCCGCCAGCAGCCAAAACGCCCGGCCGTTTTTGCACGTGTCGGGCATGTTCCCGGCAGAACACGGGTGCATGGCAGTGATGTGGCCGTTGGCCACGCACCCGCAGAACAAAAACGAAGTCATTGCCTGGGACCTGGCGCAAGACCCATCGGTGCTGGCCACCATGAACGTCGAAGAAATCCGCCAGCGCCTGTTCAGCAAGCGCGATGAATTGCCCGAAGGCGTGACGCGTCTGCCCATCAAGGGCGTGCACCTGAACAAATCGCCCATGGTGGTGGGCAACCTCAAAACCCTCACGCCCACGCAGGCGCAGCACTGGGGCATCGACATGGATGCCGCCCTGCGCCACGCTGCCATCGCCCGCGATTTGCCCGACCTGAGCGGCCTGTGGCCCAAGGTTTACGCCCGCGAGCCGCAGGGCCCGGTCGATGCGGATGAGGATTTGTACGGCGGCTTTGTCAGCAACGCCGATCGCAAACGCCTCGATGACCTGCGCCGCCTGGGTGGCGCAGAACTCGCCAAAACCCGCAAGGCGTTTGACGATGCGCGGCTGGAAGAAATCGTCTTCCGTTACCGCGCCCGCAACTTTCTATCCACCCTCAGCGCTGACGAAGTGGCACGTTGGGACGAGCACCGCGCTGCCCACCTGTTCGAAGGCCACCAGGGCCACAAAACCGTCGATGCCTATTTTGCGGAAATCGACACGCTTTCAGAGAGCGCCGACGAGCGGGGTGAAGTTATTTTGGGCGCTTTGTATGACTGGGCGGAGGCGATTGCACCAGAGCGCTGAAGTATGTCTGTGCCCGGTGCCGGGTGCAGAGTTGGAGACACTCAGGGCGTATCGAAGACCGCCCGAACCCCCGCAGCGCGTCTTGCGCTCAACGTGTTGCAGGCCCTTCGGGCGACCATCTGCAGTGCTCAATCCCAGCCCCGGCACGCTTTCCGCCCTCAGACCCTGGGATTTCCGCGCTTCGAGGCTGCAACACATTCGCTTCAGCCGCGCTGCGGGGGATCGGGCTTTTATTTGCATTTCGCTACTACGTTTCCGCAGCCGCTAAGAGTCATTTGCTGGGAAGTCCCATCGCCTTCAATATGAACCTCCCAACATCTATCTCATCAG
>JANOWY010000397.1:0-9800 GCA_031418135.1 Rhodoferax sp. | reverse complement strand
TTTGGTGATGTCCACGTTGGCAAAGTTGTGGCCAATCTCAAACACCGACGGCAGTCGCTTCATGATGGTGTCAGCACCCAAATGCGTCATATCCAGGTTGATGTAGTCTTTGTTGGGGCCGCAACCTCGACCTTCCTTGATCTCTTGGTCCATACAGCGCGAGACAAAATCGCGCGGGGCCAGGTCTTTGAGGGTGGGCGCATAACGCTCCATGAAGCGTTCACCATTGGCATTGCGCAATATGGCGCCTTCGCCCCGACAGCCCTCAGTCAGCAACACGCCTGCGCCAGCAACGCCAGTCGGGTGGAACTGCCAGAACTCCATGTCTTCAAGCGGAATGCCCGCACGTGCGGCCATGCCCAGGCCGTCACCCGTGTTGATGAAGGCGTTGGTCGAAGCGGCAAAGATGCGGCCTGCGCCACCAGTGGCCAGCAAGGTGGTTTTGGCTTGCAGGATATGCAGCTCGCCGGTTTCCATCTCCAGTGCGGTGACGCCGACCACGTCACCGTCGGCGTCGCGGATCAAATCCATGGCCAGCCATTCGACAAAGAAACTGGTTTTGGCTTTTACGTTTTGCTGGTACAGCGTGTGCAGCATGGCGTGGCCGGTGCGGTCAGCAGCAGCACAGGCGCGCTCGACGGCTTTTTCGCCATAGTTGGCGGTGTGGCCACCAAAAGGGCGCTGGTAAATCGTGCCGTCAGGGTTGCGGTCAAACGGCATCCCCATGTGTTCCAGGTCATACACCACGTTGGGGGCTTCACGGCACATGTATTCAATGGCATCTTGGTCGCCCAGCCAGTCGGAACCCTTCACGGTGTCATAGAAGTGGTAGTGCCAGTTGTCTTCATTCATATTGCCTAAACTGGCCCCAATGCCCCCTTGCGCGGCCACCGTATGCGAGCGGGTTGGAAAAACTTTGGTCAACACGGCGACATTCAGACCGGCGCGCGCCAGCTGAAGCGAGGCACGCATGCCGGAGCCGCCGGCACCGACGATGACGACGTCAAATTTGCGTTGGGTGGGAGAGTAGGTCATGGAGAATATTTGATTTCAATACGTGAGGAGGAGCAGGGCACTTATGGGTTATCGGGCCTGGGATGGCTAATTGCCCTAAACGCGCCAGAGCACCTGGATGGCCCAACCCGCGCAACCGACCAGCCACACGATGGAGAAAATTTGCAATACGAGGCGCAGCGCCACACTGCTGGTGACGTAATCCATCCAGATGTCGCGCATGCCCACCCATATGTGATAAATCAGGGCGATGATGACGGTGAAAGTGAGCACTTTCATCCACTGGCTGGAAAAAATGCCGGCCCACTGGTCATAACCGACAGGGCCCTTGCTGAACAACACCTGCACCAGTAAGACCAGCGTGAAAAGGGCCATCAGCCCGGCCGTGACGCGCTGGGCGAGCCAGTCGCGCAAGCCATAGTGGGCGCCGGTGACGATGCGTTTGGAACCGTAATTGACTGCCATGGGTTTTGCCTGAAAAAAAGGGTCTGAAGGAAAGGGCTGGGCTGAAGAGGTGCGCAAATGCGGCGAATTCAATACAGACCAAATAATTTGGCACCCAAAATCACTGTCAGGCCCAAGCTGAGCACCAACGTCACCATGGCCGAACTTTTGCCAAACTCTTTGGTCGTGGCCGAATGGCTGATGTCCATCCACAAGTGCCGCAACCCCGCGATAAAGTGGTGCAGGTAGGCCCAGATGAGCGACAGGGCCACCAGCTTGATGAACCAGCCGCCGAAAATCCAGACACCCTGGTCAAACACCGAGGTGAACCGGCCAAAGGAAATTTCGCTGGAAATCGAGGTGTCGAACATCCAGATGATGAAAGGCAGCAGCAAAAACATCAAAAAACCGCTGACCCGGTGCAGGATGGACACGATGCCCGCAGCTGGCAGCCGGTAAGACGGCAAATCTGTGAACACATTGATGTTGCGAAATTCAGGCCGCTTGGCTTTGGCGGGGTTGACCAGCTCTGTCATGGAGGGGCTTTCACGTTGGTAACTGCTTGGTAACTCTTGCGAATCAGAATGCGTCGCTGGTCAAAATTCTATTGCAATGCAGCATAAAAGGCCGCGAGCCTGCCGAATTAATTCTTGACGGACGGTGTCAGTTCAGTTCGTTGCGGTAAAAGTGTGTGTCGGTCAGGTACAGGGCCCGTCGCATTTCCATTGGCGTATTGTTGTAGGTAAAAGCTACGCGTTCTACACTAAGCAAGGGTGTTGTGTGCTCTATTTTCAGGAGCTTGCATTGATCTGTATCTGGTAATACGGCGCGAATTTTCTCGACGGCGCGCACCATATGCACGCCAAATTCGGTTTCAAACAAGGCGTACATGGGGCCGTGGTACTGGCTCAGTCTTTCAGCGGTGAGCCCTTTGAACGGGCCACCGGGCAGCCAGATGTCTTCCAGAATGGTCGGTACGCCTGCGTAGGCCAGCACCCGGCGCACCTGCAGAACTGCATCGGCGGCGCGAATGCCCAATGCGCGTGCCACTTCGGTCGAAGCGCGCAGGCGCTTGCAGTCGATGATGGTGCGCTGCGCAGGCCCGTCGCGGCTGGCATCGCCGCTGTCGGGCATCAGTTTCAGAAAGCGGTACTGCGACTGCTGCTCGATGTGCGTGGCCACAAACGTGCCTTTGCCCTGCCGCCTGACCAGCAGGTTTTCGGCGGCCAGCTCGTCTATCGCCTTGCGAACGGTTCCTTGGCTGACGCGGTAACGGGCGGCCAGGTCAATTTCGCTGGGTATGGCCTCGCCTGGTTTCCATTCCAGCGCCAGCAGGCTTTGCAGGAGCAAGGCCTTGATCTGCTGGTACAAGGGGCTGAAGGCGGGCGCTGAAATCATGAGGGCTTGATGTTACCGGAATATCTTATATAAGACATAAGAATTTGCGGTGACTAGGTGTTTTCCAGAGTAAACTCTTGTTAGTCATTTTTTCGCTTCTTTTCACCCACTTTTCGGAGTTTTCCATGAGCAAAAAGCCCGTCCGCGTTGCTGTTACAGGCGCAGCAGGTCAAATCGGTTACGCCATTTTGTTTCGCATCGCCTCAGGCGAAATGCTGGGCAAAGACCAGCCGGTCATCCTGAGCCTGCTCGAGGTGCCGGTGGAAGGCCCGCAAAAAGCCCTGAAGGGCGTGATGATGGAGTTGCAGGATTGTGCCTTCCCGCTGTTGGTAGGCATGGAAGCCCATGGCGACCCGATGACAGCGTTCAAGGATGTCGATTACGCCCTGCTGATCGGTTCGCGCCCCCGTGGCCCCGGCATGGAGCGTGCCGACTTGCTGGCCGCCAATGCGCAGATTTTCACCGCCCAGGGCAAGGCCCTGAACGCAGTCGCCAGCCGCAACGTGAAGGTGCTGGTGGTCGGCAACCCGGCCAATACCAACGCCTGGATCGCCATGAAAAGCGCCCCCGACCTGCCACGCAAAAACTTCACCGCCATGCTGCGCCTGGACCACAACCGTGCCTTGTCGCAGCTGGCCAGCAAAACCGGCAAAGCCGTGGCAGACATTGAAAAAATGGTGGTCTGGGGCAACCATTCACCCAGCATGTACCCCGATTACCGCTTTGCCCAAATCAATGGTGCCAGCGTGAAAGACATGATCAACGACCACGAATGGAACGCCAGCACGTTCATGCCCACTGTGGGCAAACGCGGCGCGGCCATCATCGAGGCGCGCGGGGTTTCAAGCGCAGCTTCGGCGGCCAACGCGGCCATCGACCACATGCGGGATTGGGCGCTGGGTACCAACGGCAAATGGGTCACCATGGGTATCCCCTCCGACGGCCAGTACGGCATTCCGCATGACACCATGTTCGGTTTCGCCGTGACTTGCACGGCGGGTGAATACAAGCTGGTTGAAGGCCTGCCGGTCGACGAATTCAGCCAGGCGGCCATCAACAAAACCCTGAAGGAGCTGCAAGAAGAGCAGGTTGGGGTTTCGCACCTGTTATAAGGATCTGCCGAGTGATCCACTCTAAGGCTCAATTTTTCGACGGGCCGCCCCTAGAAAAATTAGCCCCCTTGGGGGGCAGCGACCCGCATAGCGGCGGAGCGTGGGGGCGCGTCTAATCATGCACCCCAGGGAAGTCCTTCTCGGAGCGCAGGCTGCGATAGGTTCGCTGCCGGTTTGTGACCATTACAGCGGGGTTGAACCGCGCATGGTCAAAAGCCTGGCACTGCAAGCACAGATGGCGCAAGAGTTTGGCCGGTGCGTATTTGATGTAACGCTTGATTGTGAAGATGGTGCGCCCTCGGGGTGCGAGGCCGAGCATGCCCAACTGGTGGTGGCACTGGCAAATCAGGCCAACGGGGCGGGCAGTGCCCGCATCGCCGCACGTGTGCATCCGGTGGATCATCCGGCTTTTCAGCAAGACATCCAAACCCTGGTGGGTGATGCAGGTGATGTCTGGTGCCATCTGATGATCCCCAAGGCCGAGTCGGTGGCCGACATCGAGCTGGCGGTGCAGGCGATTGACGCGGCGGCGCTGGCAGCGGGCCTGAGACGCCCGCAGCCGATTCCGGTTCACGCCCTGATCGAATCCGCCCATGCAGTGCACAACGCGTTTGCCATCGCCGCGCACCCGCGTGTGCAAAGTTTGAGCTTCGGCATGATGGATTTCATCTCCAGCCATGGCGGGGCCATTCCGGCTTCGGCCATGGATGTGGCAAGCAGCCGAGACAAGCTTGGCCAGTTTGACCACCCGCTTATCGCCCGTGCCAAACTGGAAATCTCCAGTGCCTGCCATGCGGCGGGCAAAGTGCCATCGCACAGCGTCATCACCGAATTCGGCGATGCGCTGGCGATGCAGGCAGCGGCTGTGCGGGCATCCCGCGAGTTTGGTTTTACACGGTTGTGGAGCATTCACCCCAGCCAGATTCGGCCCATTCTGGCGGCGATGGCCCCAGGCGGGCAAGAGATTGAAGAAGCCACCAGAATTGTGCTGGCCGCACAACGAGCGCAGTGGGCCCCTATCAGCGTTGACGGGCGCTTGCATGACCGCGCCAGTTACCGTTATTTTTGGCAGGTGTTGGAGCGCGCCATGCAAACCGGGCAAGAGTTGCCCGTTGAGGCCCGCGTGTTTTTATAATAATTGTGTATTTATTTGTTAATTTGGTGTAAATATTAAGTTAATTTAGTCATAATTACTACCAAATATATAGCTTATTTTGCAACAAAAATGTGAACAATAGCGCTTTTTTACTTTACAGTTATCAGGAGTATTGAAATGTCCAATGATTTTCTTGCCACTTATGCAGCCCACGTAGCCGAGCGCGCCGCCTTGGGCATCCCACCCTTGCCCCTGTCGGCCCACCAAACCGGTGATGTGATCGAGCTCCTCAAAAGCCCGCCCAAAGGGCAAGAGGCCGCACTGGTCGAACTCATTACCCACCGCGTGCCTGCGGGCGTGGACGACGCTGCCAAAGTCAAGGCCAGTTACCTGGCAGCCGTGGCACATGGCGCCGAAAGCTGTGCCCTCATTTCACGTGAACATGCCACCCGATTGCTGGGCACCATGCTGGGCGGCTACAACATCAGCCCGTTGGTTGATTTGCTGGGTGACAGCAGCACCAGCGTCGCGCAAACCGCAGCCGATGGCCTGAAGAAAACCCTGCTCATGTTCGATCAGTTCCATGACGTGCAAGAAAAAGCCGAAGCGGGCAATAGTTTCGCCAAGGCCGTGCTTCAGAGCTGGGCTGATGCCGAATGGTTTACATCACGCCCCGAGGTGCCAAAGTCCATCACCCTGAGCGTGTTCAAGGTAGCAGGCGAGATTAACACTGACGATCTTTCCCCCGCACCGGATGCCTTCAGCCGACCCGATATCCCGATGCACGCGCTGGCCATGCACAAAAACGGCCGCCCCGGTGTGACGCCCGAAGAGGAAGGCAAACGCGGTCCCATCAAGTTCATTAACGATTTGAAGGCGCGCGGCCATTTGGTCGCATACGTGGGTGACGTGGTGGGCACCGGCTCAAGCCGCAAGTCGGCCACCAACTCGGTGTTGTGGTTCACTGGCGAAGACATTCCGTTTGTGCCCAACAAGCGTTTCGGCGGGGTTTGCTTGGGCTCAAAAATCGCCCCGATTTTCTACAACACCATGGAAGATTCAGGCGCTTTGCCGATTGAGTTGGACGTGAGCCAAATGGCCATGGGCGACGTGATTGAACTGCGCCCCTACGATGGAAAAGCCCTGAAAGACGGCAAAGTCATCGCCGAATTCACCGTGAAAAGCGGCGTGCTGTTCGATGAGGTGCGCGCTGGCGGCCGCATTCCGCTCATCATCGGCCGTGGCCTCACGGCCAAGGCGCGCGAGGCGCTCAAATTGCCGGTTTCCACCTTGTTCCGCTTGCCCACGAGCCCGGTTGACACCCACAAAGGTTTCACGTTGGCCCAAAAAATGGTGGGCCGCTCAATCGGGTTGCCCATGGTCAACGGCAACCAGCAAGGTGTGCGCCCCGGCACTTATTGCGAACCGAAAATGACCTCTGTGGGTACCCAAGACACCACTGGCCCCATGACCCGCGACGAGTTGAAAGACCTGGCCTGCCTGGGTTTCAGCTCAGACCTGGTGATGCAGTCGTTCTGCCACACGGCAGCCTACCCCAAACCGGTCGATGTGAAGATGCACCACGAGCTGCCGCAGTTCATCACCAACCGGGGCGGCATCAGCCTGCGCCCTGGCGACGGCATCATCCACAGCTGGCTGAATCGCATGTTGCTGCCCGATACGGTAGGCACTGGCGGCGACAGCCACACCCGTTTCCCCATCGGCATCAGCTTCCCTGCAGGCTCGGGCCTGGTAGCTTTCGGTGCTGCCACGGGCGTGATGCCGCTGGACATGCCCGAAAGTGTACTGGTGCGCTTCAAGGGCAGCATGCAGCCTGGTGTCACCCTGCGGGATCTGGTCAACGCGATTCCGCTGTACGCCATCAAGGCAGGCCTGTTGACGGTGGCCAAACAGGGCAAGAAAAACATTTTTTCAGGCCGTATTCTGGAAATCGAAGGCCTGCCCGATCTGAAGGTGGAACAGGCGTTTGAGCTGAGCGACGCTTCGGCCGAACGCAGCGCCGGCGGTTGCACTGTGTACCTCAACAAAGAGCCGATCATTGAATACATCACCAGCAACATCACGTTGCTGAAATCGATGATTGCCTCGGGTTATTCGGATGTGCGCACCATCAACCGCCGCATCAAGGCCATGCAGGCGTGGCTGGCTGATCCGCAGCTGCTCAAGGCCGACCCGGATGCCGAATACACCGCCGTCATCGAGATTGACCTGGCCGACATCCACGAACCCATCGTGGCCTGCCCGAACGACCCGGATGACGTGAAAACCCTGAGCGAAGTGGCCGGCAGCAAGATCGACGAAGTCTTCATCGGCAGCTGCATGACCAACATTGGACATTTCCGCGCGGCCTCCAAGCTGCTCGAAAACAAGCGCGACATCCCCGTCAAACTGTGGATGGCCCCGCCCACCAAGATGGACGCCAAACAGCTCAGCGAAGAAGGCCATTACGGCGTGTTGGGCCAGGCAGGCGCCCGCATGGAAATGCCCGGTTGCAGCCTGTGCATGGGCAACCAGGCGCAGGTAAAAGAGGGTGCAACCGTGTTCTCCACCTCTACCCGGAACTTCCCGAACCGATTGGGCAAAAACTCCAATGTCTATCTGGGTTCTGCCGAACTCGCAGCCATTTGCTCCAAACTGGGTCGTATTCCCACCAAAGCCGAATACATGGCCGACATGGGCGTCATCAACAAAGACGGCAGCAAGATCTACCAGTATCTGAACTTCGACAAGGTGCAGGAATACACGGATTTGGCGGAGTCGGTGGCGGCTTGATGTTGTCCTGGTTTAGCTAAAACGGCCTTCGGGCCGTTTTTCATTTCTATCATCGGCTTCCTTGGTGATGAGCCGCGGGCAGGCCCTGGCCCCAGCGGGGCGCGATGATCGCAGGCCCTTCGGGCGACCATCTGCAGTGCTCAATCTCAAGGCCGCCGCGCAAACTCGCTTCGCTCAAACAGTGCGCGGCTCTGTCGGTCTGCTGCGCAGCCCCCAGACCCTGAGATTTCCGCGCTTCGAGGCTGCGACCGACGCGCCCCGCTGGAGCCAGGGCCGGCTCGCTCAGGTCAGTATTTGGGTTCGCCGTAGAAGCATTTCTGACTTACAGTTGCCATCGTTGCGAAACGTCTTTTTAAGGTTTGGAATCCAAGTCGCAGTGGGCAAATCGCCCAATCCCGCAACCTGCAAAGGCTTTACAAGCATTTGCACCAGTGCGACCCGTTCAGCATCTTCAAATCCTAAAGTTGACGACTCAATCTGGGGCCATTTGGGTGAAAAGGCTTCGGTTGACTGGTGAGACTTTGCTCGGCTAACTAACAGTTGCGGAATTTTAAGTCGTTCAACATTTGTCGAATCGAAACCAAACCCCAAAAAACAAATCCTCTCTGCTGTTTCCAACGCAGTGATGGCTTCATTGAAACCGTCGGCACTGTTGGTTCGACGCTCGTCGATGACCTCAATTGAATGGCAGTCGCCATCGACCAGCCGCCAATCTCTGACAAAATCAAAATCGTAATTGAAACGATCTGCCAATGGATTGCCAGAAAGTTTGCCGTAAAGGTGAATGAATTTGATACAGCCTAATATTTCGGCCGCGTGATCTTCTGGAATCCCGTAGGCATTTCGCATAGCGCAAAACAAATAGTGCTCTAAGGACAGGTCGTAATTGAAAGTGACAACTGTCAATCTATTTGACCTAAACAGATCAAGGTTCGTTGATGTCACTTTTTGCGTTAAGTGACCCCACAAGTATTCGTACCAATTGTCGCTTCTGTCTATTTCAGAATCCGATATCAAATGTGGGTTGTGAAAAAGCCGATGCCGTGATTTGTCCGTACGAAGTGCCAGCGAAATCCCAATTTTCCCAACTCGCTCAACCGACACGCCGTTTTCTAAATTGTCAACTCCCCGTCGAGACAAAAAAGCGTCTATTGATTGAAGGCCAGATTGCAAAAACATGGTGCAAAATTTATTCGCAGCGTCAGCGGTCAGCCAAGTTTTCTGAATTGCTGGTTCAAACAAAGTGGGGTTTACCAATTGCTTCCGCAGTTGCTTCCCCGAAGGATATCCATACGGCATGCTGGCTCCCGCGCCGAGAACCAAAACAGTCTCGTGCTGAATCATGTCAAGCCGCCTGCCTCAACTCATACCCTGCAATCAGCAAATCCCCAGGTAAATTCAGCCCCGGAGCGAGGCGACGGATCATTTCCAGTGACAAGGGCTGCTCGCGGTTGAGCACTTCCGCTACCCGCACGTGGCAGTCGATGAAGGGTTCCATTTCTTTGCAGGTGAGGGCGCGCGCCTCCATCACGTGCAGGAGCAGGCTGACCGGATCAACCTGAGGCATTTTGATGTATTTTTGCTCATATTCTTCAATCAGAAGGCCGAGGACTTCAAGTTCGTCGGCTTCGGTTGACTTTGGCGCTGCGTCCCAGATTTCGGTGATGTAGCGCATGTCGGCCAAGTAGTCGGCTTTGGTTTTGATGGGATGGATGGTCATGGTTTACCTCGGCGAATTGTGCCTTGAGATGAACCAAGTCACACCAGGCAGGGCGTTACACTCTTGTCTGTCACGAAATTGTCATATTTGTAGTTAGACAGAAATTCAGGAGAAAGCGATGCTGTTTGGAAAACTGATGCCCCGCGAGGGCAATTTTTTCGAGATGTTCAACCAGCATGCGGACCGGATTGTTGAGGCGGCGCGGGCGTTTTCGCAATTGGTG
>JANOWY010000396.1:0-3175 GCA_031418135.1 Rhodoferax sp. | reverse complement strand
TCACGGTGGCGCTGATCGTCACCGTGGTGGGTGAAATGATCGCCTCGCAGGCGGGCCTGGGGCAAGCTATTTTGCTGGCCGCCCGCTCGTTCCGCGCCAGTGAACTGTTTGCCGGTGTCGCCTTGCTGGGTGCCATTGGTTTTGCCAGCAACAGCGTGCTGGCCGTACTGGAGCGCCGTTTTCTCGTGTGGCAGAAGCCCTGAAGTGGTCTGCCGCCGTTGCATCTTTATGTGTTGTATTGTTTTGTTTTAACTGGAGTCCTGCCATGCCCCGCAAACTTGTTGACCTGTCGATTTTTCTGGAAAACGATGTGCTGAGCGACCCGCCCGCCTTCGCACCCAAGATCGAGTACTTCACCCACGAAAACACCACCGAGCAGATTGCCGGGTTTTTTCCGGGCCTACAAAAAGGCGATTTGCCGGACGGCGAAGGCTGGGCGGTGGAGATGGTGCAGCTCTCCACCCACAATGGCACCCACCTGGATGCACCCTACCACTTCCACAGCACCATGGACAAAGCCATGGGCGACAAAAAACCCGCCATCGCCATTCATGATGTGCCGCTGGATTGGTGTTTTCAGCCGGGCGTGAAGCTGGACTTCACCGGTTTTGCCGATGGTTATGTCGTCACGGCGCAGGATGTTGAGAACGAGCTCAAACGCATCAACCACACCTTGTCGCCGCTGGAAATCGTCATCGTCAACACCCGTGCCGGCAAAAAATACGGCAGCCCGGACTACGTGAGCAGCGGCTGCGGCATGGGTTACGGCGCCACCATGTACCTGCTGGAGCGCGGCGTGCGCCTGACCGGCACCGATGCCTGGAGCTGGGACGCGCCCTTTGTGCACACCGCCGTCAAATACGGTGAAACCCAAGATGCCTCCCTGATCTGGGAAGGCCACAAGGCTGGGCGCGACATAGGCTACTGCCACCTGGAGAAGCTGCACAACCTCGAAGTGTTGCCGCCCACCGGGTTCTATATTTCGTGCTTCCCGCACAAGATTCGCGGCGCTTCGGCGGGCTGGACGCGTGCGGTGGCGATTTTCGACGACAAGTTAATGGCCGCCTGATATGACCGCTCTGAACCACACCCACAACCCTTCCGCCACCAGCTGGCTGGCCAGCGCCAACGGCCACCCCGATTTCCCCATCCAAAACCTACCCTATGCCGTGTTCGCCGAGAAAAACACCTACCCGCAGTGGCGCGCAGGCGTAGCCATTGGCGACCAGGTGCTGGATTTGGCGGCGCTGCAAGCCCAAAGCCTGTTGACCGGGCTGGCCAATGCCCAGCTGGCGCGGGCCGCGCTGGAAGCGGCCAATCTGGCCTCCAAAACCTTCGGCCTGAACGGCTTCATGGCGCTCGGCCCCGAGGCCTGGCAAGCCTTGCGCCATGCCCTGTTTGCGCTGCTGTCAGCAGACGCACCCGCAGCCACGCAAGCCGCCGTGCGCGCCTGCCTGGTGGCGCAGGCCAACGCCACCTACCGCCTGCCCTCCAACATCGGCGATTACACCGATTTCTACACCTCGATTCACCATGCCCGCAACGTCGGCAAAATTGCCCGGCCCGACGCGCCACTGACCCCCAACTTCCAGTGGTTGCCCATCGCCTACCATGGCCGCGCCTCCAGTGTGGTGGTGAGTGGCACGCCCTTCAAACGCCCCATGGGGCAAGCCTTGCAGCCGGGTGGCAGCGAGCCGGTGTACGGCCCTTGCACCCGGCTGGATTTTGAGCTGGAACTCGGTGCCTTCATCGGCCCCGGCAACGCCTTGGGCGAGCCGATCCCCTTGAGCGACGCAGAAAACCACATCTTCGGCATCTGCCTGCTGAACGATTGGTCAGCCCGCGACATCCAGTTTTGGGAAATGGCCCCGCTCGGGCCGTTTTTGGGCAAGAGTTTCTGCACCTCGATCTCGCCGTGGATTGTGACGATGGAGGCGCTGGCCCCCTACCGGCTCCCTTTCACCCGGCCAACGGAAGAACCCCAGCCGCTGGCTTATCTGGACGATGCCGGCAACCGCGCCCACGGCGTGCTGGACATTCAATTGGAAGTGCTGCTGGAAACCCCAGCGGCTCGCGCTGCAGAACAAGCCCCGGCCCGCATTTCAGCCACCAGCTTCAAACACCAGTATTGGACCTATGCGCAAATGGTGGCGCAACACACCATGGGTGGCTGCAATCTCAACCCGGGCGACCTGCTGGGCAGCGGCACCATCTCAGGCCCCACACCCGAGCAGGCCGGGGCCACCATCGAGCTGACCAAGGGCGGCAAGGAGCCGATCACCCTGGGCGGCGCAGGTTCAGGCGGTGAGCAACGCGCCTTCTTGCTGGACGGCGATGCCGTCATACTGCGCGGCTGGTGCGAAAGGCCGGGTGCCGTGCGCATCGGTTTTGGCGAGAATCGGGGCCAGGTGCTGCCCGCTTCGCAAGCTTGAGTCTGGCTGCGGCAACACGATACAGAAGGAGTTGACATGACCACCACCCGAACCCTCGCATCCCCCGGCCTGGAACACGTCTGCGACCTTGAAGTCAGCGTGTCCGCACCGATCGACGCGGGCATTCTGAGCGGCCTGGGCACCCAGGGCCGGCGCCGCATCATCCCCATTACCGGAGGTATCGTCACCGGGCAAATCCAGGGCACGGTGATGCCGGGCGGTGCTGATTTTCAGCGCGTACCCAACGACACCACTGCCGACCTGGACGCGCGTTACCTGCTGGCGCTGGAAGGCGACTACGCGGGCGAGCACGTGTTTGTGATGAACCGCGCCCTGCGCCGCGCCAACGCCGAAGACGTGGCCCGGCTCCTGAAAGGTGAGCCGGTGGACCCGGCGCGGGTTTATTTCCGTTGCGCCCCGGTGTTTGAAGTGTCCACACCGCGTTTGCAGTGGATGACCGAAAGCATTTTTGTGGGTTGCGGCGCAAGGGCACCCAACGGGGTGAGCATCACCTTCTACAAATTGCTGTGAATATATTTAAGAAACTGTTTTATATATTGAAACATCACTAATGATATATATTTAGTAGCTAATTGTGCAATTGATATGTGAACAATATGCCATTTATATGTATGGCAAAATTGTAATATAGTTATTTTTGATAGTTAGGGCCATTGTGAGCATCTGGAAACAACCCATCAGCATTGAACACCTGACCCATATCCACCTGGGCACAGCGGGCG
>JANOWY010000395.1:0-7808 GCA_031418135.1 Rhodoferax sp. | reverse complement strand
TGCAACATCGCCAAATCGAACTGCTGAACATTCTGTGGTCTGGCCACCTGTAGCAGTTGGCCATTGGTTCCTGCGGTTGCGCCCAACACTGTGATGCCAAGCCCCAAATCACGGGCGGCGCGGCTATCAATCGACACATCCGCCGTAAACCGGCCGTCGGCGTTCTTGGCCAATTGCAAGTCCAGCAAAGCGTCTTGCAGGTTCCACAATAGTGGCAAGGCCCGCCTTTCGGCAAACGCCCGACGGCTTAAGGTCGCCGCTTCATCCACGTTGTACCGCAGCGCCTGCAGGCCCTGCTCAAAACGTGACCGTGCGGCGGCGATGGATTCCGAAACGTTAGCGGGCTCCGCAATCGCGTCTGTCACTTTGGTTTCAGTGGCAACGGGCGCGTCAAACAGCGATGTCGGGTTTCCGTTTCGCACCTCCATCGCAATGCCTTGCGCAGCAGACTGGCCTTGCTCCACAGCGGTAATTGCCAAGACCGCCGCATGAGTCATGCCGGTGCCGTCGGCGAAGCGTATTTTTTCCAGCGCATTGGCACCCACACCGTTGTTTGCAAAATAGCTGGCAATGGTCAGCGAATCGGAAGTCCCGTTGATCCGCAGAATGAGATCGTCCGCCCTGCGGGCATAGGCAACGTCAGCCGCTGCAATGCCAGCGCCCAGCAGCACCGAATCCGCAGACGGTTTGCCAAGGTCGAAATTGACGATGATGTCCTGCCCGCCGCCTCTGCCGAACAAGTAGGTGTCACTGCCCAGCCCGCCAAACAAAACATTGTTGCCCGCGTTGCCCTCGATGCGGTTGTTCAGCGCGTTGCCGATGCCATTGATGTTTTGGCTGCCTGTCAGCACCAAATTTTCCACATTGTCCGCAAGTGCATGGGAAACGCTTGCAAAGACAGTGTCCGTCCCTTCCGCCAGGTTTTCGACCACCAAGTCACTGGAGGAATCCACCACGTATTTGTCAGCGCCCAGGCCACCTATCAGGATGTCCGCGCCCGCGCCACCATCCAGCGTGTCATTGCCCTCCAAGCCCCAAAGCTTGTTTGAAAACGCGTTGCCCAGCAACACGTTGTTCAACGTGTTGCCCATGCCTGCCTCGGCGTTTCCGGTAAGCGTCAGGTTCTCAATGTTGTCCGCAAGGCTGTAGTTGACACTGGCTTCGACGCTGTCGGTGCCCTCGTTGGCCGCTTCAACCAGGGTGTCGGCCTGCGTATCGACCCGGTACAGGTCGTTGCCCTTGCCGCCGAGCATCACATCCGCGCCCGCGCCACCGTCGATGATGTTGGCCAAGCCATTGCCGCTGAGCACGTTCGAAAGCGCATTGCCAGTCACTGAAACAGCAGCCCCCAGCAAAATGCCATCCTCCACGTTGGCAGCCAGCGCAAAAGACTGTCTGCTCACCACCCTGTCACGTCCCTGCTGTTCGCCCGCCTCTTCAAGCACTGCATCGACATCATCTTCAAACAGGTAGGTGTCATTGCCCAAGCCACCCACCAAAATGTCGCCGCCCTTCTTTCCGAACAAGGTGTCGTCACCGCTGTCCCCTATCAGCACATTATCCGCATCGTTGCCCTGCAACAGGTTGTCCAGGGCGTTGCCCTTGCCGTGGATTGCTGTGGTGCCCGTCAGCAGCAGGTTTTCGATGTTGTCACCCAACACCCAAGACAAACTAGTCTCAATCGTGTCCACACCCTCATTGGCCAGCTCGACAACCACGTCACGTTCGTTGTCAACTTCGTACAAATCATCGCCAGACCCGCCCTGCAGCGTGTCTGCGCCCGTGCCGCCCACCAGCCTGTCATCGCCGCCCCCGCCAAACAGCGCGTCGTCCCCCGCAGCACCCAAAATTTTGTTGTCTCGCTCGTTACCCTGTATCCGGTTGGCCAGCGCGTTGCCCGTTCCGTCTATTGGCGCACCTGGCGCAAGATCGAGGTTTTCGACGTTGGCCGCCAGCGTGTAGCTGGTTGAAGCCACCACCCGATCCACACCTTCGTTGATCTTTTCCACTACCTTGTCCAGCGGGTTGTCAACCACGAAAACGTCGTCGCCTTTGCCGCCGGTCAGCGTGTCGGCCCCGGCCCCACCGTCCAGCAGGTCGCTGCCTGCCGTTGCAGTGATCGCGTCGTCACCCCCCAACCCGTAAAAGTCGCCTCCATCGGCATTGCCCAGTGGCACACCCGCCAGCACGTCCGTGCCACTGGTCCCTTGCACCAGCGGGCGCGCAACTTTCGCCACGTTCAGCTCAAAACCAATCAAGGCGTCGGCACCTGCCAGGTCAGTGGCAACTGCCTTCAACGCCAAAACGCCACCGTCAGCGTTGGTGGGCGTGCCCGCCAATTGCCCCGTGAGCTGATTGAACGACAGCCAAGACGGCAGCGCCGAGCCGTTGGCTTGCACAATATTGAAGGAAAGTCGGTCGTTGGCATCCACGTCAGAAAAAAGTTCCGTAGGCAGCGTCCAAACAAAAGCCTGGTTGGCCTGCGCCTGCTGCCCAAAGATGCTGCCTGTGCTCAGCGGCGCATCGTTGGCAGCCAGCACATTCAATGAAAAGCTTTGCGTGGCTTGCAGCGTGTCTGAAAGTATCGCCGTGACGGCGATGCTCAAGCTGCCACTGTCGGCCTCGCCTGGCGTACCCTGAAAAACGCCTGTAACGCCGTTGAATTCAAGCCATTCGGGTAGTTGTTCACCAGTCTCGGCCAAACGCGCCGTGTAAAACACAGGCTGGCTGCCGTCAACCGCAAACGCATTGGAGGGCAGTACAAACTGGGTGGGCACGTCTTCCGTGGCCTGTTGTTCGCTGATAGCCTGGCCAACCACCACGCCGATTGACGGGTTGGATGGCGCTATAGCCACCAGGAATTCGGCCATGCTCATGCGGCTGCCGTCTTCAAATTCAAACTGTTCAATCCCAACGCCTGGGGTTGTCGCTGCATCCGGCATAACAATCCGAACGCCACCCGCCGCACCCCAGGAAATGTTCAGCACGGCCGCGCTTTGGCCTGCAAAGCTTCTGGTGCTCCAAGTGCTGACCAGGTTGCCCAATGAGATACCGGCACCAAACCGCACCGTGTCACTGCTGGCTTGGGCGACCAGCCCAGCCACATCGGCATCGGTGAAGAATGGGTCAACGCCCGCTTCTTTCTGGCCACTAAAAGTCAGCGTCCCCCGCTCCGACGGGAAGATGCCCTGGAACGATGTTGCATCAGGCAAAGCCATTTCAAGCTGTACCAGCCGGTTGAGTTTGTCTTTTACAGCAACAACCTCACCTGAAACCGCCACAATGCCGTCCCGCTGGCCATACGTGCGGCCATAACTGACGACATCGTTGGTGACCAACCCGGCCACCTGCTCAGCGAGACCCTGTTCTATATCGTCGTGGGAAATGCGCCAGTAGTAATCAAATTGCAGGCCCGCGTGAACCCGGGCCGCAGCGCTGTCGTAAATCGTGTCCCAGCCGTCGTCGCTGGCCGATACGACATATGTGTCTGCACCCGCACCACCGTCCAGAAAATCACTGCCCGTACCGCCGCTGATCTCACTGCTTCCCTCTGCCAGCACAATCCGGTCGTCGCCCGCGCCGCCATCCACCCAATCTGCGGTGCCCGAGCGAACGCTGCCAATCAGGTCGGCAACGTAGGCCACTTCGCGCTCAATCACGTCATCGCCACCCCCCGCCATGACCAGCTTTGCAGCCGTGCCGCTGAGTTGAATCAGGTTGGCGGAATCACCGGCGCGCAGGTCTTGCACGACAAAATGCCCGGTAACATCGGTTTGGACAATGGGCTCCGAAACCGTCACCGATTCATTGTGGTACGAGTACACAGGCACGCGGGTCGTTTTTACCCGGTCCGGTTCATAAAAATGCCGCGCACCGGTGTTGTCCACTTCTGAGCGGTAGCCCGGTGGCAGAAATGGGGTAGTTGGCGCCAGGGGGCCATTTGCCCCCAATATCACGCTAGGCTCAATGGCCAGTATCACCTGTCGGCCAGCTTCAAATTGCAGCGTGGTGTGGTAGCTCACATCCTGAACCTGAACACTTATCGTTTGTGTAAAGGTTCCAATGGGTTGGGTTTGAACAGCCAACACGCCGCTGTCGGCATTTGCCACGACCGTTTGGGCGTTGGTTTCAACCACGTTGCGGTTCACGGCCGCTGTGTAGTTGAATATATTGCCTTTGTCATCGGTCAACTGGCCGCTGCCGCCCAGCGGTGCAATCACGCCAATACCATTGAAGGAACCCAGATAACTCTCGCCTGCATCAGCAAACAGGCGGTTGTAAAAGTCTTCTCGCCGCTGCTCGGTGGTTTTGCCCTGCAACCCGGCAAGCGCCTGCGCTCGCAAGTCCAGCGTAGCGCCTGTCGCCGTCACGAGCGCCCAGGCACCATTGCCCGCATAAAAATCGCTGATTAAAAAACCGCTGTTCAGTTGCGCGCTGCGCAACAGCAAGTCCTGGCCATTGCGGATATACGTCAAATTGCTGGCTTCACCGGCAGCTAGCCGCACCGTGCCACCATCGTCCCGCACGGTGTCGCGGCCTGTTGCCGGGCCCATCACATACGTGTCAAACCCTGCGCCGCCTTCCAGTGTGTCATTGCCTGCTTCACCGTTCAAAACGTCATCGCCATTGCCGCCCACCAAATAATCGCGGCCCGCGCCACCCAGCAACGAGTCGTTGCCCGCCTGCCCGTAGAGGGTGTCGTCCTGTGCAGTGCCCACAGGTGTGGGTGCAGCTTCATCCAATGCCCATGCGAGTACCTGAGCCCGGCTGTAGGCCGAGCCATCGGCGAATTGAAAAGCGTTGGCACCTGCCAAATCGGTGCCAGAGGCCAGCAGCACTGCGCCATTGGCGCTGTAGTTCAGCCGCAGATAGTTCGTGCCAGCGATATCCACATGGTTGGCCACCAGGTTCTGCACAGAAATGCCTGCGCCAAACCGCAACACGCTGGCCCCGTGCCCATCGATCAACGTGTCGGTGCCATCGCCCAGGGCGAAGTGGTAGGTGTCTGCGCCGTCGCCACCTTGCAGCAGGTCATCGCCTGCGCCGCCGGTCAGGGTATCGTCGCCATCACCGGCCAGCAACTCGTCGGCCCCGGCATGGCCAAACAAGCGGTCGTTGCCACGGGCACCCAGAATCAGGTCATTGCCGGTACTGCCGTCAACGGTGTTGTCCAGGTCATCACCCGCGAACACCAAACTGTTTGGCGACGCAATGCGGCTAATCAAATAGGCATACGACCAGGCCGTGCCATCGGAAAACGCGTAGTTTGAAATCGTGCCTTCCAGAGCACCGTGCACCAGCACCGAATTGTTGGCGTCCACGCTCAGGCGCACATCAGCGCTACCCGGCACGCGATCCAGTGTGAGCTGCACAGGGTCAATGCCGGGGCCAAACCGAACGGTGTTCACGCCCTGGACATCCAGAATGTCGTCGTTGCCGCCGTTTGCACTGACTAAAAACAGGTCATCACCCGCGCTGCCAAACAGCACATCGGCACCCGCACCGCCGCTGATCGTGTCGTTGCCAGTGCCGCCCACCAGCCAGTCAGATGCCGCGCCACCGGTTACAACATCATCGCCATCGCCCGCGTCCACCACCGTGCCCGCGTCGCTGCCGCCTATTACGTTATTGGCAGAATCGCCCACGATGGCCATCGCGGGCAGGGCGGCAACCAGCGTCGCCAGGCTGGTGGTTTGGCCGCCACCCAACTCAACGGTAAATTTGTCGGTATTCAGCAGCGCACCCTCAAGCCGCGCCAGCGTCTGCGGGGTACCGCCCGCATCGGTTACGGTGAGCAGCAAGTCATTGGCTTGGCTGTCTGGGCGGCTCAGGGTGACCTGGCTCCAGTCTTGGGCAACGGCAAGGCGAACGGTGTTGCTGCCTTGGCTGTCTTGCAGCCAGTTGTCACTGCCGGCTTGCAAAACATAGGAGTCGTCCCCCATGCCACCATTGATCTGCTTCAAACCGGTGCCGCTGAAAATGGTGTCGTTGCCGGCACCAGTAAGTACCGCGTCGGTTCCCGCCAACAACTGTACCCGGTCATCCACATCGGTACCCTGCAGCCAATCGTCTTGCTCCGTGCCTACCAGTGTGACACCCCGCGCCAACAGGTCTGCGTAGGTCACGCTGGTGCCGTCGTCAAACACAAAATTGTCAATCAGATGAGCCGTAGCCAATGCCTGGGTGTCCAGGCCCAAATGAATGCTTTCGCCACCGCCCAATTGAAGCGCCAAGCTGCCATCAGCGGCTTTTTCAAGCGCCAGGGCATTCGAATCAAAACTGCCGTGCAAGGCCAGCGCGCTTTCATAAGACGTGCCAGTAAGGGTGTCCACACCATCGCCTTGGGTGTAATCCAGCTGTAGCGCATGGCCAAACAGGGCAAGGGTGTCATTGCCCTTGCCGCCCATCACGCGGCTGCCTCGGCCATTTACCACCAGGGTGTCGTCCAGTTTGCCGCCAAACACAGTGGCCTGGGCATCGTCGGCCACCGCCGACACCACCACATCCAGGGTATCCCCCGCCAAGCGTTGCACACTGGCTGTTGCGCCGTCCGCAAAATGCACGGTTGTAGTGCCAGCAGCCTGTCGGCCGTTGAGGTAAATGCCGGCTTCGCCTGTAGGCGCCAGCCAACGCAGACCCACGCCGTCGGCACCGGCAAATGCCACCACACCAGCCCGCAGCGTGTCGATTTCAACACTGTTCGCGCCCACACCGTCGTCAATGAAGGTGGTTACCGTGGCTTGCCCGGTACCCGCATCCACCCCCAGGGTCACGTCCGCCGAACGGATTTCATACACGTCGTCCCCCGAACCCCCTTGCAACAGGTTGGTGCCCGCGCCTCCGTCCAAGCGGTCATGGCCTTCGCCGCCGTTAAGCAAGTCATCGCCGTCGCCACCCCGCAGCACGTCGTCATTGCCGCCGCCCTCCAGGTAATCATGGCCAGCGCCACCTTCCAGGGTGTCTTTGCCGTGTTGTGTCAGTTCTACCAAATGGGCTCCCAAGGGCTGCTCGGCTGTGGGTGCCACATCGTCACCGTAGAGCCCGTCATTGCCGTCGCCGCCTTGCACCAGGTCATCACCGCCGCCACCCACCAACACATCCCGCCCGGCCAGGCCGCTGATGCGGTCGGTGACGCTGGTGCCCACATAGTCATCGGCCAGCGCTGTGCCGGTGTAGTCAAACCCCCGCGCCAGCAGCTCCCGGCCCGACAGCTGGGTGCCATCGGCAAACTCAAAACCCAGGTTGGCCGCACTGTTCAACGCATCGTTGGCTTTGAAGCCTTCAATGTGCACCGCATCCCCTCCCCCAAAATCCAGCATCAGCGAGCCCTTGCGCAAGGTGACGCTGTTGGCATCAAAGCCAGCCCCAAAGCGCAGAATGTTGTTCTCGGCCAAATCGTCCACCACCACGTCCACCCCATCACCCAGGTTGAACACATACACATCCTGCCCCGCGCCCCCCACCAGGTAATCGTCGCCACTGCCGCCCACCAAAATATCATTGCCTGCGCCGCCGAACAGGTCGTCCGCTTCGGCACCACCATCCAGGTAATCGTCACCCGCAAAACTCTCGGCTTCGCCCGAGATTTCAATGCCATCGCCTTGCAGCAAATCGCGCCCAGCGCCGCCAAACAGCGCATCGTTGTCGCCATTGCCGCTGAGCTGGTCGTCTCCGGCTTCGCCAAACAGCACATCATTGCCTCGTCCGCCCCAGGCAAAGTCATTGCCCGCACCCGCGTACACCACGTCGGCCCCAAAATCCGCCGGGTGGTCGGTGCCCACAGACGGCAAGAAGGAGAGCAGGCCGTT
>JANOWY010000394.1:0-19246 GCA_031418135.1 Rhodoferax sp. | reverse complement strand
GGCATCATCAACGGCCACACCGAGCTGATTGCCCACATCGGGTTCCCGACCCATAGCTTCAAGGCACCGATGATCTACAACCCCTGGTTTGACAAAGCCAGGGTGAATGCGCGGGTGATTCCCATGGGGTGCAGGCCGGCGGATTTTCCGGTGTTCCTGAAACTGGTGTTCCGCTTGAGCAATATCCGCGGCGCGCTGATCACCATGCCTCACAAAATAACCACCATCGGCCTGCTCGATGAGGTGCTCCCCATGGCCGCCATTGCCGGTGCCTGCAATGCGGTGCGGCTGGGCCCCAACGGCCAGTTGCAGGGCGACATGTTCGACGGCGAAGGTTTCGTGCGCGGCGTCCTGCGCAAGGGCGTCGCGCTCAAGGGTGCCAGCGTGCTGGTGGTCGGCTGTGGTGGCGTGGGCTCGGCCATTGCGGCGTCTTTGGCTGCTGCGGGCGTCGCCAGAATGGCCCTGTTTGACGTGCATGCCGCGTCAGCGCAAGGCCTTGGCGAACGCCTCACAAAGCATTACCCCAGCCTGCAAGTGCAGACGGGTTCCAATGACCCCGCCGGTTTTGATGTGGTGGTGAACGCCACCCCCATGGGCATGAACGAGGGCGACCCCATGCCGATGGACATGTCGCGTGTGGCCCCCGGCACCTTTGTGGGTGAAGTGGTGATGAAGTCCGAGATGACCGCCTTCCTCAAAGCCGCCCAGGCCCGTGGCTGCCGTTTTCAGGTGGGCACCGACATGCTGTTCGAACAGATTCCGGCATACCTTGAATTTTTTGGCTTGCCCTCCACCACGCCAGAGGAGTTGCGGTCGTTGGCGACGCTGGCGTATTGACTGGTTTTCGTTCACTTGGCGAAGGCCGCCCGAACCCCCGCAACGCCGGGTCATCGTTTGGAGTTTCAACGTCCAAAGGCCATTGAGAGCGCGGCAAGATCGACCGCCGTTCCGCCAGCGAGGCATCGCGCCGCCGCTCCTCATGGTGCGTAACCCGCGTCGCCTGCGGCGCCATGGCGCAGAAATCGTCGGGACGGCGTAATGCCCCGCTGGCGGAAAAGGGTGAGGAGGGGTTGAAGGCCAGCCTACTGCAGACGAAAAAACGCGACGACGGTATCTCCGTATCGAACGCTGCGTCGGCGAGTCAGTTAACTGAGGTACCGACGCGTACCAGGTGCCGCGCAGTGGCAACCTGATGTCGAGTGGGCTGACCCGATCGACCGAATATGGCTAGCCACGCGTGCACTCAATTGAACGACTACCGAACCTCCCGACTAGAGGCAGCCCCACGGGTTGCGCGATGGCGTGTGAGCCAATGCCTTGATGAGAATGAAGAATGAACTCGCCCTTCGCTGTTAGCTCATAGGTTAGCGAGCTACCGAGAAAAGAAGTTTCAAGCCATTCTTTGGGAATGACGATATCGCTCCGACCGCGAATTTCAAGCTTACCCGATGCGAAATGCAAACCGCCAAACAAGATGTCCCCATTCACCGCAATAAGCATCGTGGGAGTTCGATCAAGGAACCCCTGTTTCACCAAAGTGGTTTCGCCCGAAGGGCCCGCGACGGTTGAGCGTCAGGGGCGCTAAGGGGGGTTCGGGTGGCCTCCGCAAAGATAACGTGCAAATCAAAAAAGCTATTAAATAGATAGCTAACTATGCATATATTATGTTTACCAATAGGCAAAAAGCCCTGCCAGATATCTGACAGGGCTTTTGAAGGCGCTTGAGCGGCTTACTTCTTGGCGGCCATTTCGTCAGCCATGCATTTCTTGATGTGGCTGCCTTTGGCGGCACCGGCCAGTTTCTTGTCTGCGGCAGACTTTTCGCAGGCTGCGCTGGGTGCGGCAGCTGTGGGCTTGGCGCTGAGGCAGGATTTCATGAAGGCTTTGCGTTCGTCACCTTTTTTGTCGCCGGCATCGGCATTGCAAGTGGACATTTTGCTTTGCTGTTTGGTTTTGGCGTCGTCGGCGGCGTGGGCAGCGGTAACGGCTCCAAAAGACAGCGTCAAACCCAAGGCAAGTACAGCGAACAGTTGTTTCATGATGGTCCTTTTGAATGGTTAAGTGGGGCTAATTCCGGTTGTATCCTGAATCCCGAGGCGGATTCCAGCACATAACGTTGCCAAATGCAATCCGGATGACAGGGTGTTTGCCCAGAGCGCAAAGCCCGGCAACCCAGGCCCGTAAAATCCGGTAGATGTTGTCTGCAAAAAATGAACTGCTCCAGGCGCTGGCTGGCGAACTGGAGAAACTCTCCCCTGGCGCTGGTGCACGCGCCGTGTTTGAATCCCCCAAATTGGCATCGCATGGCGATCTGGCTACCACGGCGGCCATGCAGTTGGCCAAGCCGCTCAAAGCCAACCCGCGGCAAGTGGCCGAGAACCTTCGCCTGGGTTTGTTGGCAAGCCCGGCCTTCGCGCAATGGGTGGAAGCGATTGACATCGCCGGCCCGGGCTTCATCAACATCCGGCTCAAGGCGGCGGCCAAGCAGCAAATTGTGCAGGACGTGTTGGCGCAAGGTGAGCAGTTTGGCTGGCAGCCTGCCAACGGCCAGCGCGTGCTGGTCGAATTTGTTTCGGCCAACCCGACCGGGCCGCTGCATGTGGGCCATGGTCGCCAAGCTGCTTTGGGTGACGCCATTTGCAACCTGTTTCAAACCCAGGGCTGGGACGTCTACCGCGAGTTCTATTACAACGACGCGGGCGTGCAGATCAACACCTTGGCCACCAGTACGCAGTTACGTGCGCAGGGTTTCAAACCAGGCGATGCCCAGTGGCCCTGCGGTGACAACGCACAGGCTTACAACGGCGACTATATTGCCGACATTGCCGCGGATTTTTTGGCCAAAAAAACAGTCAAATCCGATGACCGCGCCTTCACCGCGTCGGGCAATATTCAAGATTTGGACGGCATGCGCGAATTCGCCGTGGCCTACCTGCGCCACGAGCAAGACCTAGATTTGAAGGCCTTCGCTGTCCGGTTTGACAAATATTACCTGGAGTCCAGCCTGTACACCAGCGGGCGCGTGGCCAGTACGGTGCAAAAACTGGTGGACGCGGGCAAAACCTATGAAAAAGACGGTGCCTTGTGGCTGAAGTCCACCGACTACGGCGACGACAAAGACCGTGTGATGAAGAAAACCGACGGCAGCTTCACGTATTTTGTGCCCGACGTGGCCTACCACATCGCCAAATGGGAACGCGGCTTCACCAAGGTGGTGAACATCCAGGGCACCGACCACCACGGCACGATTGCGCGGGTGCGCGCAGGCCTGCAAGCCGCCAACGTAGGCATTCCGCAGGGCTATCCCGATTACGTGCTGCACACCATGGTGCGGGTGGTGAAGGGCGGCGAAGAAGTCAAAATCTCCAAACGCGCCGGCAGTTACGTCACCCTGCGCGATTTGATCGAGTGGACCAGCAAAGATGCTGTGCGGTTCTTTTTGCTCAGCCGCAAGCCCGACACCGAATACACGTTCGATGTGGATTTGGCAGTTCAGAAGAACAACGACAACCCAGTGTATTACGTGCAGTATGCCCATGCCCGGATCTGTTCGGTGCTGGCGGCCTGGCGTGAGAAGGACCGCGGCGATATTGCCAGGCTTCAAGGGGCCGACCTGAGCCCTTTGGAGAGCCCGCAAGCGCAGGCTCTGATGCTTTTGTTGGCCAAATACCCCGACATGCTGACGGCGGCCGCACAAGATTTTTCGCCCCATGACGTGACTTTTTACCTGCGTGAGCTGGGCGCGGCCTACCACAGCTATTACGATGCCGAACGCATTCTGGTCGATGACGTGCGTGTTAAGACAGCGCGCTTGGCGCTGGTGGCAGCCACCGCGCAGGTATTGCACAATGGCTTGGCCGTATTGGGTGTAAGCGCACCCGTGAAAATGTGAAAAGGTGAGTCCCGTGCAAGCAATCCATCAAACAAGCATGACCAGGCAGCAAGGAAATACCGTGATCGGCATCATCATCGGGCTGGTGGTGG
Source organism: Rhodoferax sp. (assembly GCA_031418135.1). Taxonomy (GTDB): domain Bacteria; phylum Pseudomonadota; class Gammaproteobacteria; order Burkholderiales; family Burkholderiaceae_C; genus JANYCG01. The sequence goes on along the minus strand of JANOWY010000394.1, from coordinate 15,262 downwards.
GCCTGGGGCTGGCTTTGGGTGTCGCGGTGTACGTCACCAAAGTGCCCATCCCCTTCGTGAACAAGGGGCAAAGCCGTTCGGCTGAGCAAGATGCCGCGGAAGCCAAGAAGAACAAAGGCTGGGATCCAAACGCGCCCATGTACGGCAAGCAGCTGGCCAAACCAGCTCTGGCGGCATCGGCTGCTGTCGGCGCAGAGGCGGCAAAAGACACCCCCAAAGAAAGTGCCAAGCCAGAACCCGCCAAGGCCGAAGTTGGCAAGCCCGACGTCAAGGCCGCAACCGCACCGGTTGCCAAGCCAGATGTAAAACCCGACCCGAAACCTGCTGTTACTGCCGATCCAATTGGCGATTTGGCCAAAGCCAAGTCATCCGCCGGCGGGGTTGATCCGTTTACCTACTTTATTCAGGTGGGTGCCTACCGCACGGTGGAGGATGCCGAAAGTTGGCGGGCCAAGCTCTCGCTGAGCGGGATTGAAGCCAAGGTGACTGAAAGGGAACAGTCAGGGCGGCCTATTTTTCGGGTGCGGGTAGGCCCGTTTGACAAGAAGGAAGATGCTGACAAAGCCAAGGAGCGCATGGACGCTTCTGGCATGGATACCGCATTGGTGCGGGTGCAACGTTGAACTTTGTACGGTTCGGTGGGTCAGTCAGTGCAAGTTGGCTTTGATGGGTGAAGTTGGCAAATATTTTGATGGAGTGTGAGCATGAAACGTCGTGAATTTACAGTGGCCGCCAGTGCGGGCTTGATTGGGTTGCATGCAACCGGTGCCTTTGCGCAGGCGCGCAAGCCGGATGCGGGGGCCGATTACCTGGTGCTTGACAAACACGCACCGGTTGAAACCGCTGGTGGCAAGATCGAAGTGGTGGAATTCTTTTGGTACAAATGCCCGCATTGCAATGCCTTTGAGCCGGCGCTTGAAGCCTGGATTAAAAAACTGCCCTCCGATGTGGCATTGCGCAGGGTGCCGGTGGGTTTCCGCGACGATTTCGCGCCTCTGCAACGCCTCTTCTACGCGCTGGAGGCGATGGGCCAACTCGACAAATTGCACGCCCGCGTGTTTGCCACGATTCACGTACAGAAAAAGCCCATGGACACCGGGCCGCAAATTGCAGATTGGGTGGCCGAACAAGGCGTTGACAAAGCCAAATTCATGGAGCAATACAACTCCTTCAGCGTGTCGACCAAAGTTACCAAAGCTACCCAGCTGCAAAACCTCTACCGCGTGGAAGGTGTTCCTGCGCTCGGTGTGGCGGGCCGTTTTTACACTGACGGCACCCTGTCCAAAAACATGGATCGCGCCTTGCAAACCGTGGATTTCCTGATCGGCGAAGTCCGCGCCAAGCGGTAACCCTCCGCAGCGCCGGGCAGCCCCAAGCAAGGAGAGGCCCCCTCGGGGGGGCAAGGAGCCACACGCAGTGGGCGACTGTGGGGGCAATTTCAGAGATAACATTGAGCCTCCTACCCGGAGGCCCGCATGTCTGACCCAAAATTCCGCCTTGTCACCCGCAGTGATTTTGATGGCTTGGTATGTGCCGTCCTTTTGAATGAACTTGAGATGATCGACGACATCCTGTTTGTTCATCCCAAAGACATGCAAGACGGCAAGATCGAGATTACGCCGCGCGACATCACCACCAATCTGCCGTATGTGGCGGGCGCCCACCTGGTGTTTGACCACCATGCTTCAGAACTGCTGCGCAATGACGAGCCGCGTGACAACCATGTGATTCACAAAGACGCGCCCTCGGCCGCCCGGGTGGTGTACGAGAGTTACGGTGGCAGCAAGCGGTTTCCGGCGGCGTGGGATGCCATGATGTACGCGGTAGACAAAGGTGATTCGGCCGATTTCACCCTGGATGAAATTCTTGACCCGAAAGGCTGGGTGTTGCTGAATTATTTGATGGATTCCCGCACCGGGCTGGGGCGTTTCCGCGAGTTTCGGGTGAGCAATTACCAGCTCATGCTGGACCTCATCAACTATTGCGCGGACCACGGCATTGAAGACATTTTGCAATTGCCGGATGTTGAAGAACGGGTTGATTTGTATTTTTACCATGCGGAACGGGCGCAAAAACAGATCAAGCGGTGCACCCGAATCATCGGCAATTTGGCAGTTCTGGACTTGCGCGACGAAGAAACCATCTACGCCACCAACCGCTTCCTGATTTATGCCTTGTTCCCGCAGGCCAACATTTCGATTCATGTCATGTGGGGCGTGCAAAAGCAAAATACCGTGTTCGCAACGGGCAAATCCATCGTTAACCGCAGCTCCAACACCGATATCGGTGCGCTGATGCTGGCTTTTCAGGGGGGCGGACACGAAGCTGCAGGTACCTGTCAAGTGGCAAATGACCAGGCCGATGCCGTGTTGAAGAAGTTGATTGAGGCGATCACTGCTGACGGTTGAATCGGCTGTCTTTTCGCGTGGCTACAATGTCACGATGCCTTTTTATTTAGTTAAGAGCAAGATTCATGCCTTGGTGCTCCACCCCAAGCCGTCATTGGCGTTTGACGCAGGCAATGTTGGCGTAGGGGGCCTGGTACGGCTCGCATTGCCGGGTGTGATGACCGTGGTGTTGACAGCAGGCACGGGCCTTGCTTTGGCCGAAAAAGCGGACCGCAACAAGCCCATGAACATCGAGGCCGATGCGCTTCGATATGACGATTTAAAACAAATAAGCGTTTTCACCGGCAAGGTCGTGCTGACCAAGGGCAGCATCATCATCAAGGGTGGGCAGTTGGACGTGCGGCAAGACCCCCAAGGTTACCAATACGGCACGGTACTTGCCGAAACGGGCCAAGTGGCGTTTTTTCGGCAAAAGCGTGACGGAGTGGACGAATTCATCGAAGGTGAAGGTGAAATCATTGAATACGATGGCAAGGCCGACACCGTCAAGTTCGTCAAACGCGCCGTTCTGAGGCGCTTCAAAGGTGCGGTGCTGAATGATGAAATGAGCGGCGGCGTCATCGTGTATGACAACACGGTGGACGTGTTTACCATCGACGGTGGTGCCGCCAAAGGCACACCAGGCGCGCCGGGTGGACGAATTCGTGCCATGTTGATCCCCAAGCCTGATAGCTCGGCCCCTGCCAACTTTCCGGCAACTGCACCTGGCTCCGGGCCGGTGTTGCAAACGTCCCCCGGCATTGGGGCGGTAAAGAAGTAATGGCCTGGGTATCGGCACCAGCGGGCGCACAGGCCTTAGAACTCGCAAAAGCCGCGAAAGCCGATGCATCCGGCACAGCTGCAATAGGCCAAACCCCCGACGCGGATTCCGTTGGCCCGGCAGTTCAAGCTGGGCACTCAGCGCGTGCTGCCCCATCGGGTGAAACCAGCCGCCTGGAGGCGCGCAACCTGCAAAAATATTATGGCAGCCGCAAGGTGGTCAAAGACGTGTCGCTCACGGTCAACAAAGGCGAAATCGTGGGTTTGTTGGGCCCCAATGGCGCAGGCAAAACCACTTCTTTTTACATGATCGTGGGCCTGGTGCGGTCCAGTGCTGGTGACATTCTGATCGATGGCAAATCCGTCGAGCACATGCCGATTCACCGCCGCGCGCGCTTGGGCTTGAGTTATTTGCCGCAAGAAGCGTCGATTTTCCGCAAACTGAATGTCGAAGAAAACGTGCGGGCAGTGCTCGAACTGCAACGTTACCAGGAAGGCCCGCTGACTGGCAAAGAGCTCAGCCGCGACGAAATCGAGAAACGCCTCACCAGCCTGTTGCAGGAGTTGCGGGTGGAGCACCTTCGCCAGTCGCCAGCCCTGGCGCTTTCGGGCGGTGAGCGGCGGCGTGTGGAGATTGCCCGAGCCTTGGCCACCCAGCCACGCTTCATTTTGCTGGACGAGCCGTTTGCAGGCATCGACCCGATTGCGGTGATCGAGATCCAGCGCATCATCGCCTTCCTGAAAAACCGGGGCATTGGCGTGCTGATCACCGACCACAACGTGCGCGAAACCCTGGGCATTTGTGACCACGCTTACATCATCAATGAAGGCCATGTGTTGGCCAAGGGCACGCCCGCTGAAATTGTCGGAAATTCCGATGTTCGGCGCGTGTACCTGGGTGAAATCTTCCGGATGTAACCATGTTGACCCCACGGTCGTTCACTTCGTGTAACTCCCTGCCCCCTGAGGGGGCCGCATTTCGCCTTGGGGCGGCCCGGCGGCGAAACCTTGCCCCAACGCTCCGTCAGTTCGTGTCGTCGCTGCCCGCCGAGGTGGCTGTATGGCGATGAAGCCGTCGCTTTCGCTGCGGGTTTCGCAGCATTTGGCGCTCACGCCCCAGTTGCAGCAGTCGATTCGGCTGTTGCAGCTTTCCACGCTGGAGCTGGGGCAAGAAGTCGAACAGATGCTCGATGAAAACCCGTTTTTGGAGCGCCAGTTTGAGGAGGCCCAAAGGGAAGAATTCGGTTTGCAAAAGGCCGATGCCAAGGTGGCCGACGATGACCGCGAGGCCGAATACAGCGGTAGTTCAGGCTCAGATTACACCGAATCGACCGCATCAGTCACGCAAAACAGCGACGAAGCGACCCCTTTGACGGCTGATGACGGCCAGGATTGGGACGGCGATGGCGGCCATGACATCGCCCCCGATGACAAAGAGTGGGGTGGCGAAGCAGCTGCGTCGGGCAACAACCTGAGCAATGGCGAAGGCAGCGAGATGGATGCCACCGAGCTGGCCCGCCAGCAAGAATCGCTGCAAAGTTTTCTGCATCGCCAAGCTTTGGGTCTGCGGCTCTCTGAAGCTGACAGCATGGCACTGCGCTTCCTGATTGAATCGCTCAACGACGATGGTTACTTGGAGGACAGCCTGTACGAACTCGCGCTGGGGTTGATGGCCACCAGCGCAGGTATGGACGCGGCGGAACGCGAAGAAGAGCTGGAAAACCTGATCCACCACTTTACTGTGGCTTTGGGCTTGCTGCACAGCCTGGAACCGGCGGGTGTGGGCGCCCGCAACTTGGCGGAATGCCTGACCTTGCAATTGCAAACCATGAACCGCGCCTTGGAGGATCGGCTGCTGACCTTGTCTCAGCGCAGCAAACAACAAGAAAAAATCGATCTCGCCTTGCTGATTTGCGCCCAACCCATTGACCTGCTGGCGCGACGCGACATCAAGCGGTTGCTACAAACCTGTGAAACCACCGATCTGGCGGTGCGAGAGGCGATCGAACTCATCAGCCATCTCGAACCCAAACCAGGTCGTAAGTTTCTTGATCTGGGGCGAAATGTCGTCATTCCAGACGTTATTGTGCTTAAAACCGGCAGTGGCTCCAACACACGCTTTCGGGTGCAGCTCAACCAAGAGGTTATGCCGCGCCTGCGGGTGCATGACATTTACGCGGCGGCGCTCAAAGGCGGGCGCGGTGGCAAAGACGCCGCCAGCCACGCGGCCATGCAGCAACGACTGCAAGAGGCGCGCTGGTTCATCAAGAACATTCAGCAGCGGTTTGACACGATTTTGCGGGTTTGCAACGCTATCGTGGAGCGGCAAAAGAACTTCTTTTTGCACGGTGCCTTGGCCATGCGGCCCCTGGTGCTGCGTGAAATTGCTGACGAGCTGGGCCTGCATGAAAGCACCATCAGCCGGGTGACCACCGCCAAGTTCATGGCCACGCCGTTTGGCACGTTTGAGCTGAAGTACTTTTTTGGCAGCAGTTTGGTGACAGAAACCGGCGGCAATGCCAGCAGCACCGCCGTTCGCGCACTGATCGCCCAGTTTGTCGCCGCCGAGCCGCCCAAAAAACCCCTGAGTGACAGCCAGATTTCGTTGATGCTCAAAGAGCAGGGCATCGAATGCGCCCGTCGCACGGTGGCCAAATACCGCGAGGCGCTCAAAATTGCGCCGACCAATTTGCGTAAAACGCTTTAGTATCTAGTGTAAATTATTATGCTGTGTAAAAATAGTTATTTGTTCTTCTATTAATTACATAGTTTGATATATTTTTTGTAGTAAAAATATATATAATATAGACATATATAATTTAATTATATTAAAATTTTCTGTCTTTGAAGGTTGCTGGTGTCCGGTTTTTACCGCCGATCCGTGCCAACCAACGCACTGTGCATCGCCTGTATTGCCCGGCGCAAGTGCAGTTGACGGACCCGTAAAACCAGCCTGCCCAGACGCCCAGCGTAAAGGTCAACGAGGCCGGTTCCAGCGCCTGTTTCGTTTGTAGGCCGCCATCTAATGCGAAGCGCATGGGCCAGCTATCGCTGGTATCGCCTCAACACAGAAGGTGCGACCTCAATCCGACCGACCCTCCCTAAACAAGGGGTACCCAGCGCGAAAGCCGGGCACTAGACTGGCTGCATGACAAAAGCAACCATCAATTAAGGGGTTTCATGGCCAAACTTTTGCGGGTTTTAAAGTCTGTGGCGGCAATGTCTGTGCTCACAGGTGCGCTCGCGGTTTGCGGGCAGGGCTACGCGCAAACCACAGCGCCCGTAGCAGGGGCTGCAGGTGCCGGGCAGGCGGTGCAAATTAAAGCTCTGCTAACCGACAGCACCGCCGCGCCATTGGCCACCACCAACCGGGTGGTTGTATCCAGCGTCATGGTGTCGTTTCAGGCCTCGCAAGGGGGAGAAAAAACCAATACCAGCGGGCTGTTTGCAGCTAAAACCAGCTCGTCCTCAATGCTGCAAATGCCCGAGATGGACAACGTTTTGCTGGCTGAAATCGCCGATGCCATTTACCTGCAGCTCAAGGCGGATTTGGTGGTCAAAGGTTTTGAAGTGCTACCAGAATCGGCCCTGATTGGCAGCGCGAGCTACCCCAAAATCACCAAGCTGGCCGGTATTGCCAACTTTTCCAAATTTGCCAACCTGAACGGTGACACGTTGCTGGTCAGTGCGACAGCCCTAAAGCCCTATTTGCCGTACAACCTTGAAACCGGCAAATTCAACGCACAACTAAAGAGCCTGATCAAAGGGTGGGTGGGTGGTTTTGGTCAAAAAAGCGCAACTGAGGGCGGGCCGTCGGGCATCTCGATTGGTGAAATTTATGCCTTGCCGGGGCTCGAAGTCGACTTGGCCAAAGAGCTCAACGCCCATGTGGTCAAGGCGACCTATGTGGTGACCTTGGGCTCGACCAGTGCCGCCGTTGACCGGTTTTCCAGCACCAGCCACAACAAACACACAGGCACCGCTTTCGCCCAGGCCGGCTTGATGGCCGGGCAATCGCGCCTGGCGTTTCGCAGCCCGACGGCCAATCCCAAGGGCGAATCAGCGTCAGGGGGATACACCAGTAATTTTGGGGCGAATGCCTCACCCGCCAAAGATGGCGACGTGGTGGTGTCGTTCAGCGAATCATTGGCGGGCGGGACTGATTTTTTCACCCTGTTGGAGCCGCAAGCCAAACAACGGCCCGGCCTTTTGGGCTCCCTCATGGGCATTGGTGGCGGCAGCGGCGCCGACGCGCAATTTACCTTTACAGCGACGATCTCAGACCCAGTGGCTTATCGCGCCGAGGTGGTGGGTATGGTCAAAGCGGCGCAACGCGAAATGCTGAATGTGCTCAAACCCTAAAGCAGAAATTGCGCTGGTTGCGTGTTGCAGAGTGCATCGGCTCGCAAATCAGTTCGAAGTGATTGAATTTAACTGCATATTATATGTAAAAAATAATAAAATGGATATTTGTTCATAATAATATTAAATTATATGCTAATAATTTAATATCAAAATTGATATATATTTAATAAAAAATATAACTAAACACTCATTTAAATAAAATTTTTTGGCTTTTGACCGAGTATCTGTAAAAAAAGCACAAATCTCTCTGCGAATTAAACACTTCAAAGGAGTTGCGAGATGAAAAAGTTCATGACAGGATTGGGTTTGGCGGCCGTGGCTGCAGTGCTGGTGGCGTGCGGCGGTGGCGGTAGCGGAAGTGCGGCCACTACCACGCCTGTGACGACTGCCATGGTGAGCGGCAAGTTTGTCGATGCCACCACTGGCGGTTTGGGCTACAAATGCGGCTCGGCCACGGCGCTAAGCGGCACCACGGATGCGAGCGGCGTTTACACGTGCCCGGCGGGCGAGGCGGTCACCTTCTCGGTGGGTGGCATCGTGATCGGCAAAGTCAGTTCACCTTTGGCGGTGGTTTCGCCGCTTGATTTGGTCGGTTTGGGCTCTTCGCCAACTCACCCGCAAGTCATCAAAATTGTGCGTTTCCTGATGTCGATCAGCAGCAGCGACCCCACCACCGGCAAAATCACCATCGACCCCGCCATTGCCACCGCAGCCGCGGCCAAAGCGGTTGATTTCGCCAAAGACTCCGATGCCGCGATTGACGCATTGATCACCGCCGTCAAACCGGGTGCCAAGCTGTTTACCGGTGCCGAGGCCACCACTCACCTGCGCAGCAGTGTCAATGGTTTGTTCGCGGGTAAATACTCGGGCACTTTTGTCGGCACCATGAAGGGTACATGGACCTTCACCATCGGCACCGGTGGCAGCATCACCAGTGGCAGTTACACCACCAGCGCAGGCGATACGGGTACCGTTACGGGCACCATCAGCACCACGGTGGGTGCAGGCTCCACCTACGCCTACACCGGCAACGCCGACGCTGCGGTCTGGGTGGGCACGCTGAATGTGCAAACCGGCAAATTTAGTGGTAGCTGGACGCTGAATGGCACCGATTCGGGCACGTTCGGCAATTAGGGGTTCAATCGGCAGGGTGCGTTTGTACCGCATGCCCGCCAAACCCCTGGCGCATCTTGGCCAGCAGCTTGGCGCCGAATTCATCTTGGCCTTGTGATGCAAACCGCATCATCAGGGCCAGGCTCATCACCGGGGTGGGTATGCCCAAATCGATCGCCTCTTGAGCCGTCCAACGGCCTTCGCCTGAATCGGCCACGTGGGGCTTGATGCCGCTCAAAGTGGCATCGGCTTTTAGCGCGCTCGCGGTCAAATCGAGTAGCCACGAGCGAACCACGCTGCCGTGTCGCCAAAGTTCGCTAACGCCGGCTAAATTAACGTTAAATTCTTTTTTGGCCTCCAGCATGGCGAAACCTTCGGCAAAGGCCTGCATCATGCCGTATTCAATACCGTTGTGGATCATCTTCACATAATGGCCAGAGCTGACCGGACCAGTGTGCAGCCAACCCTGGTTCGGGGCCTCGGGCGTCGCGCTCGAAAGCGCGGTGAGATAGGGGTGTAGATGTTGCAGCGCCATCGGGGAGCCGCCCACCATCAGGCAGTAGCCGTTGGCTAGGCCGTGAACGCCGCCTGATACGCCAGCATCGGCAAACTCAATCCCCAGGGGTTTGAGCGCAGCGGCGCGGCGTTGTGCATCTTTGTACATCGAATTCGCACCGTCCACCAGCAAGTCACCTGGGCGCAACAGGGCGCTCAGCTGGTTCACCATGGCTTCGGTGACGGCACCGCTGGGCAACATCACCCAAACGATTTTGGGTTGACCGGCTGCGGGCGTCAACCCGGCCACCAATTCGGCAACGCTGGCCGCGCCGGGGCAGCCCAGCTCAGCTGCGAGTGATCGCGTCAAGCCGACATCCTGGTCAAAAACAGCTACGCGTAGGCCCTTTTGAACCAGGCGGCGGGCCATATTGCCGCCCATTTTTCCGAGTCCGATGATGGCGAATGATGTCATGGCGAGGGGGTATTTTGGGTTGCTGGGCTTAGGTCAATCAGACGGCCCGCAATCGTAGCAGGCCAGTCGGGCGCATCGGCTACGTTCGCCCGATTCACGAGACCCCCTCATTCGGGGGATACGCAGACGGTTTCTGTCAGCGCCCAATCAAGGCTGATCTTCCCGTTTGTTTTGCATTGAAAGGATGAAATCATGTCACTTAAATTAACTTTGGGCCTGTTGGCTGGTATCACGCTGCTGGCAGCTTGTGGCGGCGGCGGCAGCGGTGCCACAACTGCAACGACGACCACCACGGCAACCACCACGGGCGGTGCCTGCACACCTGCGGGCGAAACCACTGCCGCAACGGTGAACGCCGTGCTGGCCAAAACCTACAACCTGAAGTTCTTCAAAGGCGGTGGCAGTGGTTGTGGCACTGTCTGCAGTTATACGGAGGGCGGCACAGTGAATGTGGTGCTGGCGGCAGGTGGCAAGTTGACGGTGGGCACGCTGGAGCTTTCCAGCCCTTTTTACCGCAAATTCGGTGGTGTGGCCAACGCGGCGGAATTGATCTGGAGCGACTGCGCTGCCAAGGTTGAATATGCGCTGACCAACAACACCTCCGGCACGTTCAATGAAATCAACGTGGGCGACACCACTAAGACATCAGGCCTTGTGGGTGTTCCGGGGTTTGTCGGTCAAATTCGATAGACCCCCGGGTCGTGGTGCCCGGCGGTGCAACTGGTTGAGCTTAGCGGTAAAAATTACCGCTGCCTGCTTTCAGCACTACCCGGGCCGGGTCATACACCAGGCCCATCGGGTCGCCACCGTCGCGCACGATTTGCATTTGCTTTTTGAGCAGCCTGCGCAGCATGATGATGCCTTTGTCACTCGCCCCCAGGTGTTCTTCGCTGTGCAGGGTGATGGCCCCCTGGCCCAGCTGGGCCTCCCAGTCACCGGGTAAACGTTGGCGCTCCTCATCGCTCATCTTGCCCCAATCCTGAATGCGGCCCCGTACCCAGCCGGGGTTGTCTTTGGGCGTGAGGAACGCGTGAAACAACAGGTGATTGGCATCGTCCATCGGTACCACCCAGCCAATACGGGTGGCGTTGCCCGCTTGCAGACGCACGTCGGGCACACTGCGTGCGTTGGGCAACATGCAAGGTGAGACCCGATCCATTTCACGGCCATCATCCAGTCTGCGGTAGGCGCTGTAATTCAGGCCCACATCAGTCAGGTTGTAAGTCACCTGCGGCAGGATCGCCATGCGCGGGTCAAAATGAACTTCGGTAAAGCTGGCGTGCAAGATGGGTACATGGAACGGATCCATGGTGTTTTCATAATCCTGAAACCAGCTCCAGGGCACGCTGGTCACCGTTTCGTCACCCCCCACGCCAATGCCGCTGGGGCCAATGGCGGCGACCATCTGGTCGGCTGAGGGGTTCTCCAAAATATCCCATTTGGGCAGCAAAGGGCGCTTGTTCAACGGCCCCATGTAGATGAAAGCCAGGCCGTAACGCTCTTCGACCGGATACCAGGGTTGGCGCACGCGGTCTTTGAATGTGCTGCCCGCAGGTTCTGCCGGCTGGTCGATGCAGCGGCCCTCCACGTCGAACTGCCAGCCGTGGTAACAGCACCGGATGCCGTGGTCGTCCACCTTGCCGTAAAACAGTGAGGTACCCCGGTGAATGCAACGCGGCGTGAGCACACCCGCGCGGCCCTGGCCATCTCGGAACATCACCAGGTCTTCACCCAAAATGCGCAGGTTTTTGGGTGTGGTGGTGAGGTCTTTGCTTTGCGCAAAGGGTTGCCAATAGCGCCGCATGTATTCCCCACACAAGGTGCCGGGGCCTACCCGTACCAAGTCGTCATCCGGGTGGCCGCTTTGCCAGCCGTATGCGGAACCATCTTGGCGCTGGCCTGCAAAAAAAATGGTGTGTTCGGTGTTTTGCATGGTGGGTGTCTGCAGGTAAATTTTCTTTGGAGAAATCCTCAGTTGCCAGAGGTGATGCCCGCCTCCTTGATCACTTTGCTCCAGCGTTCAATTTCGCTGGCGATGCGCGCGTTGAACTGCTCGGGTGTGGAGCCCAAGGGTGTCATGCCCAACTGCACCATGCGGTCGCGCACCTCGGGCGACTGCACAGCCGTGTGAAAGTCGGCGCTGATCTTGGCTCGCACGTCGCGCGGAATGCCTGAGGGCGCAATCAGCCCCAAAATGCCCACCACGTTGAAATCGGGCAAGGTTTCCGCAATCGTAGGTGTGTTGGGAAAGTTGGCGCTGCGGGTCGCCCCGGTGGTGGCAATCGCCTTGAGCTGTTTATTGGCCACCATGCCCTTCAACTCCTCCCCGATGGAAGAAATCCACAACGGCACACGGCCACTGAGCACATCAACTTGCGAGGCCGCCGTGCCGCGGTAGGCAATGTGCGTCATCTTGATGCCCGCCATCGTGTTGAACAATTCGCCCGCCAAATGCGAGGCGCCAGTGGTGGGCGTGGCCGTGAAGTCGAGTTTGCCGGGGTTGGCCTTGGCGTAAGCGATCACCTCTTGCACCGTGTTGGGCGGAAAGGAGGGATGGGCATACAGACCAAACGGTGTGTTGCCGATTTCGGTTACCCCGGTGATGTCTTTGAGCGTGTCGTAGGGCAGTTTGGCCCCTTGCAGGATATAGGTGCTCATCAACGCGCCAAAAGCGATGCCCAGGGTGTAACCGTCGGGTGCCGACTTGGCGATGAAATCGGTGCCGATGATGATGCCGGCGCCAGCCTTGAAGTCGATGATGACGTTTTGTTTCCAGATCTCTTGCAGCTTCACGCTGATGACGCGCAAGATTGCGTCATTGGCGCCCCCGGGGCCGGTCGGGAAGACAATTTTTACGGGCCGATTGGGCCAATTGCCGGTTTGCGCGATAGCCGCACGAGGCAAGGCAAGAGCCAAACTGGAAGCACCCAAAAGCCTGAGCGCCTGGCGTTTTGATTGGCGTTTTGAAAAAGCGGGCAATTGGGGCATGGTGTCTCCATGGGTTAGGCGGCATGACGAATTGCGCGGGGTGCGCGTGAACAGCGTTGTGATTGATGGTATTGCAAAAGCGTTTTATGGGCGCACAGTGGGCCGCTCTGCCTCCAGAGCGCAAATGGTCAGCCCGCTTGGCCCGCAGCGACCGCCTAAAATTGACGTTTTATGCGCAGCCGCATCTCCTGAAAGTACCCATGAACCAGCTTGCGCTGTTTTTGCCCTGCGCCGCTGGCGTTGAAGATTACCTGTTGGCCGAGGTCACGCGCGTCATGGGCACACCAGCCCCAACCCAAAAGCAGCGCGGTGGTGTGACGGTGCAGGCATCCTGGCGCGATGCCTTGCGCCTTAACTTGCACAGCCGCCTGACGCAACGGGTGCTGGTGCAACTCTCGCTCACACCCTATCGACACGAAGACGACCTGTACCGCGCCGCTAGCGCAGTGGCCTGGGAGGCCTGGTTCACGCCCCGCCAAAGTATCAAGGTGGAAGTGACAGCCCAGCACAGCCCGCTGACCAGCCTGAATTTCGCCGCCCTCAAAATCAAAGACGCGGTGTGTGACCGCTTCCGCGACAAAGCCCAGGGTGTGCGCCCGGACGTGGACACGCGTTGGCCCGATATTCGCATTTACGCCCACCTGAGCACCGACACCTGCACGCTGTACATCGACACCTCGGGCGAGCCTCTGTTCAAGCGCGGCTGGCGTGAAGACAAAGGTGACGCGCCGCTGAAGGAAACACTGGCCGCCGCCATGCTGGAAGCCTGCGGCTGGGCAGCCGAGGCGGCGGGTGACGGCCCGGTGCCGCCTTTGTATGACCCTTGTTGTGGCAGTGGCACCATCGCCATCGAAGCTGCCCAGATTGCCTGCCGTATCGCACCCGGTTCCCTGCGCCGGTTTGCCTTTGAGAAGATGCTGCCTTTCCAGCCCCATGTCTGGGAGGCGATCAAGGCCGATGCGCAGCGCAATGAGCGAAAGCGCGGGGTGCAGGTTTATGGCAGCGATGTTGCCCACCGGATGGTCGATTTTGCCCAGCGCAATGCCGAACGCGCCGGTGTGGCCGATGTGATCGAATTTCGGGGCGGTGATGCCTTGCAACGGTTGCCGCCCTGTGCTACTGCTGGCGTGATGTTGTTGAACCCGCCCTACGGCGAACGGATTGCCGTGGCTGGCGTGGCGGGATCTTCAGGCCATGAAGTCGGCCGGTTTGGTGCTCGCGAGTTGCCGCAATCGCAGGCCGATGGAAATTTGGCTGGGCAAGACAGCGGTGAATTCTTCAGCAAGCTGGCGACCCACTGGAAAACCCATTTCGCCGGTTGGACGGGCTGGTTGCTGACGCCTGATTTGAAACTGCCTGGCAAAATGCGCATGAAGGAAAGCCGCCGTGTCCCCCTGTGGAATGGGCCTATCGAATGCCGGATGTTCAAGTTTGACATCACTGCGCGGCGCGTGCCCGTGGCCATGCCCGAGGCCTGAGCGTTTGCAGCCAAGCGACGTATCAGGGCCTATGATGAAGGTAGTGATCGACACCAATGTCGTGCTGGACTTATTCGTTTTCCGGGACGCGCGAACCGATGTATTGCGTGATACCTTGCAGTCTGGCCACTGCCAATGGATCGCCACTTTGCCCATGCGTGACGAACTGCGCCTGGTGCTGGCGTACCCGCACATTGCCGCCAAGCTATTGCAAGCGGGCTTGCCAAGCTCTAACGTTTTGGCCCATTTCGATGCCTGGGTTTCGCTGCAGCCCGAGGCAAAAAAAGCTGTCTATACCTGCAAGGATGCGGATGACCAGAAGTTTATAGACCTTGCCGTGGCGCATCAAACGGTGCTGATCAGCAAGGACAAGGCCGTCTTGTGTATGGCGAAACGGTTGGCCCGGCTGTCGGTGCGTGTCATGAATGAGTTCAAGCCGCCGTTGCCGGTTCTGGCGTGATCAAGCGTCAGGCACCAGTTGGACCAAAAAGCTCTGGGCTGACGCTGCAGGCCAATACAGCCCATAAATGGGCGACAAGCCGCTCAAATCCTCCTGCAACAGTGCGCCGGGCGGCATTTGTGTCAGGATGGCTTGCGCCAGCAACTGCACCTTTTGATCGCTGCCCCTGCGCACAATGTGGTCTGCGGTGATGTCTTTGGGGTGTTGCAGACCGGCGGCTTGCACCATTTCCTTGAGTGCGTGCAAAGTCTGCTGGTGAAAGTTGTAAACGCGCTGTGCCTTGTCTCCCACCACCAGTGCTTTTTGCCGCACCGGGTCTTGTGTGGATACGCCAGTGGGACAGTGCCCGGTGTGGCAGGTTTGCGCTTGCAGGCAACCCAGGGCAAACATGAAGCCGCGTGCGCTGTTGCACCAGTCAGCGCCCAGCGCCATCAGGCGGGCGATGTCAAAGGCGCTGATGACTTTGCCAGCGCAGCCAATCTTGATGCGCCCGCGCAGGCCAGCACCAATCAAGGTGTTGTGGACCAGGCGCAGCCCTTCTTGCAGCGGAACACCCACATGATCGGTGAACTCCAGGGGCGCTGCACCGGTTCCGCCTTCGCCGCCGTCCACCACAATGAAATCTGGCGTGATGCCGGTTTCCAGCATGGCTTTGACCATGGCAAACCATTCCCACGGGTGGCCAATACACAACTTGAAGCCGGTTGGTTTGCCACCTGAA
>JANOWY010000393.1:0-31833 GCA_031418135.1 Rhodoferax sp. | reverse complement strand
CGCCGTGGTGCCGCGCGCGGTGTACCTCAGCAAGCTGCACCAAGAGGCCTTCACCGCCACCAAGGCCAAACTCAAACAGCCGCAGCTTGACGAGTTGGAGGCCGACATCCAGGCCGACGAGGCGATGTGGGCCGGGCGGATTACGAAGTAAGGCTGACAGCCGTTCGTCCTGAGCTTGTCGAAGGAAGGCTGTCGAAGGCTCGAACGCCGCGCCGTTTAACCCGGCCATGGCGACAAGGCAAGGGGCGTGCGGTTTTGGGAACCCGCCCAGAGCCCAACCTCAAAATTTGCTGAAATCCGGCTTGCGTTTTTCCATGAACGAAGCGAAGGCTTCTCGGGCGGCGGGTTCGCGCATGAGTTTCCTGAAGCTGATACTTTCTTCGTCCATCTGGGCCGCGACCTGATCGGCCTGGCCTTTTTTCATCAGGCGTTTGGTTTCGATCAATGACGATAAGGGTTTGGCCGCCAGCTCGCGCGCTTGCGCCTGCGCAATGCCGTTGCACTCCATGGGTGGAACGATGCGGTTCACCAGGCCCACTTCCAAAGCGGCCTCGGCCATAAAGGGCTCGCCCAGCAGCAGCGCTTCAGCGGCGCGGTGGTAACCCATCATGTTGGGCACCAGCAGGCTGGAGGCGGCTTCGGGCACCAGGCCCAGGTTGACAAACGGCATGGAGAAGGCGGCGTTGTCGCCAGCGTAAACCAAATCACAGTGGAACAACATCGTGGTGCCCACCCCCACTGCCGGGCCACACACGGCAGCCACCAGAGGTTTCGGAAAGGTGGAGATAGCTTTGAGAAAGCGGAACACCGGCGATTCGTCGGAGCTGGCCGGAGCATTCAAGAAATCACCAATGTCATTGCCTGCGCTGAAGATGGTGGCGTGGCCCTGGATGACCATCACCCGCACGGTTGCGTAAGCAGCGGCTGCGTTCAGCGCATCGGCCATGGCTGCGTACATGGCGGCAGTGATGGAGTTTTTTTTGTCTGGGCGGTTCAGCGTGAGGGTGGTAACGCCGGCATCGGTGTGGGTGAGGATATCGGTCATGGTTTTGCAAATTTTGCTGGATAGTTAACAGGCCATTGGGTGTGTTTGCGTGCGGGCGGGAGGTGTCAGGCCAGCGCTTGCTGCACAAAATCCAGCCGGTCTTGGCCCCAGAACATCTGCTCGCCGACAAACATCGTGGGTGCGCCAAAAATGCCGCGCTGCACGGCCCGCTCGGTCAGGGTTTTGAGCCGGTCTTTCACCTCTTGCTGGCTGACCAGCGCCATCATGGCGGCACCGTCAAACCCGGCGTTGTGCAGCACCTGCCCCATCACGGCCAGATCATTCATGTTTTTCCGCTCCACCCATATGGCTTTGAAGATCGCCTCCACAAAGGCCAAAAAGCGCGGGTCCTCACGCATTTTGAGGCCGGTAACGGCACGCATCAGCGTCAGGGTGTTGACGGGGAAGTGCGGGTTGTGCGCAAACGGCACGCTATAACGCGCGGCAAAGCGGTTCAGGTCGTTGAACATGTAGGCACCCTTGGCCGGAATGGTGGCGGGCGAATGGTTGCCGGTGGCCTGGAACACACCGCCCAACAGCATGGGGCACCAGTTCAGGGTGGCCCCGGCCGTGGCACAAATCGCGGGCAGTTGGGTGTAGGCCAAGTAAGCCGCAGGGCTGCCCACATCAAAATAAAAATCGACAGTTTGGGTCATTGTTTGAAGTACACGAGTTGATGGGACGTGACCAGCAATTCACCCGCTTCATTCCAGAGCTGGGCCGACTGGTCAAAAAAACCGTTGCGAAAAGCCTGCGCGCGCGCCTGGCCCAGCACATGCCCGGTGCCGGTGTTGTGGAGTTGGGCTGCATCTGCATGGTAATAGACCGTCATGGTCACCGTGCCAATCGGCACGCGTTGGCGTCTGCGCACATAAATGCGGGGGAAAAACACATCGGCCAACGCGGTGAGGGAACAATAGTCAATGGGGCGAGGTTCGGCATCACGCATCCACAGCAAGCTGTGGCTGCTGCCGCTGTCGCTGCCATCCCAGTCGGTCGGCATGGGGCCAGCCAAAAACCGCATGTCATACCGCTTCACCCATTCCAGCGGCGCATGGCGGGTGGTAGAGCTCAATGTCGCTGGTCCGGCAACCGACGGCATGAGCGTTTCATTCAGGCTGAAGGTCTCCCGCCGCAAGGCAGTTACGGCAGTCGCTGTCACCACCGCCTCGCCGCCTTGCTGCAACTCAATCACCCAATGTTGGGTGGAACGGTTGGTGCGGGCCGGCCGTGCATGGATGGTGAAGACCCCATCAGCCAGGGCCGCTGCAAAGTTGACGGTAAAAGATACCGGCTCTCCCAAGCGCGCCGGATGTTGCATCACTGCGTTCAGCATTTGGGCTGCCATGATGCCGCCATACGGCCCGACCATATTGGCGTACGCAGGGCTGCTGTGCCCCGTGAAGGCATCGCCGCCTATAGCAGCAAGTGCAATGGCTTCGTCAAAAACATGCAATGTCATCAGACCCGCTCAAAAATGCCTGCGGCTCCCTGCCCCATGCCAACACACATGGTGACCATGCCGTACTTGAGGTTTTTGCGCTGCAAGGCGTGCACCACGGTGGCCGCACGAATGGCCCCGGTGGCACCCAGCGGGTGGCCCAAAGCGATGGCACCGCCCATGGGGTTCACTTTGGCCGGGTCCAGGCCCAGGGTGCGCATGACGGCCAGTGACTGCGCCGCAAAGGCCTCGTTCAACTCGATCCAGTCCAGGTCATCTTGCTGCAAACCGGCGTAACGCAGGGCAGCGGGGATGGCTTCAATGGGGCCGATACCCATGATGTGCGGAGGCACACCCCGGCTGGCGTAACTGACGAAACGGGCCAAGGGTTTGAGGCCAAAACGTTTGACCGCTGCTTCGCTGGCCAGAATCAAGGCGCCCGCGCCGTCAGAGGTTTGTGAGCTGTTACCCGCGGTGACAGAGCCCCGCGCCGAAAACACCGCTCGCAATTTGCCCAAACCTTCGACTGTGGTTTCGGGCCGGGCCCCTTCGTCCAAATTCACCGTGCGCTTTCGCACCGTGACTTCAGCGCTTTCCAGATTGACGCTGCGTTCGGCTACTTCAACCGCTGTCATTTCCTGCGCGAACTCACCCGCCTTCATGGCCGCAAGCGCCTTCATGTGAGACTGGTAGGCAAACTCGTCCTGTGTGTCACGGCTGATCTTCCACTGTGTGGCGACCTTCTCGGCGGTGAGGCCCATGCCATAGGCAATGCCATAACTTTCAACATCGTCGGTGTTCGTGAAGACCGACGGCGACAAACTGGGCGCATTGCCCATCATCGGCACCATGCTCATGCTCTCTGCGCCAGCAGCGATCATCACGTCGGCCTCGCCCACACGAATGCGGTCTGCCGCCATCTGCACGGCGCTCAAACCCGAAGCGCAAAAACGGTTCACCGTGATGCCGCCCACGCTGTTGGGTAACCCGGCCAGAATGGCACCAATGCGGGCCACGTTCAGGCCCTGCTGCGCTTCGGGTATGGCGCAACCGCAGATCACATCTTCTACCGCCTTTGGGTCGAGCCCCGGTACCTGGGCCATCGCCGATTTCAGCGCCACCGCCAGCAGGTCATCTGGCCGCATGTTGCGGAAAAACCCCCGGTGCGAGCGGCCAATCGGCGTGCGGGTGGCGGCGACAATATAGGCTTCTTGGATTTGTTTCATAAAAGTTCCATCAATTCAAGCAAGGATCATGAAGTCCGCATTTGAGAAAGCGTAGCGAGCAGCTGTCAGGCTAGACGGACGGAGCGCAGAAACCGCAGCGTACTTCAGGTACGTGAGGATTTCGAGCACCGCCCAACGACGCATGGCAGTTGCGCAGTAGCTTTATCAATTGCGGACGGGTTTACCGGTGTTCATCATGCCCATGATGCGTTCCTGCGTTTTGGGATGCGTGAGCAAAGAACAAAAGGCCTTGCGCTCCAGCGCCATCAGGTATTCCTCGCTGACCAAAGTACCGGCGTCTACGTCGCCACCGGTCACCACATCGGCAATCAGCGCTGCGATGTGAAAGTCATGCCCACTGGCAAAACCGCCATCGCGCAGGTTGACCAGCTGGCCCAAAATGGTGGCCTTGCCGCTGCGGCCCGCAACCGGGAACAGGCGTTGGTGCGGCGCACGGTAACCACTGGCGTACAGCGCCAGTGCTTCGTTGATGGCGATGTGCAGCAATTCATCCTTATGGGCAACGATGGTGTCGCTCTCCAGCACATAACCCAGTTTGCGCGATTCGAGCGCGCTGGTACCCACCTTGGCCATGGCCGCAGCAGTGAAGCCTTCGGTCAAGAAGGGCAACAGGTCTTTGCCGGTTGAAGTGGCCGCGTTTTCAGCGGCGCGGCGGGCGATGTACGTGAGGCCGCCAGCCCCTGGCACCAGGCCCACGCCGACTTCCACCAGGCCGATGTAACTCTCCATCGCCACCACGCGCTTGGCGGAATACACGGCCAGTTCGCAGCCACCGCCCAGCGCCAGGCCACGCACGGCCGACACCACCGGCACACTGGCATAACGCAGGCGCAACATCATCTGCTGCATTTCAGCCTCGGCTCCGTCGATGGCGCTGACACCGGCCATCAGAAAGGCCGGCAACATGGCTTGCAAGTCTGCACCGGCTGAGAACATCTCGTCGGGCGACCAGATCACCAGGCCCTGGTAGTCCTTTTCGGCGAGGTCGATGGCTTGTACCAAGCCTTCCACCACACCGGGGCCAATCGCATGCATCTTGGTTTTGATGGAGGCAATGACCACCTGGCTGGATGCGCCATGGGCGTTTTTGTCCAGCGTCCACAAGCGGATGGCCTCGTCTTCGTGCAGGGTGATGCCCGCCGTTTCAGCGCTGGGCGCATTCGCACCCAACACCGACTCAGGGAAATGCTGGCGCGCGTACACCGGCAATTGGCGCGCCGGCGCGAACTGCCCGGTGGTCGGGTTCCACGACCCTTGCGGTGTGTGCACACCACCGGCCTGCGCGACCGGGCCGTTGAACACCCAATCGGGCAAGGGGGCGTTGCACAGCGCCTTGCCCGCGTCAATGTCTTCTTTGACCATAGTGGCAACTGCCAGCCAACCGGCTTCCTGCCACAGCTCAAACGGGCCCTGCTTCATGCCAAAGCCCCAGCGCATGCAGAAATCCACGTCGCGCGCGTTGTCGGCAATCGATGCCAAATGAACCGCTGCGTAGTGAAAGCTGTTGCGCAAAATGGCCCAGAGAAATTGGCCCTGTGCGCCTTCGCTGTTGCGCAGCAGCTTCAAGCGTTCACCGGCCGGCTTTTTGAGCATGCGGGCATACACCTCATCGGCCTTTTGGCCTGCGGGCACGTATTCACCGCTGGCCAGGTCAAAACGGAAGGTGTCGCGGCCCTGTCGTTGGTAGAAACCGGCTTTGGTTTTTTGGCCCAAGTTGCCTTTTTCCAGCAAAGCCTTCAAAACCGGCGGTGTGGCAAAGCTGCCGTAGAAGGGGTCCGTCTCAAGGCTCAAGGTGTCTTGCAGGGTTTTAATGACATGGGCCATTGTGTCTAGCCCCACTACGTCTGCTGTGCGGAAGGTTCCCGAGCTGGCGCGGCCCATTTTTTTGCCGGTGAGGTCGTCCACCACGTCAAACGTCAGGCCATGATTTTCCACTTCTTTCATCGTCGCCAGCATGCCGGCGATGCCGACCCGGTTGGCGATGAAGTTGGGTGAATCTTTGGCGCGCACCACGCCTTTGCCCAGCGTGCTGGTGACGAAGGTTTCGAGGTCATCCAGAATGGCGGCCTGGGTGGTGGGCGTGTTGATCAACTCCACCAGGGCCATGTAGCGGGGCGGGTTGAAGAAGTGGATGCCGCAGAAGCGCGGCTTGATCTCTTGGGGAAATGCCTCGCTCAAGGCCGTGATCGACAAGCCCGAAGTGTTGCTGGCCACGATGGCGTGGGGCGCGATGAAGGGGGCTATCTTTTTGTAAAGATCGAGCTTCCAGTCCATGCGCTCGGCGATGGCTTCAATGATGAGATCGCAGCCCTTGAGCTGCTCCAGATGCTCCTCGTAATTGGCCTGGCCAATCAATACAGCATCGTCCACCAGGCCCAGTGGCGACGGTTTGAGCTTTTTGAGCCCGTCAACGGCCTTGACCACGATGGCGTTTTTGCCGCCTGGCAAGATCGGGGCGCCTTCCTTGGGCGCATAGGCCAAGTCAAACAGGACTACTGGCACCTTGACGTTGACCAGGTGTGCGGCAATTTGTGCACCCATCACACCTGCGCCCAATACGGCGACTTTTTTCACATTAAAACGGGACATGGATTTCCTTGAATACGCGAGCAGTTAAGGCTGGCGGCTATTTCGCCCGCACCCAGGTTTGGGTGCGGCCAAACGGACCGATGGAGCCGCGCACTTCGAGCTTGGCACCACCCTCGATAGGTGTCATGCGCAGACCATAGGTTTTGCCGTTCTCGGGGTCCAGGATGCGGCCGCCTTCCCACACTTCCTTCTCCGGGTTTTTCTTGGCCCCCCGGATGATTTGCAGGCCCAGGATGGGTTTGTCTTTGCGGTCATCGGTGCAGTCTTCACACACTGCATCCTGCTTGGCATCTTTTCTCAGCAGCTTGGCAACCACACCGGTCAACACCCCTGCACTTTCGGCGATGCGGATTTCAGACTTGATTTCACCGGTTTTGTCATCCACCGTGTGCCAGTTGCCCACGGGCGACATTTGCGCCAGGCAGAGGCCACCGACAACTGACAACGAGACTGCGATCAATGACTGGACTGAACGGTTCATGCATGCTCCTGTGGGGTAATAAATTGGAAATCGTGGATGGTTGTCGGCAGATCAGGCAAACACCGCTTCGGTGTCGAGCAGCACCTTGGCACCCGCACGCGCGGTTTGCATCAAGGAGGCTGTTTCCGGGAACAGCTTGGCGAAGTAGAACCGCGCTGTTTGCAGTTTGGCCAGGTAAAACGGGTCTGGGTTGCCAGCGGCAATCTCACGCAGCGCAACCTGCGCCATGCGGGCCCAGAAGTAGCCAAACACAAGGTGCCCGGCAACGCGCAAATAATCCACCGCAGCGGCACCTACTTCATCAGCGTTTTGCATGCCCTTGAAGCCCAGCTCGGTGGTGAACTTGGTCATCTGGTCACCCAGAATGGCGATGGGAGTGATGAATTCCGACATCTTTTCATTCACGCCTTCTACTTCCACCAGGGCTGCAATCAGTTTGCCAAATTTGCGCAAGGTGGCACCGTTGTTGCCCAAAACCTTGCGGCCCAGCAAATCGAGCGCCTGAATGGTGTTGGTGCCCTCATAAATCATGTTGATACGCGCGTCGCGCACAAACTGCTCCATGCCCCATTCCTTGATGTAGCCATGCCCACCAAAAACCTGCTGACATATCGTGGCAGACTGAAAGCCGTTGTCGGTCAGGAAACCCTTGACGATGGGGGTTAGCAGCGAGAGCATTTCGTCGCTGTCTTTGCGCACCTTTTCATCGGGGTGGTAATACACTTTCTCCAGCAGCACCGAGCAATAAATGGCCAGTGCACGGCCGCCTTCGGCATACGCGCGGGCGGTGAGCAGCATCTTGCGTACATCGGGGTGCACGATGATCGGGTCGGCCGGTTTGTCTTTGGCCTTGACGCCACTCAGGGAGCGCATCTGGATGCGGTCTTTGGCATAGGCCAGCGCATTTTGGTAGGCCACCTCGGTCAGGCCGAGTGACTGGTTGCCGACACCCAGGCGGGCGGCGTTCATCATCACAAACATGCCCTGCATGCCCTTGTTGGGTTGGCCCACCATGGTGCCAATGGCACCGTCAAGGACGATTTGCGCCGTAGCATTGCCATGGATGCCCATTTTGTGCTCTAGGCCGCCACAGTAGATGTTGTTGCGGCTGCCGATGCTGCCATCGGTGTTGACATTGAATTTGGGCACGATGAACAGGCTCACGCCCTTGATGCCGGGCGGCGCGTCGGTGAGACGGGCCAGCACCAGGTGGATGATGTTGTCGGCCATGTCGTGTTCACCGGCGCTGATGAAGATCTTGTTGCCGGTGATTTTGTAGGTGCCATCGGGCAGGGCTTCGGCCTTGGTGCGCATCAGGCCCAGATCGGTGCCGCAATGCGGCTCGGTCAGGCACATGGTGCCAGTCCATTCGCCGCTGGTCATCTTGTGCAGGTATTTGGCCTGCTGCTCGGGCGTGCCATAGGTATGCACAGAGGCATAGGCTCCATGCGTGAGGCCGGGGTACATCGTCCAGGCTTGGTTGGCGCTGTTCAGCATTTCCTGGAAGCACTGGCTCACCACCAACGGCAAACCCTGGCCGCCAAAGGCCGGGTCAGAGCTGAGCCCAGGCCATCCAGCCGCAACGTACTGCTTGTAAGCAGCCTTGAACCCCTTGGGCGTGGTCACTTCATGGGTGACCGGGTCGTATTTGCAGCCCTCGGTGTCGCCACTGATGTTCAACGGGAAGGTCACTTCGGCGGCGAACTGGCCAGCGCCTTCCAGCACGTCGTTGATGGTTTCGGCATCCACCTCGGCATGTTTGGGCATGGCTTTGAATTCATCCACCACGTGGAACAATTCGTGCATCACAAACTTCATGTCGCGGATGGGCGGGGTATAGGTAGGCATGGTTTTTCCTTGGGAATGAATGGATTCAGGATGGGGAAGGTTGAAGCACGCTGCGCGGGACCGTTTTGGCCACGCGTTTGGGTGATTCCGGGGGGCCGTCAGGCCGATAGCGATTCAGGATGTTGGCGAAGCCCTGCACCGCGCGGTCAATCGACCCAACCCGCTTGAGGAAACGTGCTTCGTAATGCAGCGCCAAGATCAGGCCATGGATTTCAAAGGCAATTTGGTGTTCGTCCGCCTCGGCACCCAAATGCCCGGCCTCTTTGGCTTGCACCACCGCCCGAAATACCGCCTTGAGCCAGGTTTGTACCGAACTGGCCAGCGCGTCATGAACCGGGCCGGTGCGGTCGTCAAACTCAACCGCGCCACTGATGAAGATGCAGCCGGACTGGATTTCAACCGCGACCCGTTTCATCCAGTTGGCGAACAAGGCCTCCAGCCGCGGCAAGCCGCGTGGCGCGCGCATGGCGGGCGCAAAAATTTCCTGCTCAAACCGGCTGAAGTATTCACGGATCACCGATATTTGCAGCTCTTCACGCGAACCAAAATGCGCAAACACGCCCGACTTGCTCATGCGCATCACTTCAGCCAGCACACCGATGGAGAGGCCCTCCAGGCCAATCTGGGTAGACAGCCCCAAAGCGGCGTCAACAATGGCTTGTTTGGTTAGCTGGCCTTTTTGCAGCGCGCGGCCCCCTTCACGCAGGTGCGCAGACGCGCCCCGGTGAACCAAGCGGCCCTCAGGCTCACCCGGCTCGGGCAGATCAGCGTCGGCAAAATTTTCGAGAGGTGTGGGTGACATCGCGGGGGTAAAACAGGCCAAATGCAAATAAACGAACGTTCGTGCTATTTTGCAGGAAATGTACCCGACCTGTCAGCCCAACCAGCGCTCTAGAGACGAATTACTAAGCGAATTGCGGGTTTACCCGCAACCATCTTGATGTACGCCGCCTTGCCCGTAGCTCCCGTCAACAGCGAAGGGGCCTACCGATCTGCGTCGGCGATTTGAAAGTCGACACCAAGTCATTTTCTGATTAATTAAAAATTAATTTCCATTATTATTTATGTATTTTAATTATCTTTAATGTATCTAACAATGCAACAAAAATATGAACAATTATTGATTTTTTATTTAAGATATTGATAAACATAAAATAAAAAGCCCGCCAAGGCAGCTGGCGGGCTTAAGCAAGGGCGCTCAAATTACAGTTTGAACGGCACCACCAATTGGGTTTGTACGCCCAGGCCTTCAATACCCAGCGTCATCACGTCACCCTTTTTCAGGAACTGGGGCGCTGGTTTCATGCCCATGCCCACGCCGGGTGGTGTGCCGGTACAAATCACGTCGCCCGGGTTGAGCGTGATGAACTGGCTGACGTAACTCACAATTTTGGCGCAGCTGAAAATCATGGTTTTGGTGTTGCCGGTCTGCTTGCGCTGACCGTTCACATCCAGCCACATGTCGAGCTTTTGCGGGTTGGGGATCTCATCGGTGGTCACCAGCCAAGGGCCGATGGGGCCGAAGGTGTCGCAACCCTTGCCCTTGTCCCATTGCGGGCCACGCTCCAGCTGGTATTCGCGCTCACTCACGTCATTGCACAGCGTGTAACCGGCCACATGTTTCAGGGCGTCCTTCTGCGACACATACCGGGCGCGGGTACCGATGACGATACCGATCTCGACCTCCCAGTCGCCCTTGACCGAGCCTTTGGGCAGCATGACGTTGTCGTCGGGCCCCTGGATGCTGCTGATGGCCTTGGTGAAGATGATCGGCTCTTTGGGGATGGGCATACCGGCCTCGGCGGCATGGTCGCGGTAGTTGAGCCCGATGGCAATGTATTTGCCAACACTTGCCACCGGGCAGCCCATGCGCGGTTTGCCTTTGACGGCGGGCAGGCTGTCGGTCTTGAGTTTGGCGATTTTGGCCAGGGCTGCCGCGCCGATCGCGGCGCCGTCAAAATCCTTGACGTGTTTGGACAGATCGCGCAATTGGCCTTTGGCGTCTATCAGGCCTGGCTTCTCTTTGCCAGGGTTGCCGTAGCGAACGAGTTTCATTTTTGCCTTTCAGGGGTTGAACAAGAGAACCGTATGAGTTTAGTAGGTGGACCGCCCACCTGAGAGGTCGAACACGGCACCGGTTGAAAAAGAGCATTCCTCGGTGGCCAGCCAGGTGACCATGGCGGCGGCCTCCTCGACCGTGCCGAAGCGCCCCATGGGGATTTTGGAGAGCATGAAGTCGATGTGGCTTTGCGCCATCTGGTCGAACATGGGGGTCTTGATGGCAGCGGGGGTGATGCAGTTGACCCGCACCCCGGTGTCTGCCAACTCCTTGCCCAGCGACTTGGTCAGTGCAATTACCGCCGCTTTGCTGGCGCTGTAGGCGCTGGCGTTGGGGTTGCCCTCTTTGCCGGCCACCGAGGCAATGTTGATGATGCGCCCGTAGTTGCGCCCGCGCATGTGGGGCACCACCTCACGGCAGCACAAGAAGAGGCCATTGACATTGATGGCCATCACCTCTTGCCAGTCGGCCAGCGGGTAATCCCACACCTTGGCGTTGGGGCCGGTGATGCCCGCACTGTTGACCAGCACATCCAAGTTGCCGTGCACCAGCGTTTGCTGAACGGCAGACTGCACACTGGCCTGGCTGGTTACGTCCACCACCACGGCACTGGCAGACGCCCCCAACGCGGCGGTGGCGGCTTGCAGCGCCGCCTGGTTGCGATCCCACAAAGTCACCCTGGCACCCGAGGCCAGCATGCGCCTTGCAATGGCAAAACCGATGCCGGAGGCACCGCCCGTGATGACCGCGTGGCGGCCGTTCATATCCAGCTGGTTCATATCGTCATTCCTCCATCGACTGCAAAAATCTGGCCGGTTGCGAAGCGTGATTCATCACTGGCCAGGTACACAATGATGGGGGCAATTTCTTCCGCCTGCGCCAACCGCCCCATGGGCTGGCGGGCCACGAACGCCTTGCGCGCTTCAGCGGGATCTGCAAACGCGTTGATGCGGTCGCCCAATGAGGGGGTATCGACCGTGCCGGGCGCGATGCAGTTGCATCGAATGCCCTGGGCCACAAAATCAGCCGCCACCGATTTGGTCAAACCCACCACAGCCGCTTTGCTGGCACCATAGGCAAAACGGTTGGGCAAACCCTTGAGGCTGCCACACACGCTGGCCATGTTGATGATGCTGCCGCCGCCCTGCGCCAGCATCTTGGGCAGGAGTGCCTGAATCATCCAGTATTGGGAACGCACATTCAGGTTGAAGGCGAAGTTCCAGTCTTCATCCGTGGCTTGCAAAATACTGCCAGCATGTACAAACCCAGCGCAGTTGAACACCACATTAGGAGTATCGATTTGCACCACCAAAGCGGTAATGGCGGCTTTGTCCAGCACGTCCAGCTGGGCTGTGGTGATGTTGGCAACGCCCTGGTACTCCGCCAGCAGGCTGGCGTTGACATCGGTTGCCAATACCTGCGCGCCTTCTGCTGCCAGCGCCAAGACACTGGCGCGTCCTATGCCTTGCCCGGCGGCGGTAACGAGTGCTTTTTTTCCGGCTAATCTCATGAAGTTCCTTGGTTAAAGAAAGGGATTTTTTTGAAGCGTGGCCTGACTCAGATGCCCATCCGTTTCAGGTGATTTCGTTAGAGCATTTTTTCGTTAACGGTGTGTGGCCAAGGGGCGGGCGAACGTCAACTGACTGACATGTCAACGCACTGCCGAGCGGCAATCTGCGCCCAGTCCCACTCAATCCCGAGGCCGGGTGTATCAGGCGGATAGGCGAAACCATCTGCCACCCGAATGCGGCTGGTGGTGATGTCGTCCAATTGTGGAATGTATTCGACCCAGGCGGCGTTGGGCACGGCGGCGCACAGGCTCACGTGGAGCTCCATCAGGAAATGCGGACACACCGGCACGGTAAACGCCTCCGCCAAATGGGCCACCTTGATCCAGGGCGTGATACCGCCCACACGCGCCACGTCGGGCTGCACGATGCTGCAAGCGTTTTGCTCCAGGTACTCCCGGAACTGGCTCAGGTGGTACATCGATTCGCCGACCGCCACCGGAATGGCGGTGTGGGCCAGCAACTGGCGATGCCCACCCACATCTTCAGCCGGCAAGGGCTCTTCCAGCCAGGCCAAATCAAGCCCCTCAAACGCCTTGGCGCGGCGCACCACTTCCGGGCGGTTGAAGCCTTGGTTGGCATCGGTCATGATCTCAAAGCCAGGCCCAACCGCCGCCCGAACCTTGCCCAGCCGATCGACATCTTCGCTCACATGCGGCCGGCCAATTTTGATTTTGGCACCCTTGAAGCCCTGGGCTTGCGCTGCCAGGGTTTGCTCCACCAGCTCGCTGGCGCTGAGGTGCAGCCAGCCGCCCTCGGTGGTGTAGACCGGCAAGCGGCTTTGCGCCCCACCCAGCAATTGCCACAAAGGCAAGTTCAGGCGGCGCGCGCGCCAGTCCCACAAGGCGGTGTCGACACAGGCAAGGGCCAGGCTGGTGATCGCGCCCACAGCCGTGGCATGGGTGTGGAAAAAAAGATCTTTCCAGATCGCTTCGATCAGCACCGGGTTGCGCCCGATCAGGCGGGGCACCAGGTGGTCGCGCAGCAGCGCGATGACAGAAGAGCCGCCCGTGCCAATGGTGTAAGCGTAGCCGGTGCCCTCGGAACCGTCCGAGCAACGCACGGTGAGCAGCAGGGTTTCCTGTGTCACAAACGACTGGATCGCGTCGGTGCGCACCACTTTGGGTGGCAGGTTGACCTGGCGCAGCCGAACAGACTCAATCAAAACGTGGCGATTCATGTCAACGGGAGAGGGATGGACAACTTCAGGGTTTTGCCTGATGTCGAAACGGGAATTTGGTGGGATTATCAATTGGCCTTACCACTTGTCCAATTCTGGCTAACCCTAGGGTATTTTTTGGCTTTAGCTGCCCCGCCTGTTCTCATGCCTCTGCAAACCGTCGAACCCCAACGCCTCTACCGCCAGATTGCCGAGCAATTGCGCGCACTGATCGGCAAGGGTGAATTTGCTGTGGGCGCGCGGCTGCCCGCCGAGCGTGACTTGGCCCGCCAGCTGGGTGTGAGCCGCCCCTCGGTCCGCGAAGCCCTGATTGCCCTGGAGGTCGAAGCCTGGGTTGAGGTGCGCACCGGTTCAGGGGTGTATGTTCTGGACCGCAAGAGCAACATTCAGCGATCCAAGGCCAAGTTGATCGCGCCCGAAGAATGGGGACCACTGGAGCTGATACGCGCACGCCGCGTTATCGAAGGCGAAACCGCTGCCATCGCAGCCAAGCTGGCGAAACGAAAAGACCTCGATGCCATGCGCCAGGCGATTGCCTCCATGACGGCTGATGCTGATCAGGGCGTGATGCCGCTGGCGGGCGACCGGGCCTTTCACACGGCCATTGTGCAAGCCAGCGGCAACGCGGTGTTGGTGGAAACCGTGCAGACGTTTTGGGATTCAAGGCGCGGCCCGCTGTTCATGCGGCTGGGCGGGCATTTTGAAACTGTGCGGTCGTGGCGCGCTGCCATTCAAGAGCATCTCGCCGTCTTTGAAGCCATCCAGCAGCATGACGCGCCCGCCGCTCGCGCCGCCATGCAAGACCACATGGACAAATCCCATGCCCGATTCAGTGCGAGCTGGCGCCGCACGAAACGCAGTTAAGCCGCCCAAGCACTGCGTACCTCCCAGCAAAAACAACCATTCTTCGTTGCCCCTGAATTCCTTGCCCCTCACTTTTCTTTTTTAACCCAGGAGATAGACATGACACTGTCCAAAACCAAACGATTCGCCATCAAATCCATTGCCGCCGTTTCGATTCTTGCTGCCACTGCAGGCTTTTCTGGCGTGGCCAACGCCCAAACCAAACTGAAATGGGCGCACGTGTACGAAACTTCCGAGCCCTATCACACCCAATCCGTCTGGGCTGCCGAGGAAATCAAGAAACGCAGCAATGGCAAGTTTGACATTCAGGTGTTCCCGGCCTCGACCTTGGGCAAGGAAACCGACATCAACCAGGGCCTGCAGTTGGGTACCGTGGATATGATCATCAGCGGCCCCTCTTTCGCGGCACGCAGCTATCCGCGCTTTGGCATTGCCTATTACCCGTTCATATTCCGCGACGGCGAGCATCTGCTGGCTTATAGCAAGAGTGCCGTCTTCAAGGAGATGGTGGATGAGTTCCGCAACAAGACCGGCATTCAGGTTACGGCCTACACCTATTACGGTGCACGCCACACAACATCGCAAAAAGCCTTTACCAATTGCGAAGGCATGAAGGGCCTGAAGATTCGCGTGCCGGATGTCCCCGCCTACACCGCCACGCCCAAGGCCTGCGGTGCCAACCCTACACCCATTGCATTCGCCGAGGTGTATCTGGCATTGCAAAACGGAACAGTGGATGCACAGGAAAATCCGCTGACCACCATCGAGGCCAAGAAGTTCTTTGAAGTGCAAAAGGCCATCATGCTGACCGGCCACATTGTGGACGGCCTAACGACGCAGATCGCGCCTCACGTCTGGAGCAAGTTGTCCGATGCCGAAAAAACCATGTTCACAGACGTGACCCGGGACGCCGCTGCCCGCGCATCAGCCGACATCAAGAAGCGCGAAGGCGAGCTGGTGGAAGAGTTCAAGAAGAAAGGCCTGCAGGTTGTCAATGTGGATCGCAAGTCGTTCCAGGATGCCGTACTCAAGAGTTCGCCACTGGAATCCATGGGTTTCACCAAGGCAGACTTCGACAAAATTCAGGCGGCACGCTGATGGACCTGGAATCTGGCCCCAAGGTGATGGGGGACGATGGTGAGTTCCACGTCACCGATGAAGAGGTCGACCTATCTGGCACGCCCATCGAGGCGTGGGCGGCGCTGGGCTTCTTCTGGTTGTTGGGGCTCACCGTTTTTTACCAGTTCTTCACCCGCTATGTGCTTAACAACTCAGCGTCCTGGACCGAAGAGATTGCGCGCTACCTGCTGATTGGCACAGTGTTTGTGGGCGCGGCCATCGGTGTAGCGAAGAACAACCACATCCAGGTGGATTTCTTTTACCGTTACATGCCGGCAGCGATGTGCCGGGTTATGGCACTCTTGGTGGATGTGCTGCGCATTGGCTTTTTTGGCATGGCGGTGGTCATGACCTGGCAGATGATGCAAAAGCTGGGCAACTACAAGATGACCATCATCGACCTGCCGATGAATATCGTCTACGCCGTTTGCATGCTGGGGTTTGCGGCCATGTTTGTGCGCTCCTTCTGGGTCATGCGGGTTCACGTGAAACGCCGCTACAGCGTGCTCGAACGCCCCGAATCCACAATGGAAGAACGGTAACCACCCGGCAGCCAAACAGAAACGATCCATGCTCAAAATCATCTTCCTCATCTTGATGTCGGGCGGCGTGCCGGTAGCGATCGCCATGGCCGGCTCGTCGCTGATCTACATCTTGTGGACAGGCGACAACCCGCCTTTTGTCGTCATTCACCGCATGGTCAGCGGCATCGACAGTTTTCCGCTGCTGGCCGTGCCATTCTTCATCCTGGCTGGCAACCTGATGAACAACGCAGGCATCACCAACCGCATCTACAACTACGCGCTGGCGCTGGTGGGCTGGCTCAAGGGCGGTCTGGGCCATGTCAACGTGATCGGCTCGGTGATTTTTGCAGGCATGAGTGGCACGGCCATTGCCGACGCAGCGGGGCTGGGCACCATCGAGATCAAGGCCATGAAGGACCATGGCTACGACACCGAGTTTGCCGTGGGTGTCACCGCCGCATCGGCCACCTTGGGGCCCATCATTCCGCCGAGCTTGCCGTTTGTCATCTACGGCATGATGGCCAATGTGAGCGTGGGTGCGCTGTTTCTGGCAGGCATTCTGCCGGGAATCCTGATGGCTGTTTTGATGATGCTCACCGTGGCTTACTTCGCCCACAAAAACGGCTGGGGGGCCGATGTCAAGTTCGAATGGCCGCGTGTGATCAAGGCGTTGGCCGAAACGGCGGTTGTCATCTGCTGGCCGCTGGCCCTGTGGGGGCTCATCACCAAGCTCGGGTTCCCGCCGCAAATCACCGTGTTCGCCGGGTTGATCGGCCTGTTTGCGGCCGACCGGTTTTTCAACTTTCAGGCGGTGCTGCCCATCATGACCCCCGTGCTCTTGATTGGCGGCATGACCACCGGCATCTTCACACCCACCGAAGGCGCCATTGCCGCCTGTGTGTGGGCCATGGTGCTGGGCTTGGCCTGGTACAAAACGCTGAGCTGGAAGATGTTTGTCAAGGTGTGCCTGGACACCGTGGAAACCACCAGCACGGTGCTTTTCATTGTGGCCGCCGCCAGCATTTTTGGCTGGATGCTCACCGCCACCGGTGTCACTACCGCCATCGCAGCCTGGGTGCTGGCCTTCACCCAGGAACCCTGGGTGTTTTTGTTGATCGCCAATCTGCTGATGCTTTTTGTGGGCTGCTTTCTGGAGCCCACGGCCGCCATCACGATTCTGGTTCCTATCTTGGTGCCGATCTGCCAAAAGCTCGGCATCGACCTGGTTCATTTCGGGCTGGTGATGGTGCTCAACCTGATGATCGGCTTGCTGCATCCACCCATGGGCATGGTGCTGTTTGTACTGGCCCGCGTGGCCAAACTCTCGGTGGAGCGCACCACCATGGCGATACTTCCCTGGCTGATTCCTTTGCTGGGCAGCCTGGTCATCATCACCTACTTTCCCAAGTTGGTGCTGTGGCTTCCCAAACTCGTTTACTGAACCCACAACATGAATCCGTTTATCCGATTGCACGCCGCTGACGATGTGCTGATTGCCCGCTCGCAACTGGTGGGCGGTGCCACCGTTGAAAATATTTCTGTCAAGGGTTTGATCCCGGCGGGCCACAAAGTGGCAACACGGGCCATCGCAACAGGCGAGCCGGTGCGCCGCTACAACCAGATCATCGGTTTTGCCAGCAAGCCGATTGCACCAGGCGAACATGTGCACACGCACAACCTGTGGATGGGGGAGCAAAAGGGCAATTTCTCGCGTGATTACGCCATTGGCGCCGACGTGAAACCGCCCACCGTGCGCAGGCAGGCGAGTTTTATGGGTTACCCGCGGGCGGATGGCCGGGTGGCCACCCGCAACTACATTGGCGTGCTCTCCTCGGTGAATTGCTCGGCCACCGCATCGCGGGCTATTGCCGATTATTTCTCCCGGCAGAACCGCCCTGAGGAATTGGCGGCGTTTCCGAATGTGGATGGTGTGATCGCCCTGACTCACGGCAGCGGCTGCGGGATGGATAGCGAAGGCCAGGGCTTGAAAGTGCTGCAGCGCACCTTGGCGGGTTATGCCACCCACCCCAATTTTTGCGCCGTGCTGGTCGTGGGGTTGGGCTGTGAATCCAACCAAATCAGCAGTTGGTTGTCAGCCAGCAGTTTGCGGGAGGGTGAAACCCTCAAGGTATTCAACATTCAAGAAACCGGCGGCACGCGCAAAACGGTGGAGCGCGGCGTGGCCCTGATCAAATCGCTGTTGCCTGCCGCCAATATGCATGCCAGGGTGCCGTGTGACGCATCACACATCACCATTGGTTTGCAGTGCGGCGGCTCCGATGGCTACAGCGGCATCAGCGCCAACCCGGCGCTTGGCGCAGCGGTGGACTTGCTGGTGGCCCATGGCGGCACCGCCATCCTGTCGGAAACACCTGAAATTTACGGCGCAGAACACTTGCTCACCCGCCGGGCCGTGCGGGCCGATATCGCCGAGAAGCTGATCAGCCGCATCCGCTGGTGGGAGCACTACACCGAGATCAATGAAGGCGAGATGAACAACAACCCCTCGCCCGGCAACAAAGCCGGCGGCTTGACCACCATCCTCGAAAAATCGTTGGGTGCTGTGGCCAAAGGCGGCACCAGCAACCTCGAAGCCGTGTATGAATATGCAGAGCCGGTAACGGCCAAAGGTTTTGTGTACATGGATACACCGGGTTATGACCCCGTGAGCGCGACCGGGCAAGTGGCGGGCGGCGCCAACATGATCTGCTTCACCACGGGGCGTGGTTCGGCCTATGGCTGTGCGCCCTCACCGTCGTTGAAGCTTTCAACCAACTCCAACCTGTGGCGCAAACAGGAGGATGACATGGACATCAACTGCGGCGAGATTGTCGATGGCACCTGTGACATCGCCACCATGGGCCAGCGCATTTTTGAGTTGGTTTTGGCCACGGCTTCAGGCCAACAAAGCAAAAGCGAAAAACATGGCTACGGCCAAAATGAATTTGTGCCCTGGCAACTCGGCGCAGTGATGTAAACCATTGGCAATTTATGCAAAAAACTCTTTCATCGACTGAACTCACGGCGCAAGCCGCCGCCATCTTTGTGGCTGCCGGCAGCACCGCACAAGAAGCGCAAACCGTCGCCAGCAACCTGGTGATGGCCAATTTGAGCGGGCATGATTCGCACGGCGTAGGCATGTTGCCCCGCTACATCGATGCGGTGCTGGAGGGTGGTCTCAAGCCCAACACCGGCATCAAGATCAATATGGACATTGGCTCCATGCTGGCCATTGACGGCCAGCGCGGTTATGGGCAAATCGTGGGCGAACAGGCCATGCGGCTGGCGATCGAGCGCGCCCAGCAACATGGCAGCTGCATCATGACGCTGGCCAATGCGCACCACCTGGGGCGTATTGGGCATTTCTCGGAAATGGCAGTGGCGCAGGGTTTGGTGTCGCTGCACTTTGTCAACGTGCTCTCGCGCCCGGTGGTGGCACCCTGGGGTGGTGCCGATGGACGTTTTGGCACCAACCCGTGCTGCATCGGCATTCCGCTCAAGGGGCGTGAACCGTTCGTGCTGGATTTCGCCACCAGCCGGGTTGCCCAAGGCAAGATGCGGGTCGCCTTCAACAAGGGGCAACAGGTCGAGCCCGGCACCTTGATCGACGAATTTGGCCACCCCACCACCGACCCCGGCGTGGTGGTGGTGCCGCAAAGCAATGGGCTGTTTGGCGCACTCATGACCTTCGGCGAGCACAAGGGTTACGGCATGGCCGTGGTGAGCGAATTGCTCGGTGGTGCGCTGAGTGGCAGCGGCACCTGGCACCGCCCCACCGACCCGGCAAAACGCGCAGTTATCAACGGCATGTTGACCATTGTGATTGACCCATCCAAATTGGGCACCCAACAGGTGTTTGACGACGAAGCGCTGGCCTTTGTCGACTGGCTGCAAAGCGGGCCGGTGGGCCCCGGCTTTGAAGCCGTTCAATTAGCCGGTGAGCCCGAGCGCACGGCACGCAAGCAGCGCGCGGTGTCGGGCATCTCGGTTGACGCGCAAACCTGGGCTGAAATCGTGGCGGCGGGCAGCAAGGTGGGTATCCAGGTATCCAGTTGAGGCGTTGATGTTAGCTATTATAACAATAGCTAATTGTGCATGTATTATGTGAACAAACATTGCTTTTTACCAAAATTATTTACAGAAGCTCCAAAATCCCCCCTGGGAGCGCCTTTTTGGCCACTTCTGACAAACTTTTATGCAGGCGCTGACAACCGCTGCTTTGGCCGTTATTGCCCAACACCCGGCTGCGGGAATGGCGGCCGCGACCTTGCTGCCCATCTACCCGCGCGCCGGCAACGTGGGGGTTGTGCATCTGGGGCTCGGGGCTTTTCATCGGGCCCACCAGGCGCTGGTTTTCGATGCGCTGCTGCGGCAAGGCGACAAGCGATGGGGCGTGCTGGGTGTGGCCATGCGCAACGAGGCGCTGGCCCAAACCCTGTCTGCGCAAGACGGCCTCTATGCCGTTCAAATTGCCAGCAGCGCAGGCCTGCGCTGGCAGGTGGGCGGTGCCATCTGGCAGACCTGCGTGGCTGCCCGGGAACCCGCCCGCGTTGCACAAGCCATTGGCGCGCCTTCAACCCGATGGGTGACCCTCACCGTCACAGAAAAAGGCTACGGTGCGGAACTAGCCCGTTTGCTGGTGGCCGGGTTGGCCATTCGCCACCGGATGGATTTGCCAGGGCTGACGGTGGCCTCCTGCGACAACCTCTCCCACAATGGCGACAAACTCAAGGCGCTGTGCCTGAACGCGGCGCAAGGTGATGCCGAGTTGGTGGCTTGGATTGCCACTTTCTGCGCTTTTCCCAACAGCATGGTGGACCGCATCGTGCCGGCTGCCACGCCCGAGCGCCTGCGTGCCGCAGCGGCGGCGTTGGGTGTCAGCGACCAGGCCGCGTTAGGCACCGAGGCTTTTTGGGAATGGGTGATTGACGACCATTTCGCCGACCCGGCCGATGCCCCGCTGCTGCGAAGCGCGGGGGTCAACGTGGTGCCTGATGTCGCGCCGTTTGAAGAAGCCAAGCTGCGCATGTTGAACGCCAGCCACAGCGCGATGGCGGTGATCGGCGCGGTTGCCGGGCTCAAGGTGATCAGTGACTGCATCGCGAAGCCGGCCATTCATCAATTCATACACGGGTTGATGACGGCGGAGGTAGGCCCGCAACTGGATCGCAGTGATTGGCCGCAATACCGGGAAGCCCTGATCGAGCGCTTTGGCAACCCGGCGCTGCAACACAGCGTGCACCAGATCGCCACCGATAGCTCGCAAAAAATTCCACAGCGCTGGATTGCCACGGTGCTTCAAGCCAACGACTTGGGCAAGGCCAGTCCCCGACTGGCTTTTGCGGCTGCGGCGTGGATGCGCTACCTGCGTGGCGTTGACGATGCAAGGGCCACCTACGGGCTGAACGACCCCATGGCGGTTTCGTTGCAAAACCTGGCTCTGGCCCATGCATCCGATCCAGAAGCCAGTGCGAAGGCGCTGGGAACACTGGAACCAATTTGGGGCCCCACGTTGGCAGCCCACGCGCCCTGGCTGGCCTGTGTGGCCCGAGAACTCGATCGAATCAATACACGGGGCATGTTGAATGCCCTGACCGAACTCAATGCTGAACTGGGCCCCGCCCGGCACCCTGATGTATGAAAATTACTGCTGCCCGCGTTATTGTTTGCTCACCTGGCCGTAACTTTGTCACGCTGAAAATTGAGACCGATGAAGGCCTCAGCGGCATTGGTGATGCAACACTCAATGGCCGTGAACTGGCTGTGGCGAGTTACCTTACCGAGCACGTGGTTCCCTGCCTGATCGGCCGCGATCCGCACCAGATCGAGGACATCTGGCAATACCTTTACAACGGCGCGTATTGGCGGCGCGGCCCGGTCACCATGGCCGCCATTGCCGCCGTTGACACGGCTTTGTGGGACATCAAGTCCAAGGCTGCAAAGCTACCGCTTTACCAACTGCTGGGCGGGCGCAGCCGCACGCGGGTGATGGTGTACGCACACGCCAACGGCAATGACATTGCGCACACGGTGGATGAAGTACTGCGCCACCAGACGCTGGGCTACACGGCGATTCGGGCCCAATCCGGGGTGCCCGGGCTCGACAATGTTTATGGTGTCGCATCCGGCAGCAAACTGTATGAACCAGCCGATTCGGATCTACCCAGCGAACACGGCTGGAGCACCGAAAAATACCTGCTGCACACTCCCAAACTTTTTGAGGCGGTGCGCCATGCCGTCGGCCCGGACATGCATTTGTTGCACGACTTGCATCACCGGCTCACGCCCATCGAGGCAGCGC
Source organism: Rhodoferax sp. (assembly GCA_031418135.1). Classification (GTDB taxonomy): domain Bacteria; phylum Pseudomonadota; class Gammaproteobacteria; order Burkholderiales; family Burkholderiaceae_C; genus JANYCG01. The sequence continues at coordinate 9,567 of JANOWY010000393.1, read as the reverse complement.
GTCTTGGCAAAGCGCTGGAACCCCACCATTTGTTCTGGATGGAAGACCCAACGCCCGCCGAGAACCAGGAAGCCTTCCGGCTGATTCGCCACCATACGGTGACACCCATCGCCGTCGGTGAAATCTTCAATTCGATTTGGGACTGCAAAGACCTCATCCAGAACCAGCTGATCGACTACATTCGGGCTACCGTGGTGCATGCGGGCGGCATCACCCATTTGCGCCGTATTGCTGACCTGGCAGCCTTGTACCAGGTGCGCATGGGCTGCCATGGCGCCACCGACAACTCGCCTGTTTGCATGGGGGCAGCGCTGCACTTTGACACCTGGGTGCCCAACTTTGGCATCCAGGAACACATGCCGCACACAGCGTTAACAGATGCCGTGTTCCCTCATGACTACCGGTTTGACAAAGGGTTCATGTACTGCGGCGAAACACCCGGGCACGGCGTGGAGATTGACGAAACGCTTGCCGCCCGCTATCCCTACCAACGCGCGTATTTGCCGGTCAACCGTTTGCAGCACGACGGAACACTGTGGAGCTGGTGACACACCAGCGAATGCTCGGTTTTAAACCGGTTGCTAAACCGCCATGAGGGCGAGGCAAGCATCCAGGTTTTCTGAGGGCAAGCGCTTGAAACCAGAGCGCGCATAACGCTGAAGCCGCCCCATGACAAAAGCAGTCAGCACCGAGGCGCTGATCTGCGCATCGGCAGTCGGCTGGGCTGACCCGTTCTCAAGGGCAGCGCCACGCAAACACTGGCGCAAGGCGGCTTCAACCTTGTCAAAGAACTGGCTCATGCGTTGCTGAAGCCGATCGTTTTCAAACACCAGCGCATCACCCACCATCACCCGCGTCATACCCGGGTTTTTTTCGGCAAACTGCACCAGCATCATGACCAAACGCGCTGCCTGCCGTTGTGATGACACCCCAGTTGCAGCGGGCCCGGGTTCCTGGGCGACGATTTGGTTGATCAGTGAAAACACGCTGGTTTCAATGAAATCGATCAGCCCCTCGAACATTTGGGCTTTGCTGGCGAAGTGCCGATACAGCGCCGCTTCACTCACTTCCAGCTTGGCCGCCAAACCCGCTGTGGTGACACGCTCAGCGCCGGGTGCCTCCAGCATGGTGGCCAGCGCTTGCAATATCTGCACACGGCGTTCGCCCGGTTTGGGGCGTTTGCGGGTTGGGCTGGAAGGGGCGGGGATTTCAACAATGTCTGACATGGCACCAATGGAGATTTCAGAAATTCTCGCACAGCGCGACCAAGGGTTTCCGAGCGGGATCCGCTCTTCTGCTAATGCGATCTGATCATGGTGCCAAATGCCTGATCCGTCAAAATTTCGAGCAACATGGCATGGGGCACCCGGCCATCAATGATGTGTACAGCATTGACGCCGCTTTTGGCAGCATCCAGCGCGCCACTGATCTTGGGCAACATGCCACCGCTGATCGTGCCATCAGCAAACAGCTCGTCGATACGGCGGGCGGTCAGGTCTGTCAGCAAATTTCCGGCTTTGTCGAGGACACCGGCGGTGTTTGTCAACAACACCAGCTTTTCAGCCTTCAACACGATCGCCAGCTTGGCCGCCACCACATCCGCATTGATGTTGTAGCTTTCGTTGTTTTCACCAAAACCGATGGGGCTGATGACCGGAATAAATGCGTCGTCCTGCAAGGCTTTGACGACACTGGGGTCAATGGAGACGATGTCACCCACCTGGCCCACGTCATGCTCTTTGGTGGGATCTTTGGAGTCGATCATTTTCAGTTTTTGCGCGCGGATCATGGCACCATCACGCCCCGTCAAACCAACGGCTTTTCCGCCAGCCTGGTTGATGAGCCCAACAATATCCTGCTGCACCTCGCCGCCCAGCACCCATTCCACCACTTCCATGGTCTCGGCATCGGTAACCCGCATGCCCTGAATGAATTCACCCTTTTTACCCAACCGTTGAAGCGCGTTTTCAATTTGGGGCCCGCCACCGTGCACCACCACCGGGTTCATGCCGACCAATTTGAGCAGCACCACGTCTTCCGCAAAATCTGCCTGCAAAGCGGGGTCGGTCATGGCGTTGCCACCGTATTTGATGACCAGTGTTTTGCCGTGGAACTTGCGGATGTAGGGAAGCGCCTGGGCGAGGATCTCGGCCTTGTCGCGCGAGGCGATATGGAGCGGCTCTTGGATGGAAGTGGTCATGTTCACAAAAATTCGCCCCGGTTACGGGCATAAATGGATGTAGTTCGAAGTTGCGAGTTGTGCCGCAGTTGTAGCAAAAAACATTAGAACTGGCTAGGCTGCCCTGCAGAACCATCTGGCAGGTATCCGTGTACATGCGCCTGAAGAATCTCCTGGATAGTTGCCAAATCGTTTTCCTCAGCTGCCAAAGACAATCTTTGCAGCAAGGGCTGCAAATCGGCCCAACTCAGGAATTGCTCATGAGCCTTCATGATGCGCGGGTGATCGGTGGACTGTGGGTTGTCACCGATCAACAGTTCTTCATACAGTTTTTCTCCAGGGCGCAAGCCGGTAATGCTGATCGCAATGTCCCCATCTGGATGGTTGGTATCACGCACTGAGAGGCCTGAAAGCCTTATCATCCGCCGGGCCAGATCGATGATGCGAACAGGCTCACCCATATTCAGCAGGAACACATCGCCACCCGCAGCCATTGCACCGGCCTGTAAAACCAATTGTGCCGCTTCCGGGATGGTCATGAAGTATCGGGTGACCTCTTCGTGGGTCACGGTCAATGGGCCTCCTGCAGCCAACTGTTTACGAAACAAAGGTACGACGCTACCACTGGAGCCCAGGACATTGCCAAATCGAACCATGGTGAAACAGGTGCCAGGGCCTTTTTGATCGTCGGCGAGGGCCTGCAATACCTGTTCCGCCATCCGCTTGGTTGCGCCCATGACGTTCGTCGGCCGGACAGCCTTGTCTGTGGAGATCAAAACAAAGCGGCTAACTCCGCTCGCCTGGGCAGCTAAAGCCAAGTTCAACGTGCCCAAGATGTTATTGCTGACACCTTCGGCAGCATTGTTTTCAACCATAGGGACATGTTTGTAAGCTGCCGCGTGGTAGACGGCTGACGGTCGATAGGCCTCGCATATGGTGCGAAGGCGACGCGGGTTCGAGACACTGCCCAAAAGCGCAAACAATCGGACTTCAAGCTGACGGGCCAAACAAATCGACTCCAATTCCTGGTGGATGGAATACAAACCAAACTCGTTATGGTCGAGCAAAAGGAGCTCTCGGGGCTTCTGCAACAGAATTTGCCGGCATAACTCGCCGCCAATGCTGCCGCCCGCTCCAGACACCATTACCACTTGCCCGGTCAGATGACGGGATATCAGCCCTGAATCAGGGGCGACGGGGGCCCTCCCTAACAAGTCTTCAACGTCAAGCTCGTGAATGTCTTGTATCGATATTCGCCCACTCGCCAAAGCCGCCCAATCCGGGAGCGTGCGGATATGGACCGGAAGGGATTGCAGGCCTTCTATGATGAAGTTGCGTTGGGCCCGCGTGGCATCTGGCAGAGCCAGCAATATATCGGTGACTCCTGACTCCCCAACCAATTTGGGTACCTGACTGGCCGGATAGACAGATGTGCCGTTGATGCTCCGACCTACGACAGCCGGGTCATCATCTACAAATCCCACCAAGGTATATTGACCAGAAATCGTCATCGCCGTGGCGGTTTGAACGCCTGCCGTACCGGCCCCATAAACCAACACCCGCCCTTCTGGCATTCGCCCGCCCCTAATGCCAGCTAACCAAAAACGGGCAGAAGCACGGCTGGTTGCAACCAGGATGAGGAACACAAGTGGCTGGAGAATGCCCAAAGTACGCGGGACACCGGGCCACTTTTGCCAAAGCAAAATCACCACCAGCAATGCAGCGTAGGTTGCAACCGCCTTGGCTGTAGCCAGCATGGCGGCTTGGCCCGTATACCGAAAAATAGCCCTGTAGAGACCAAAGCGGACAAATACGGGAATTGCCAACGCCGGGGCCAAAACATACACCCACCATTGAGCCGCCTCTGGCCTATGTAATGCGTCCAACCGCAGCGTAAAAGCCACCCATGTCGCAGCGACTGCCAAGGCAACGTCAAGCGCGACCACAACCATCCGCTTGGCACCTCTGGGCCACTCAAGTACTCGCCTTTGCATCCCACTCCCTCACGTCACCGCACGCAAATATTTCTAAACCGCAAAGTCTTCCTTGCGCTTGCCTTGCGCAACCAAGGCAGACAGCCACCTTGGCATTAGGCCCCGCCCACTCCAAGCCTCTCCAAGTGGACCCCGAAATTTGGGGGCAACCGCTTTTCCTTTGACGCTCTTTTTGGCAGCACTTTTCCCTGGTTTCTTCAGGGCAGCACCCTTTTTGGACCCGCCCTGACCTTTAGCAGCCAATTGAATGTCTCTAACGGAAATGCCGAAGGCACTCATTTGAACCAGGATGTCTTTAAGAGTCCGGTCAAATTCTTTGGCCTTTATGTCGTCAGCCTGTTTCTGCAATTTTTGAATCTGGCTCTGAATATCAACGAGATTAGTCATCATGAATTCCTTTAACAAGCTCCCTGAATTAATTTTATTATCGAATGGACTAGTGCGCCACATTATCTTTCCTGATTACCTTTACGGCGGTCAGGAAGATTATCCGCAAATCAAACCAAAAACCCATTTTATTCTTATATTCGGCATCAAAGGCCACTTTTCGGGGAATTGGCAAATCATCTCGGCCATTGACTTGAGCCCACCCAGTCAAACCAGGTACCAAAACATGAACACCTTCTTTGGTTCGCAGGTCGATCAGGTCTTGCTGATTGAACAATGCCGGGCGTGGGCCAACAAAACTCATATCACCCATCAAAATGCTCCAAAGCTGAGGGATTTCATCCAGACTGGAGCGCCGCAAAAAAGATCCGACAGGAGTCAAATAAACGCCAGGATCTTTAAGTAAATGCGTAGCAACAACGGGCGTACCTACCTGCATACTGCGGAATTTAGGCATCTTGAACAGCTTATTGTGACAACCCACTCGATCTGACCAATAAAAAACAGGACCAGGAGAGGTCATTTTTACCAAAACAACCAACCCAATAAAAGGAATTGCAAACACGATGAGCAACAGGATCCCGAGCGCCAGATCGAAGGCTCTTTTCATACTATTTTGAAGGACGAAAAGTTGCCGTAGTCACGATGCCTTTCAAATTTTTCAATATACGCCCCCCCATTTGCTCCAATACTTTAGGCCAGATTTAATGGTAATCCATCTCATTTTCCAAGACTTGTGTGAATCTCGGCTCCATTTGTGAATAATTTTGACCCCCGGAACGTATGCAGTCTGAGAGACTTGTGCAACTTTTCTTCCTATATCGGCATCTTCGTAATGCAAAAAATATCGCTCGTCAAATCCGGAAATGGCTTTCAATATAGACCGACGAAACAACATAAAGCAACCCGTCGGATATGGCACTGGTTTTATTTCTAGTGTGTAGTCTTTGTCACGCATTTCATACATTAGATTTCGCCTTGAAAAAAGGCGCCGCAGCGACCGCGCCGGGATCGCACGAAGCACCATGTCTAATAATTTGGGATCACGCTTGCAAAGGTAGTGCATCGCACCGTCCAGCCCTTGGACTTGAGGAGTGAGCAACCCAACGTCTGGGTTGCTTTGCAGATACGCCAGCCCATTTGCTATCGCATCTTTTGTCAAAAGTGCATCTGGATTCAGGACGAGGTGAAAATCTGAATCCGGATGCCGCTTGATGGAGATATTGTTCCCGGCACCATAGCCACCGTTATACCCCGAGTCCACCACCTGTATTTCCAAGTATGACGACCGACCCGATTTTGCCAAATCAAACAGTGCCTGATTTCCGGCATCTCTTGGGTTGTTATTAACCAAATCAAGTACTGTTTCTAATGGCGTCCGTTCTGACGCAACCTTACAGGCAATTTGCAGCGAATTGATTACCTCTTCAAGCAAAAAGAGGTCAGAAGAATACAGGACGATTGAAACAGATAGTTTATTCATTTCGGCTCATGAAATCAGAAATGCATTTGTGCTTTTCTACCCTTCTGAGTTCATAAATATATAATTGATACTCAAGTAGAAAACGACTGGAGCCATTAAAAGAGTCACCCATCGTCCAATCTCTTGCTTTTCAAGTCCCCCAGCGACAACGCCCCTAAGTGGAAGCGTGACCGCGAATACAAAAAAAACAAAACGGACTGCGATTGTTCCATTAATCAGATAGAAGAACGATACCAGCAAACAAAGCATAGCCGAAAATAGCTTTGCATGGCCAGATTGCTCACTGTCTTGCACAAAGCCGAACGCAGCCGCCATTGCAAGTAGAATAAAAAGCATTTTCGCAAGTCCGTAAGCGCCATCGCTATCGAAATACGCTGATCGAGCACCAACGTCAAAGTCACTTAAAGCGATGAGCGCAGGGCGCAATGACTCTCCAAACAACACTGCCAAAACTGAAATTGCAATAAGCCCGACTGGAATGCTCACCCCCAATACGCCCTGCTCTATCTCTTGTTTCAAAAATGCGACGCCAAGCCGAGCCAACAGGCAGATCAAAATAACAGGCGCTGCAGAATCATGCCAAGCAAGCGAAATCACAAGCAGTACAACCCCAAGCAAATCAAACTTACCGCCTCTTACAAAAAAGGCCGATACACACAAGTAGGCCAGTGATGCCCGAAGTGTTGTCGTCATGAACATGAAACCGAGCAGACAAAAAAGCAACAATCCACCGAACACACGCTCCGGTTTTTTTTCATCGGCAAGCCAGACGAAATATATCAGGCAGCCGACCTGATTGAGCAATGCCAGCAATTCAACTTTGGCTTCAGAAGCGACGGTTTGAAGGCCCAATACAAACCTTGAAAACCACTCAAAAAGATAATCTCCTTCTGAGATAAATCCAGCGTTTTCAGCAATTACCAAGTAGTTTTCATAGTCGGGGAATTTGTCGATTCCTTCGAAGTAAAAAACGATCATTGATACGAGAATCATTGCAAAAAGCATAGTCCTGGCGATCGATGTCATACGAGGAGCAACATTCCAAATATGGCCATCGAAACAAAATATGAGATTACCCGGCCATACAAAAGTGCACCACCTACCTCCTCCAGTGCACCACCATCAACTAGCCTCATAGAAACGGGATCCTGTATTCCAAAAACGAGCAAGGTTGCGAAAAAATTTATCAGTTGACCAACATAAACGGAGGTCATCCGCATCTCCGGGTAATAACTTGCAATACCAAATGGCACAAACATAGCCATGACAATTAGTGAATTGGTAAAGGTGGAAATAGAAATCAACTTGACTGCATTAAGTCTAAACTTGCCCAAATCCCGCCAGACAGGCTTGTCAGATATTTTTCGAAATGAAAAGTAGAGCAACGGACGAAGGCAAAGCGTTACAGCATTGCAAAAACGCTGCATTCTGATCAATGCTGTTACAAATATCAGCCCAAAAAAGCAGGCCAACAAAAATACCAACGCCACTTTTACTGTCAGATGGCCTGTTTCAAAAGAATATGACATCACAAAGATGACAATTACATTCGATATTCGGGCGATATATTGCACCAGATTTGCCATTGCCAGGCTCTCGGCCAACCCTTCAGCACCAACAATGCGCAAAAACACGGCATATCCATCCATAACAAATCCGAATACCAGTACGCTGACAAGCAATACGATCATTAGTCCATTTCCAGAATTCATTGGTCGGCATCTTGGGGGACTACCCAAGCAGATTTTTCAAAGTCATATCGTTTAAGCACTTTGGCCGGATTGCCGGCAGCGATTGAATTGGCCGGAACCGACCGGGAAACCACTGATGATGCGCCCACAATTGAGTTTTCACCAATATCTACACCTTTTAATATGCAGACGTTTTCGCCAATCCAAACATTGTGGCCTATGATGACCGGAGCGATTGATATCGGCTTTTTGGCCTGAATTTCTCCGGGTTTGCTTACACCATCTCCTACCCCTCGATAATTGCCATGATCATGGTCTGATATGTAGACCTTGCTCGCCATCAGCACATTGTCGCCAATTTGTACTTTTTCAAAGGCGGCAATATGGACGTAGTCACCGACCTGGACATTGACTCCAAATTCAATCTGGTGTTGATGATTTCCAAACGCGTCTGCACGCAACCCGACGCCAGCCGTAAAACCCTTGCCGAACGTGATACCGGAGGCACCTCGTACATACCACGGATATCTGATAATGCGTACATTGGGAAATAATATGCGCGAGAGCACCACGTCTCGTGCAAGTCGCAACGACCCGAATAGTCCGTAGAGTTTGAGTAGTTTTAAAAGAGGTTGCATGCTTGCTACCATTAAGCGGCCATCTAGGCTGCGCTTCACAGTATGAAAGAGAATACCGCCCAGTTACCCTGCCTGAAAACTGCTTTTTTGAAATCAGGGTCGAAGTTGGGTCCGACCTTGGAATTTGTAACCAACCATTGAACGTTCATTTTTTTTGCCTGCTCTCTGGCGCCATCGTAAGTTAGTGCGTTATTTAAATCAGCGGCATTACGCAGTGCCGTACCTGCCTTGGCTCGCTCCCACATCGTGTACCTAGATATATACTGGGGCATATTCGAAATTGAAGCGAATCGTGTTGCATCGTCTGCTGTGCGAGCTTTAATGTCAACAGGAAGGACGAGGATTCTATCGGTTTTCAAGTGATTCCGACGGACAAAATTGGCAGCAGCGATAAGGTCCGAGGAAATGAAGGTATCAACATATTGTTTCCCCCAAAGAAATTTTGGTTTTTCAGCATCCAGGAATTCGGCTGGCCGGCCTAATGAATAAACTGTAAATGCCGCGACGAAGCCTACAACCAGAATATACGTCAAATGATTGTTCCGAATTCTGTACATTAACATAATCGCTGTGCAGGACGTCCAAATCAACATTACGACATAGAGCATCACGAAGGCTCGATGCTTGAATTCAAAAGGATCCCCATTTGGTGCCATTGGCGCCAAAGTAATGACACTGCCAGCAGCACCCGCCAGAATCATTGGAAACCAATCCATTAGGGTTAGCTTTTCATATTTCCATTTAATAAGCAGGGATAGCGGATACAGGACAAACAGGATGCCTAGCATGCCTGGATAAAGCAAAATAAAACCGAAAGGGGCTGCCAGGTTTCCGCCAATCTCCGCGACCAGACTTTGATAAATACCAGTGTACCCAGTTGGCTCGGAGCCGACGTGAACAAACCACAGGTAGGGTCGAATGTTTGCAAAAACCAAAAGTAAAAGTAATGCCAGCACCCAAGTGGTTGGATGTTTTGCGATTTTCTGGACCCATTTCAGTTCTGCCAGAGCTAGAAACCCTAACAAAGCTGGCAGATACCACACCAACATGTGCGCGCGCAACTCGAATACCATTGCGGCAACTGCAAAGGTTGCAATTACTGCTATCCTGTCACGTGAATCAATCCATATTTTCAGGAAAATAAGTGAAATTAAAACCCCGGCTATTGCATATCCAGACCCAGGATGTGACATCA
>JANOWY010000392.1:0-6455 GCA_031418135.1 Rhodoferax sp. | reverse complement strand
AGATGCCCTATGGTTGGCCGCGCTGGACGAGCCGACGGTGGAGGCGCTGGCCAGCCTGCTTTCACCCGCCGATGTGGGTGGGTTGTCGGTTTGGCAACAGGCCATTCTGGATGCCCTGACTTTTTGTACCAGCCAGATCCGTGCCTCGGGTTTTGCCCCCGAGATGCGCCTGCGCATGACGGCGCAGGTGCGTGAAACCGAGCCTTTTCATGCCCTGGCCGCTGACTTTGATGGGTTGCGGCTAGCCTATATGGCCAGCCTGGGTGCCAGCCCGAAAGATACCGCTAGCAACCCCGCCGAAGCCGACAGCCTGCAAGTAGCGCTGACCCAATTTCGCACCCGGCTGGATCTGTGCCGCCAAGCCGCCAATACGGTTTACGCCCACCTGGACGAACATGGCATTTCGGTTGATCTGGTGTTTCGCTTGCGGCAGTTGCGCGAACGGGTGTTGCGCATTCGGGCTCTGCTCGATTGCCTGATGGGTACCAAACCCGCCCAGAGCACGGTACGACTGTTAGGCCACCTGGCGGTGGTCGGCCAGGAGCGGCGCAGTTTGCGTGCATTGGTGGGCTCCAACATGTCGTTGTTGGCAGCCAAAGTCACCGAGCGCAGCTCTGAAACCGGCGAACATTACATCACCCGAACCCCAGAGGCCTACCGTGAGATGTTGCGCAAGGCAGCCGGTGGCGGGGCGCTGACCGCCATCACCACTGCCTTGAAATTTTCCCTGGCCGGCGTGGGGTTGTCACTGTTCTGGAACGGTTTTTGGGCGGGCGTGTTGTATGCGGCCAGTTTTGTCGTGATTCAGTTGCTGCACTGGACACTGGCCACCAAACAACCCGCCATGACAGCCCCGGCCATGGCTGCCAAACTCAAGGATCTGTCGGAACAAGCCGCCGTTGAAGGGTTTGTCGATGAGGTCACACATTTGGTTCGCTCGCAGGTGGCGGCCGTCATCGGGAACGTCGGAGTCGTGGTGCCTGTGGTGCTGGCCTTGTCGCTTGGCATGCGCTGGGCCACCCATGGCCCGCTCATCGACGCGGACAAAGCCCTGCACGTGTTGGAAAGCCTGACCCTGCTGGGCCCCACCCTGTTGTTCGCCGCGTTGACGGGTGTTTTATTGTTTGCCTCCAGCATCATTGCCGGATGGACCGAAAACTGGTTTGTCATGCACCGCCTGCAATCGGCCCTGCGTTACAACCCGCGCATCACGCGCCTGCTGGGCACACAACGGGCGGCCTGGTGGTCACAACAATTGCGCGACAAAATCTCGGGCATTGCCGCCAATGTATCGCTGGGTTTCATGCTGGGGCTGGTTCCCGCATTTGCCGCCTTTTTTGGTCTGGGGCTGGACGTGCGTCACGTCACGCTGTCAGCCGGGCAACTGGCGGCCGCGGTTGCCACGTTGGGCTGGCCGGTTATGCAAAGCGCCAGCTTTTGGTGGTGTGTTGCGGCGCTGCCGCTGATCGGGTTGGCCAATTTGCTGGTCAGCTTTTACCTGGCGTTTCGGCTGGCGGCGCAGGCCGGCGATTTGGCCCGCGTCGATCAATCCCGCGTGTCTTCGGCCGTACGAGCGCGCCTGCGCTCGCAACCCATGAGCTTTTTGTGGCCCCCAATGGCAGACAATCCGCCCGATACCGACAACCGCCATGGGTGAATTTGAGCTGATCCGCCGCTATTTTGACCGCCGCCATGCGAAGACCGGGCTCGACAACCCGGTTGCTTTGGGCATTGGTGACGACTGCGCGCTACTGGCCCCGCGCCCCGGCACCCAATTGGCCATCTCGACCGACATGCTGGTTGAGGGCCGGCATTTTTTCGCCGATGTAGACCCCGAAGCCCTGGGCCACAAAGCGCTGGCGGTGAACTTGAGTGATCTGGCCGCCATGGGGGCCAAACCATTGGCCTTTACCTTGGCACTGGCCCTGCCGTCGGCTGAACCGGCATGGCTGGAAGGTTTCGCCAATGGCCTGTTCAATTTGGCAGATGCCCACCAGTGCCAATTGATAGGGGGCGACACGACGCGCGGCCCCCTGAACATTTGTATCACGGTGTTTGGCGAAATCCCTGTTGAAAACGGCCGATCCTTGGCCCTGCGCCGTTCAGGCGCTCAGGCGGGTAATGACCTTTATGTGAGCGGTTATTTGGGCGAAGCACGCTTGGCGCTGTTGGCCCTTCAAGGTGACCTAAACCTGCCTGCCGCCCAACTGCAACAGGCGCGCTTGCGGCTGGAGCGCCCCACGCCGCGCGTCGCACTAGGCCTGGCGCTGCGTGGCATTGCCACTGCGGTGATTGACCTGAGCGATGGCCTGGCGGGAGATTTGGGGCACCTCTCAAGATCAAACAATATAGGCTCTTGTTTGAATTTAGAATTAATTATCAGTAATTTTGCTGCTAATTTAATAGCTTATAATGCAATAAATATAAGAACAAAAATTCAAAATTATTCAAACATTTTTTCAAAAGACATTATTAACCTTATTTTGACCGGTGGTGACGACTACGAACTGGCCTTTACCGCACCGCCCGATCTGCGCAGTGCGGTGCAACAGGTCGCCGTCGCATCGGGCACGCGGGTCAGCCGCATTGGGACCATGGAGGCTGAACCCGGGCTGCGCCTGATCGACGCCTCGGGCCTGACCACTGAACTTGCCGCCGCGTCTTTTGATCATTTCCGGGCCTGACAGGTTGCCCGCTTCCTTGAATAGCCCTTTTTTGAGCAGACACCCTTGACTGAGTCAATGCCCGCACACACACCCGCACCGATGGCCCGGCCCACTTGGGCGTTTATGCGGTCTCACCCGGCCCATTGGCTGGCGTTGGGCCTGGGCAGCGGCCTCTCGCCCCAAGCGCCGGGAACCGCCGGAACGCTCTGGGCCTGGGCGGCTTTTTTGCTCCTCACGGGGTTTGGGCTCAGCGCCACCCATTGGGGCGTGTTGATCGCACTCACGGCCCTGGTCGGCTGGTGGGCCAGCAGCGTCACAGCGCGCCATATGGGCATCAAAGACCCCGGCCACATCGTGATCGATGAAATTGTTGCGTTTTGGCTGGTGTTGTGGCTGGTGATGCCCACCGGTTTTTGGGGACAATTGACGGCTTTTGTGCTTTTCCGTTTTTTTGACGCGGTTAAACCCGGCCCGGTTGCCTGGGCCGACCGGCTGTTTCATTTTGTCGATGTGACGCAAGACCGCCATGGCTGGACAAAAGCCGGATTCGGCATCATGCTGGATGATGGGGTGGCCGCGTTTTGTACCTTGTTGGTGATCGCTTTTTGGAGGGTGATATGACGGAATTTGCAGACACAATGATCTTGGTGAGCACTGAAAAAAGTGCCGCTGCGCTGGTCGATGAACTGGCCACCTTGCTGATTCAGGCGCAGTGGAAGCTGGCTACCGCCGAAAGCTGCACGGGCGGCATGATCGCCGCCGCCTGTACCGATTTGGCTGGCTCCAGCGCGTGGTTTGAACGCGGGTTTGTAACCTATTCCAATGCGGCCAAAACCGAGATGCTGGGCGTTCCCCAGGCCTTGACCGAAAACCCCGGAGCCGTCAGCGAGCCAGTCGTGCGGGCCATGGCGCAAGGCGCGATTTCAAACGGTAAAGCACAAATTAGCCTGGCCGTCACAGGTGTGGCCGGCCCCGCAGGCGGAAGTATTGCCAAACCGGTGGGCACCGTTTGGTTCGGTTTTGCCACACCGCAAGGCATCGTCACCGAAATGCGCCGCTTCAAAGGCGACCGGGCCGCTGTGCGTTCAGCAACGGTTGCGCATGCGTTGCAACGCATGGTTGAACTGGTGGCTGCGGCTGCCACCAAACCCGCCTAAACCTGGCTACAACCACCCCAAGCCAGCCTGCCGAGGGCTTCAGGGTTTTACAAACCCGGCCACCGCTCGGCGCGGCGTGTGTTGTTGTGTGGCGCAGTAACCCACGCGGCAAAACATTTGCACAGTTTCTTCGGTTGCGGGTTTGTCAACCAATTCAGTGTGCAGTGCGTCGTAAAACGGTTTCATTTCGGCAAACTCCTGCGGTGCCTGGCTCATGGGGTGAATTTGCAAGCCCAACTCCGTGGCTTTGAGTTGCAAACGCATGTAGGCGCGCCCGGCATTCACTTCTGCGCTACGCGTGGTTTGTTGTTGGTGGTGCAGTGCGGTTGGCGTTGAAAGCCAGACAAAACCCATTGCCGTGTTGCTGTGCCCTTCAAACCGGGACATCATCTGCTGGTAGGCGGTGCTGCCTTCTTGCGGCGCGTTGCTGCGATCAAACGCGCCAACTGCCGCTGCGATGCGCGGAACCAGCGCATTCACGCTGATGCCGTCACGGAACTGTTCGATTTCTGCGGGGCCAACACGCGTGAGCCGAATACTTTCCATCACCGTGCGCGGTGTCAACAGTTCGACTTTGGCAGACTCCCAGCACAGCTTGCGCAGGCGCTCAGTTTGGGCCTTTTCCACCGTCGCGCCCCATTTAACCTGCTGGTCTACCAGGGCTGCCTGCAATTGAAGCAGCGTTTGAGGCGCAACGGCTTTTGTCGTGTCGTAATCGACTTTGGCGGTATGTCGTTTCAGCAATTGGGCGAACAGGGGATCTTTGCCAGCGGCACCTGCGTTGGCCGACTTCCAGCTGATACGCGCCACGGGTCGATCGTCTACCTCGCGCGGCTTGAATTCACCCTGCGGAAACAACTGAACGTCTGGCACAACGCCGCGTTCACGCAAGGCCAAAACCAGCGCCTCCAAAAACGTACCCTGGCTGACCACAATCTGCCGAAACCACGGGTCGGTCATCGGCAACATGCGCTCACGATCCACATACAAGGTTATTGAATCGGGCTCTGCCAAACTCACCATCCACGGCTGGCGGTTGTGTGAATTGGGCGCCAGGATGGCATAAGCCAACGCCCAGCGACGCAAGTCGGGTTGTGCCCCTGGGCCCTGCCACGCTTCTAGCGCTGCGGCCGGAAAATCACTGGACAAGCTGCACCCTGGCAGCGCCACCGCTGCCAAACCCGTGACGATACCGCCACCTGCTACGCGTATGAAATGACGACGATTCATGATTTGCTCCTTAATATGGGTTGATCAGTTTGTTGGCGCATTGGCAGACTTGCGGAGTGGGCTTGTTAACCCCAAGGCCTCCAGCGACTGGCGCAGGGCTGTGTCAAGCGGTGTATGAGGCTCGGGCCCGGTCAGCGTGACCAGTTTTCGGTTGTCCAGTTCGTGTGGCGTGTTCCACAAATAACGCATTTCCAGCACTGAGGCCCACATCGGCACGGCCCATGCCCCCAGGCGCATGAATAACCACGGCACACCGGCAAAGCGAAGACAGCTTCCCGGCTGGATCCAGCCCTGCTCCAGGGCGATCACTTCCAGCGCGGCTTGCCACTGGGCACCGGTCAGGCTGTAACCTTTGAAGTGCAAAACCTCAAATGTCGGCAATTGCGCCCGCAGCGTCGCCACAGCTACAAAACAGCGGGCCAAATCGGGAAGATAGGCCCAGGCGGTTGGCACATCAGCGGGGCCTGGGTAGGTGATGCGCGCCTTCTTCACGTCTTTGGCTACAAACAAGTCGAGCCAGCTGTTCACACCACTGCCAAAAAAGTCGCCAGCCCGAATCACGACGGCCGGAACGCCACTGTCGCGCACCAGTTGCTCCATGGCCACACGTATCTCCCCTTTGGCCGAAGTGGGGCTCTGCGCCGTGGCTTCGGTCAGCAACTGTGGCATACCACTGCCAAAGTTGTACACGTTGCCTGGCATCATCAAGGTGGCTTGCAAGGCATGGGCGATATCCAGCGCAGCACGGGTCATGGGCAAGACCTCAGCCTGCCAAGCACGCACTGTGTAGGCGCTGGGGTTCAGCGCGTGAACAACCACTTGGATGCCCCGGCCAGCCTGGGTTGCATAGGCCGCCAGAGCGGCTTTCACCAAACCCGGCACGTCGTCCAGCGCCAAGCCCAGCCATTCAATACCAGCCGGTGCATTCGCCGGAACGCTGGCGCCAGGCCGCATTTGAGCCAAAACCCGCCAACCGGCGGCATGGAAAGCCTGGGCGGCCGCCAGACCAAAACGGCCGCGAGCGCCCAAAATAAGCACGGTTGATGTCATGTTGTTTTCTCCTGATTTTGGTAAAACTTGATTCATGGCCTGAATTGTGGAAACATTCAGGTGTTTACACAATTGGATAAAAATGCTTACCAGATATACATTTTTGAATACCAAGACATGCACCCTTTATGCTGACCGCACGCCCGCAAAACGGATTTGACTGGGGCTTGATCCGCTCTTTTTTGGCGGCACTGGAAGCCGGAACTCTGATGGGGGCAGCGCGCAAGCTCAATACCAGCCAACCCACTTTGGGGCGGCATATTGCCGAACTTGAATCGCAGTTGGGCATGGTGCTTTTCGAGAGAACCGGACGCGGCCTGATTGCCACCGCTTCGGCGCGCCAATTGGCTGA
>JANOWY010000391.1:0-1775 GCA_031418135.1 Rhodoferax sp. | reverse complement strand
CGGGCAAAACGCCGAATACGCGCAATGGTCTGGGCTGTTTATCCCTTCTGCAACGCCCGAAGCGGTGGCCCAGCGGATTCGCGCCGCGGCCAAATTTGCAGCGTCTGACGCGAAGGTCAGAGAGATCATCCAAAATGCAGGTAGCCCCCTGCAATACCTCGATGCGCCGGAGTTTGAGCAGTATGTTCAGGCCGATGCCAAGCGCATGGTGGGTGTGGTTCAGCGCATCGGCAAATTGCAATAGGGCCTTGCTGCCCAATCGGAGACAACCCATGAAAACAGCTTTTTTGAAAACTGCCACGGTGGCACTGCTGGCGGTCACCTTTGCGTGGAGCGCCGTGGCACAAACTTACCCCGCGCGTCCGGTCAAAATCATCGTGCCGTTTGCGGCCGGTGGCCCGGCAGACAACTTTGCCCGCTTCATCGGTCTGCGGCTGGGCGAAAGCCTGGGGCAAACCTTCGTGGTCGAAAACCGCCCCGGTGGTGGTTCGGTGATTGGTACGGAAGTAGCCGCCAAGGCTGCGCCCGATGGCTACACGCTGTTGATGATGTCCAACACCCACACAGTTAACGAAACGCTCACACCGGCCAAGCCCTTTGTGTTGACGCGCGATTTTGTCGGTGTGGCACCCATCAATTCGTCAGAACTGGTGCTGGTGACGCACCCATCCGTCAAGGCCAACAACCTCAAAGACCTGATGGCTGCCGCCAAGGCTGCGCCAGGCAAGTTCAACTATGCCTCCAGCGTCCAGGGCACGCCCTACCACATGGCCGGTGAGCTCTTCAAAAGCATGGCGGGCATTTACCTGGTGCACATCCCCTACCGGGGCAGCAGCGGTGCCCGCACCGACCTCATCGGTGGCCAGGTGGACATGATGTTTGATGCGGTGACCACCATGACCGAACAGGTCAAAGCGGGCAAGGTCAAAGCGATTGCCACCAGCGGCACCCAACGCTCCAGCGCCTTGCCCGACGTGCCCACGCTGGATGAGGCCGGCCTCAAAGGGTATGAAGCCACCATCTGGCTGGGCCTGATGGCCCCCAAAGGCACACCCAAGGCGGTGGTAGACAAACTCAATGAGGCCATCATCAAGATCACCGGCAACCCGGATGTCAAAGCCCTGTGGGGCAAACAGGGTGCCGTGCCCATGGTGATGACGGCTGACGTGTTTGACAAATACATCAGGGATGACATTGTGAAGTGGGAAAAAATCATCAAAACTGCCGGCATCAAGGCCGATTGAGCAGGCGGTGACATGGCGATTTTGAATATCCTGAGTGGTGGTGCGGCGGCGGGTTTGGTCGAGGCCCTGCGCGAACCGTTCGAGCGGCAAACCGGCTACGGTATCCACGGAGATTTTGGTGCCGTCGGTGTCATGAAAGACAAACTGCTGGCAGGTTCCGCCTGCGACGTGCTGATCCTCACCGAAGCGCTGATCGGGCAGCTAGCCACCAGTGGCCATGCCGTGGCGGGCAGCGCCCGGCCGTTGGGGATTGTCAAAACCGGCATTGCTGTCAAAACCGGTGAAGCAATACCCGATGTCAGCGCCCCGGAAACGTTGAAAGCCGCGCTGTTGGACGCAAAGGGCATTTATTTCCCCGACCCGGTCAAAGCAACGGCAGGCATCCATTTTTTCAAGGTGTTGCAGCAGTTGGGCATTGACGCGCACGTGGCGACGCGCCTGCGGCCCTTTCCTAACGGCGCAACCGCCATGCGCGAAATGGCGCAATGTGCGGAGTCGGGCTTGATCGGCTGCACGCAAATGACGGAAATC
>JANOWY010000390.1:0-1955 GCA_031418135.1 Rhodoferax sp. | reverse complement strand
GCCTTTCCAGTATCAAGGTGCCAGCCGTGTGGCGCGAATCCAGTTCGCCAACGATACCATTGGCCAGCGCCACACTGCAGTTGGGCACTTGTACCGCCGGGTGCGCCTCGCCCCGCAATTGCCGCACGGCCTCAATGATCTTGGTGATGCCGCCCCGATTCGCCGGGTGGTTGTTGCACAGGCCACCGCCATCGGTGTTAACCGGCAATTTGCCCACGCCGCTGATCAGGTTGCCGTCCATCACAAACCGGCCGCCCTCGCCTTTCTTGCAAAAACCCAAATCTTCAAGCTGCATCAGCACGGTGATGGTGAAGCTGTCATACAACGACGCATAGTGGATGTCTTGGGGTGTCACACCGGCTTCTGCAAAGGCGCGCGGGCCCGACCAAGCAGCGGCTGAATAGGTGAGATCAACCTTGCCACCCATGCCGTGTTTGGGGGCCTCGCCGGTGCCGCGCACCATCACCAAGGGGCGTTTGTGGGTGCCAGCCAGTTGCCGCGCGATCTCGGGCCGGGCCACAATAATCGCGCCACCGCCGTCGCTCATCACACAGCAGTCGAGCCGGTGCAGCGGGTCGCTCACCAAAGGCGAATTCACCACGTCTTGCACGGTGACCACCTCGCGCAGCATGGCGTTCGCGTTGTGTTGTGCATGGTGCGAAGCTGCCACTTTGATCCAGGCGAGTTGCTCGCTGGTCGTGCCAAATTCATACATGTGGCGTTTGGCCACCATGGCGTACAGGTTTTGCGTCGCCGGTCCGTAGGGCAGTTCAAAGGCGAGCTCGGGCGCGTCGGGGTCGGGCGGCTTCAAGGCCAGTTTGGGCGGCATTTTTTTACCCCCTTCGCCAGCAGCTTGTGCCGCTGCCTGTGCCGCTGCCTGCGCCTCCGCCATTTGCGCGCGGGGCCGGCCTGCCAGCGTGATCAGCGCCACATTGCAGCGCCCCGCCGCGATGGCCGCCGCTGCATGCGCCACATGCAAGATAGGCGCCGAACCGCCACATTCTGTGGAATCAACATGGCGCAAATTCAACCCCAGGTATTCAGCCACTGTGGCCGTACCCAAACCCGGCGCATCACCGGCACAAAAGTAGCCGTCGATGTCGCTTTTGCTCAGACCCGCATCAGCCAGCGCACCTTTGGCGACGTCGGCATGCAAGCGCAATACCGACAGGTTGTCTGCCTTGCGGGTCGGGTGTTCGTAGGCTCCGACGATGTATGCCTTGCCGTTGAGTCCAGCGTTCAGGCTCATGGGTATGTTCTCATGGAGATGTTCTGTTCAAAATCAGATCGGCGGCTTTTTCACCAATCATCACCGCAGCTGCGTTGGTATTGCCACTGGGAATGGTGGGCATGATGGAGGCATCGGCAACCCGCAGGCCAGCAATGCCATGGACACGCAATTGCGGGTCTACCACGCAATTGGCACCCACACCCATGGCGCAAGTGCCCACCGGGTGATGCGTGATGCCGCCCAACTCACGGATTGACGCATCAAGCTGCGCGTCGGTCTGGGCGGCTGCACCCGGAATGGTTTCACTGGCGATCAGATCAGCAATCGGCTTTTGCGCGTAGATGCGGCGCGCCGCACGCACGGCTTCGCGCATGGCTGCCAAGTCGCGTTCATCGCTGAACAGGTTCAAGGCAATGCGGGGCGCGTCAGCCGCATGGGCGCTGCGCAAGCTCACGCGGCCGCGGCTGGCCTGGTGCAACAGACAAACCGTGATGTAGAAGCTGTGGGCTTTGGGTTTGACGATGCCGGGGAACCACAGCCCGGCATCCAGCCGCACCGGGTTGCACAACAACTGCACATCGGCGCGATCCAGTTCAGGGCGGGTCTTGAGCAGCACCGTGCCGCTGGTGATCTGCGTGGCAAAAGGGCCGCTGCCCAGCAGGGCCCAGCGCAGTGCCGACACCGCCGCTTTGTCAAAACGCAACTGGTTGATATAAGTCAGTGG
>JANOWY010000389.1:0-22099 GCA_031418135.1 Rhodoferax sp. | reverse complement strand
CCTGGCTTCTGATTCGGTGTTGTGGCAGCTGCCCAACGTGATGATTTCGCCCCACACCGCTGGCCACTTTGCCGAACATGCCCAGCGCGTTCACGCGTTGTTCGTTCACAATCTGCAACGTTACCTTGCCAGCCAACACTTGCGCCATGAATCCGCCTGAAAGACCCCCGATGCCCCACCGCCCCGCCGCGCCAGATGGCGCCTTGCAATTGCCATCGCTTCAGAACCAGGTGTCTGCGCAAGAATGGCAGGCCCGGGTCGACTTGGCTGCTTGTTACCGCCTGGTGGCCCATTACGGCATGTCAGACATGGCGGCCAACCACATCACCCTGCGGGTGCCGGGGGAAGAAAACGCCTTTCTCATCAACCCGTACGGGATGATGTATGAGGAGATGACGGCTTCTTGCCTCATCAAGCTGGACCACCATGGCAACGTGCTGTGCTCGCCAGACTTTGGCGCTTTGGGCTATGGCGTGAACAAGGCCGGGTTTGTGCTGCACAGCGCTATACATGAAGCGCGGCCCGAGGTGAACTGCGTCATCCACACCCACACGCCTGCCGGCATGGCGGTTTCTTCGTTGGCGTGTGGCCTGTTGCCGATCAACCAGACGTCTATGCGGTTCCTGAAAATCCGCTACCACGACTACATGGGTGTGGTGCTGGACACAGCCGAGCAAGAGGTGTTGCTGCGTGACCTGGGTGATGGCGAAGCGATGATTCTGCGCAACCACGGTTTGCTGACTGCGGGCCGCACCATTGGCGAGGCGTTCAACTGGATGCATCGGCTCGAGCTGTCATGCAGGGCTCAGGTTCAGGCCATGGCCTGCAACACGCCTTTGCAGGCCGTGCCAGAATCGGTGCTGCAAGCCACCTACCTGAACTACCAGCCGCAAACCCGCCGCCCCTACGGCGTGATGGAATGGCCAAGCCTGTTGCGCATGCTGACCCGTTTGGACCCGAGCTTCCGAGATTAAGGAGACAAGAACATGACACCCCAAAACCCCTCCCCGCTACAAAGGCGAAATTACCTTAAATGGATGGGCGCGGCTGGCCTGGGATTGCAGGGCCTGCCGAGTTTTGGTCAAGACGTCTGGCCCAGCAAACCCATCCGCTGGATCGTGCCGTTTGCACCCGGCGGCACCTCCAGCATCGTGGCCCGATCGGTTGCGACTGAGCTCACCAAACAGTTGGGCGTTGCTTTTGTGATCGACAACAAAGGCGGTGGCGGCGGCGTGCCCGCCATGCAAGAGGCCGCGCGTGCGCCGGCCGACGGCTACACCATCGTGATGAGCCATATCGGCCTGATGGCGGTGAACCCGCTCATTTACCCCGATAGCGGTTACGACGTGAACAAGGATTTCGTGCCTGTTACCCTGCTTTCGCGCGTGCCCAGCCTGTTCGTGGTGCACAAAGATGTCCCCGTAAAGGACTTCAAGTCCTTCGTTGCGTATGTGAAAGCGCGGCCTGGCCAGATCAACTATGCATCGGCAGGCAATGCCAGCGCCGGACACCTGGCCGTTGAAGCCCTCAAGCTGGCAACCGGCATGTTCATCACCCATATTCCGTACCGCGGCACCGGCCCGGCCCTGAATGATGTGCTGGCTGGGCGAATCCAGTTTTTCTCGGCGGGTACGCCGGCTTTGTTGCCCCACATCAGGAGCGGCGCCTTGCGCTGCCTGGCCGTGGGAACCACCCAGCGCATCTCGGCCTTGCCCGACGTTCCCACCGTGGCAGAAAGCGGCTACAAGGATTTTGAAACCGTGCAGTGGTATGGCATCACAGCGCGGGCCGGCACGCCGCAGGAGATCATCCTCAAGCTGCAGCAGGAGTGCGTCAAAGCCTTCAAATCGCCCGAGATGATTGCGCGGTTTGAATCCGAAAGCGCCATTCCCGGTGGCGGGCCGCCGGCAGAGTACGGGGCCTTCATCGCCAGAGAACAAGCCCGCTGGAAGGTGGTGGTGGAGAAGGCACAAATCAAACCGGGTTGACCCGATCCTCCTTGCAGCAACGCAAACCATGACACTGACCACGGCCGAACAGGCCTTGCTGGAAAAAGCCAGGGCACTGGTGCGGGAGGTTGTTACCCCGCAAGCCGCCCGCTGGGAGCGTGAGCGGCGGATTGGCCACGAAGGCTTGCAAGCCGCCGTGGCCTTGGGTCTGACCCGCTTGCAGGTGCCCGAAGCCTTTGGCGGGCTGAACTACTCGTTTGCCTGCAAGGCGCAGCTGGCCGACATTCTGGCGGCGGGTGATTTCGGCTTCACCATGTCGCTGATCAATACCCACAACATTGCTGCCAAACTGGCACGCGATGCGAGGCCTGAGATCGCAGCCCGGTATGTACCTGACCTGATCGCCGGCCACCGGCTGGGTTGCACAGCGCTGACCGAACACGGCGCGGGTTCGGATTTTGCTGCGATTCGCACCCTGGCTACAAAGGTAGACGGTGGCTGGCGTATTGACGGTGCCAAAGACTGGATCACCAATGCAGCCGAAGCCGATGTCATCGTGCTCTATGCCCAAACCATTCCCGGCAGCGGTAACAAGGGCATTGCCGCCTTTTTGATCGACGGGCGGCGCAGTGGCTTCAACCGGGAACCTGCCAGCGCCTTGGGCGGCCAAAACACGATTGGCACCGGCTCATTCAAACTCGACCACTATTTTGCACACGACGACGAACTGATCCATCCGCCCGGCCAAGCCTTCAAGAAGGCCATGGGTTCGATCAACGGTGCGCGTACCTATATTGCTGCCATGTGTTGCGGCATGGTGGGAGAAGCGCTGCGCGTGGTGCAGGCCTATGGCGAGCAGCGCCATACCTTTGGCAAACCGCTGGCCGACCACCAAGGTTGGCGTTGGCGCGTGGCTGAGGCCGCCAGCGAACTGCAGGCCTGCCGGCTGATGGTGAACCAGGCGGCTGCATTGGTTGACCAGGGCCAGGATGCACAACTGGCTGCGGCTCAAGCCAAGTTGCTGGCCACCCGCATGGCAGATCGTCAACTGCCTGCGCTGGTGCAAGCCATGGGCGCCGAGGGTTTGCGGGACAACCACCCGTTTGCCAGGCACCTGATGGGCGCCCGTGTAGCCGGTTTTGTAGACGGCTCCACAGAGATGCTTTTGGAGCGGATTTGCGCTGTGCTGCGCGCAGGCCCTATAGCTGCCTGAACATTGCAGATCGAGAGAACCCATGAACCCTGTGATGCGCCATGATTTGTCTGACAGCGAGGCCCGGGCCGAGGCGTTTTCGTTGCCCATCACCGCCATCGACGTGAGCAAACCGCGCTTGTTCGTTAACGACACAGTCGGCCATTATTTCGACCGCCTTCGGCGGGATGCGCCGGTTCACTACCAAACCAACCCGGTGGTGGGCGGGTATTGGTCGGTGACGCGGTATGCCGACATCATGGCGGTTGACAGCAACCACAAAGTGTTTTCGTCAGACTGGTCATTGGGTGGCATCACCATATTCGACCCGCCCGTAGCAGACCGGCAGCCCAGCTTTATCGCCATGGATCAGCCTGAGCATGATGCGCAGCGAAAAGGCGTCAACCCCATCGTGGCACCAGCCAACCTGGCCCAAATGCAGGGGACGATTCGGGAGCGCACAGCGCGGGTACTTGACGGCCTGCCGCGTGGCGAGGCCTTCAATTGGGTGGATCGGGTGTCGATTGAGCTGACCACGCAAATGTTGGCCACCCTGTTTGATTTTCCGTTCGAAGACCGGCATCTGCTGACCTGGTGGTCTGATGTGATCACCAATCCGGTAGGCCCTGCACACCGCATGAAGTCCGTGCAGGAGCGCAGCATCGAACTGGCCAAATGCCTGGATTATTTCACGCGACTGTGGAATGAACGCGTGAACGCCCTGCCGAGCAATGACCTCATCTCCATGTTGGCCCACTCACCTGCCACCCGTGACATGTCGCGCAGCACCTACATGGGCAATTTGCTCTTGCTGATTGTGGGCGGCAACGACACCACCCGCAATTCCATGTCGGGGGGCGTGTTGGCCATGCACCGCCACCCCGACCAGTGGGCCAAACTGCGCGCCAACCCGGCCTTGGTAGAAAGCGCCATTCCTGAAATCATCCGCTGGCAAACGCCCTTGGCGCACATGCGCCGTACCGCCTTGGTAGATACCGACATCGCGGGCCAAGCCATCAAAAAGGGTGACAAGGTGGTGATGTGGTACCTCTCCGGCAACCGCGACGAAGCCGCCATCGAAAACCCCAACGCTTTCATCATTGACCGCGCCAAACCCCGGCAACACCTGTCCTTCGGTTTTGGCATTCACCGCTGCGTGGGTAACCGGCTGGCAGAAATGCAGCTCAAAATACTCTGGGAAGAAATCCTGAAGCGGTTTGAGCGCATTGAGGTGTTGGCCGAACCGGTACGGGTTCATTCCAACTTTGTTCGCGGCTATACCGATCTGCAAGTCAGGCTCCGGTGAAGCCTGTCTGCAGCCGTGTGCCAGCCTGCGGATAGCAGGAAGCGGACTCCTGACCCTGCTATGGGGCAGGTCGAGTCACGTCGTTTTGCTGAAGGTTGACAGCCGTCTGCGCCAGCAGGCGGCTGTTGGCCGAAGCGCCCGTGCGCAAGTTGATTGCCGTGGCGCTCAGGATGATGCCCTCGAAGTGGGCGGTCGTTCCAATCGTCACACCTGATCCGCCAGCAACCTGCCAGAAAATGTTCTTGGCCAATGCCCCTCCGGCGAGTGTTACCCGGGTTGCGCTGGCTTGCGTGACGTTACCGGCCACCTGAAAGATCCAGACATCGGTTGCACTGCCTGACAACGTGACATGGTTTGAGATGGCAAGGCCGGTGCTCCACTTGTAGAGGCCGGGAACCAGTGTCAACCCGCCAATTTCACCCGCACCGCGCTCGGTGAAGTCTGGCAGGGTTCGCCCTGCGGCGTCGGTGTAGGCCGTCTCCATGTCGCTGACGGCCGTTGTCAAATTGACCGGCGTGGGCGGCGCGTAGTCGGCAGCGTATATTTTTCCGACCACCTGGGTGGAACTGGCGAAGGTGTTGGATGCATCTGCCGCAGGAGAAAACCCTGTGATGGCGGTCTGTGCGATAGGGCTTACACCGATATCGCCAGTGACCAAGGAGCCAGGCACGGTAGAAATCCCTGATTTGGCCAGGATGGTGAAATTACCCGATGTGCCCAGGTTTACCGGTGAAAGCCCAACCGACGCAACCGCCTTGGTCGTGAAACTCCACGCCACCGGGTTTGCCATGGCCATTCCGGCGGCATTGGTAGCAGCGGTACTCACCGTGGCGGTGTAGTTTGTGTTGGGTGTCAATCCGGTCGCAGACGGTGTGAAGGTCGCCACTGTGCTGGCGGCGTTCATGGACACGGTGCCGGGAACATTGCCGCCTGCAGTTTCTTTCAGCGTAAACGTCGAAAGGCTCCCAGCCACAGGTGAGTTGATCGTCGCGGGGTTCATGGGCTGGCTGAAAATAGCGACAACCGAGGTTGCAACACCTGCTTTTTGGCTGGTCGAAACGTTGATTGCTGCGCTGGAGGGGCTGGAAGACCGCACCGTTGGATCCACAGAGGTGCCCCCAGCAACGCCCACAGCACCAGGGGTTACCGTGCTGCCTGGCGCTGCCGTAGGGGGGCCACTTGAGCCGCCACCACACCCGGCGATTGCCATCACCATCAACGCTGCGGAGAACCACAGCTTTTGCGCGCCATAGGTTTGAAAGTTTTTCATCATTGTTCCTTGTCTGCTGAAATAGCACTGATTGGGTGCCCTGGCATTCAGGGCTCACCCACTCAGCGGTTGACGACGAAGGAAAGCAAATCACCCCATTCCCAATCCAGGCGCCGAAGCCCTGTTTATCCGCTCAAGCAACAAGTGGGTCTGTGTGATGGCGCACATAGCAAAAAAAATGCTTCAAAAACAAAATTGCCCACCCAGACGCAAGGCGGCCCCCACATACGCAAGAGGGCCTAATTTTTTCAGGGTTTCAGTGCAGCCGCCCGGCGCTGACGTGATTCGGGGCTGCTGGCCGCCAAGGCAATTTGGTCGTGCCCCATGTGGCTGGCGAGATGATGGCCCATGGTTGCCATGGCATTCACGGTTTCTTTGCTCATGCGCACGGCAGCGGCAGGCATCGCCAGTGTTTGCTCTGCTACCGCCTGTGCCTTGTGCAATGCATGGCCTTTGCCGCAGACGTAATCCACCAAACCCATACCCAGGGCATCTGGCGCGTTGACGCGCTCGCACAAGATGGTCAGCCGCTTGGCCTTGGCCGGCCCCACCAGTTGCATCAGGCGGGGAATGGCCCCCCAGGTCAGCGGAATACCCAGTGCAATTTCGGGCAAAGACACAAAGGCATCGTCCGCCATTACCCGCCAATCACAGGCCACTGCCAAAGCAAGGCCACCGCCTACGGCATAGCCCTCAATCGCCACAATGGTGATCTGGGGCAACTCTTCCCAGGCCTTGCACAACTTGTAACCCAACGAAGCCATTTCACGCCGCTCTACGGCAGACAACGTTTCATCTGTCCAGGCACTGGTTTCTTTCAAATCAACGCCAGCTGAAAAACAGATGTCACCCCCCGTGAGAATGACAACCTGGATATCGGTGCGTTGAGACAACCCATGTGCTACGTCAATCAGTTCACGCATGAGGTCGCGCGACATCGCGTTGCGCGCGGTGGGGCGATTCAAACAGACCTGCGCCTGGCCAGCGCTGATCTCTAGCGTCAAAAACTGGCAAACCTGCAGGTTGTTCCAAGGCAATTCAATGGGCGAAGTCATCAGCTTACTTTCTTTGAGCAAAACACCCAGTTTAGGGTCTTCGGCTTCAGCGCCGTGAATTGCGCGAGTGGTATGCCCCTGACGGCGCTGTGTGGTCTGATCTCGTTGTAATCCCGTCTCCATTGATGAATCGCCTGACGGGCCTGGCGGGGGGACTATAACGAGGTCCGACCTCACAGTGCGCCAGGCTGGCCCACGCCACACGAATTTGCCTTTCAGCCGGAAAATCCAACTTCTGGGCGGTACTGACTTGGGGTCAGGGTCAGTGACGGATTTCTTGGAAATTACGCTGGTTTGGCTGGTCGGGCGTAGGTCCAATTGGCGAACGACATCTCAAGGTTTTCGTGCTTCATTTTCGGCTTTGCGCTTCTCCTCTTCTTCTGCCTTTGCGTCAGGGTCAGGTTTTTGGCCAGGCCGCCGCGCCACTTTGTCGGGCGGCGGAGTTGCTGATTTTTTCGCCAAAGCGGCGTTGGCGGCTTGAGCCTGGGTAGTCTCTACTTTGAGGGTCTCGGCTTTTGCTTCTGCTGCTTTGGCAGCATCCGCCCTAGCCACTTCCGCCTTGGCCGCGTCTGCCCGGGCAACGGCGGCTTTGTTGGCCTCAGCCTGGGCAGTTGCCGCTTTAGCTGCAGGTCATCGACAAACTCGACATACCCCTGCCGCAATAGCGTCAACTGCCACTTTGCGGGGCACGGAATGGGCTGGAAAATAGACCAAATTTTCCCGCCCATCGACGGCAAACTCCTGAATCTGGCGACAGGTTATCGCTTGCAAGGTGCCACGCGATTCACATCTTTAAAAACTCTGACCACGTCTTTTTTGATGTCCTGCGTTGACCAAATGGGCCAGGAATAGCTGGCGCCAATCGCTACGTCTGCCGGCAATACCCCCACGCCGACACCCATGCTGGCACCGAAACCGACGGGCAAGAGGGACTCCCCAAACGAGATGTCGACCCCACCGCTAACCACCTTCAGCGTGGGAATTCCGACCGATGCACTCACGCCCCAGCCAAACCCTTCAAAGTCACACAGTTGGGCCATGGGGTAGAGCTGGTGGCCACGTGAAATGCCTGCCGTGGCGTTGCTGACCAGTTGTGGCCCCACCCAACCAAACAGCCCCATTTGCCGGATGGTCGGCAAGCCGGTCGGGCCCAACTCGCCGGGTTTGGCCAGATCCATGCCAATCGCCAGGGTCAAGCCGGCCTGTACACCGACCGCGTCGGCAACGGAGACCACTAAGGTCGTCGCGCCAAAAGGATTGCCCTTGTAGGTGGGGGTTACCAGGGCCTTCGCCGGGCCTTCCACCATCTTCAAGAGTTTGGGGGGAGAACACAGGGTATCGGCATCAAACAGCTCGCCCATGGTTTCCAGTTGCTGCTTCATCAGATCAAGAATCTTCCTGATTTCAGGCACGCCTGACTGGTTTTTCTCAACAAAAGCAAAACCATTATTTTTCAAATTCTCCAGTTCAGCGGGAGTCACTGCCTTGGTCC
Source organism: Rhodoferax sp. (assembly GCA_031418135.1). Classification (GTDB taxonomy): domain Bacteria; phylum Pseudomonadota; class Gammaproteobacteria; order Burkholderiales; family Burkholderiaceae_C; genus JANYCG01. The sequence goes on along the minus strand of JANOWY010000389.1, from coordinate 13,835 downwards.
GACGAGACAGCTCAGCCATGATGGGCCGCAACTGTGGCGGCACCTGGCCCGCCTTGATTGAATTGATCGTCGCCTTGCAGACTTGAAACGCCACGACATCGGTGACGCACTGGTTGCTGGCGATGTCTTCGACCAAACCGGTATTGCATGACGGGATGCGTTCAGTAATCAAACACGGACGCCCCCCGTCCGCACCACAACTGGCGCTAACGCAGGCATTGGCCGAATCCACTGCTTGGGCGATGTTCCGGTTAGGCGTGGCTGCGGGGCAGGCCCAGCAGGTACCCCCCTTGATCGGGTCAAAGAAAGCATTTTTTTCACAGAAAGCCGTACCCGTCATTCTGCTGGCGGCGGCGAACTGATCTTTCTTGTCTCGCCAGCAAACGCCATCCTGGTTGCCCTTTTTCAAGATGTCATGGTTAAAACCATTCGGGCATGAATAACAACTGCCATTGTGGGTGCTCAGCCATTGGCCCCTGGGGCAGTCTGTTTTCAGGAGGCCTGAACCTGCCGCGTGCCGGGTTCCCTCTCGGTTGTCCCGTCCACCCTCGTCCTTGCAGACCTTGCCATCCGTCGGTGGCAGTAGAAAGTTGTCATGCTTGAAGCCATCCGGGCACTTCCAGCAATTGCCTTTGATGTCGACGAATCCACCGCGGCATCCGATGTCGGCCAGACCCTTGGCTGGCCCAATGTTGCTGGCTGCAGCGTAGGTTTGCGCCTGGGCCATGCCGCTGGTGAACGCAAGGAACAACACCCATGCATATTGCAGCAACCGCTTGCGCAGAGAAGGCGTTGCCATGTGCTTCCTTCGAATACGGTGCAGAACTAAAGTCCGGCTGGAACTACCGCACCGCCCCAAAAACCGGTGCGCGCTTTTCCAGGTTGGCCTTCACCGCTTCGGCTTGTTCGGCGCTGCCGATCAATTGCGCTTGTTCTTCCGATTCCGCCATCAGCAAAGCGGCGGCGGTGTCGTCCACCGAACGGCTGGCCTGGTTCATGAGCCGCTTCGCAGCTCTGATGGCGCTGGGAGAGCGCTGTGAAATGGCGTGCGCCAGTTCACGGGCAGCTTGCAGCGGGTCAGCACAAATACGGGTGGCCAGGCCCAGTGCCACGGCCTCTTCTGCTTCCACCACGCGGGCGGTATAGATGAGCTCGCGCGCGTGGTCGTCGCGCACAAGTCCACGCAGCAAGGCCATGCCGGCCATGTCGGGAACCAGGCCCCATTTAAGCTCCATCACGCTCATTTTTGTGCCCGGTGCCAGCAGCCGCACATCGGCACCCAACGCCACCTGTAAGCCGCCACCAAAGGCCACGCCATGTACTGCGGCAATCACCGGCACCGGCAGGCTGCGCCAGCCCATGCCTACAAACTGAGGCCCATTGGAGATGCCATGCGTTCGTGGCAACAAACGGTCTTCAGCTTTGGCCGTGCCTTCAGAGGCGTTAGCCATGCCGGCAAAGCGCCCCATGTCAAGTCCGGCGCAAAACGCCTTGCCTTCGCCACTGAGCACCACGGCCCGCAGGCCGGGCGTGGTTTCAAGCTGGCGGATGGCTTGCTGTAGCGCCGTGAACATGGCCACATCCAGCGCGTTCATCTTGTCGGCGCGGACCAGGGTAACTTCGGCGACGCCGTGTGGATTGATTTCGATGCGGACGCGGTCGTTCATGGTGTGCGGTTCTTGGTGGATTGGATTTGGCAGATTCTAGGCACAAGGCGAGACGACCGGATCAGCATTGACTGCGCCTCGGGGCGGATAAGGCAGAAAGCTCCACCGGTTTGCCAAAGAAACGGCATCAGCGTTTGGGCAGCGACTTCCTGGGCTTTTTATGGCCTGCCCAATGGGGCTGACAGAATCGACCATGCCCATCCAAAAAGCAGTAGGCGCGCCAATTGCCTTCATTTAATTCACGTGCAGAGACGGTTTTCGCCGCTTTTTTTGCATGGCACGCATGCTAGCAAAAAATATAGCACCAGCTGCCGGTTTTTTGTCCAGGCCTTGCGCCATGTGATGGTGCGGCCGCACCCGGCGCGCAGCTTGCCAGGCATGCTTTGTTTGTTGCCGTTGAAGTCGTTTTTCAGGCGAATAAATCGCCTTGTGGAGATGGCGCGGCTGACTCTTTCACCCCGCGCTTGGCCGAACGCTGGGTCTGTGGCAGGCCACTCTTGCGTGAGCCATGGCGGGCCTGCACGTTACCCGCTTCCTCGCGCGCCGCATGGGTTTTGCGCAGTCCGTACATGCGGTCTTTGGCGGCTTTCATGGCGACTTTTTCGTCCACGATGGGGGCCGGGTAATCCACACCCATCGTGCAGCCCGCCATGTGTTGCACGCTCACGTCCATCTTCCACGGCTCGGCCAGATACGCCAGCGGTACGCGGGCCAGCTCAGGCACCCAGCGGCGGATGAACAGGCCCTGGGGGTCCTGGTCTTGCGCCTGCTTGGTGGGTGAATACATACGTAGCGTGTTGATGCCGGTGGTGCCGCTTTGCATCTGCATCTGGCTCCAGTGGATGCCGGGCTCAAAGTCCAGAAACTGCCGCGCCAAAAACAAACCCGTTTCCCGCCAATGCAGCCACAGGTGGTAGCTGGCAAAACTCACCAGCATGGCCCGCATACGGAAGTTGAGCCAGCCCGTTGCAACCAGCGAGCGCATGCACGCATCCACCATCGGGTAGCCGGTGCGGCCTTCGCACCAAGCGGCAAAGTGGTCGTGGTTGAAATCGTTCTCGCGCAGGCCATCGTACAACCGGGCAAAGTTGCGGAACTCAATGCCCGGCTCGTCTTCCAGCTTTTGCATGAAGTGGCAGTGCCAACGCAGCCGTCCGGAAAACCCGCGCAGCCCGTAGGCCAGCGCGCGGTCTGGGGTGTTGGCAATGGCGATTTCTGTGGCTTGGTGCACCGCGCGAATGGACAGCGTGCCAAACGCCAGGTGCGGGCTCAGGCGGCTACAGCCTTCTTCGGCGGTCAGGGGGCTGGACAGCGCTTTGCGGTAGTTGTTGCCGCGCTCTATTAAAAAGCTGCGCAGCGTGCCCCGTGCCGCCTTTTCACCGCCGGATTGCAGCGTCTTGCCGTGGGGTACAAGTCCGAGCGCAGCGAGTGTCGGCAATGCGGGTTGCTCCAACGGTGTGGCACCGTTAAAGCCACCTTGAAGCAGATGCAACGGTGCATCCATGCGCGCCTGCCAGCGCTTGGCCCAGCCCGTACGGCTACCCAGCCGGCGCACTACTCCGGTTTGGGTAAATTCTTGCCATTGAATGTGTTGACCGTTGCACCATGCCGCCACCTGCTTGTCGCGGGTGTATGACCAGCCAGGCCCGGTTTCTTCGTGACTTAACAAGTGGGTGAAGGGGCCCAGCGATTGCATCCCGGTTTGCAACTCGAATTGAAGCTGTGCCAATACCTGCTCCATGCTGCCCTCGCGCACCAACAGCGGCATGCCGCGCTGCGCGAGGGCTGCGCGCAACTCGGCCAGACAACCCAGCGCAAACTCCACATGGCTGGCATCGCATTCTGGGCTGTGCAGCCATTCGGGCTCGATCACAAACAAACCCAGAGCCCGGGTGTGGGCCTGTGCGGCCACCAGTGGCGAATGATCGTGCAAGCGCAGGTCGCGCTTGAACCAGACCAAGGCCGTTGTCGGTTGCATCGGGGCTACTGGCGGCTGTGGCTGGCGCGGTGGCGCAGGTAGGCCGCGCCCCGCAGCGCAACGTGCTTGGTCGCCCGCCCTGCCATGCGCTTGCGCCACATTCGAAAGGATGATGGTTTCATGTGCAGCCGCATCAGGTCGATCACAGCAGATTCGTTGAGCCCGAATTGCGCTTCGATGGCTTCAAATGCGGTGCGGTCTTCCCAGGCCATTTCTACGATGCGCGAGATGTCACCGTCGGTCAGGGCGGTCAGCACGGTTTGAAGGTTTGGTAAACGGCTCATTGGCGCAGGCTCCACGCCACCCAGGCGCAGGCCAAGGTAGCCACCACGGTCAATGCCAGCCGCATCGCAAGCCAGCCCTGTAAGCCAAAGCGCGGGTACACCGCACGATCTACCGCAAAGCAGGCCCACAGGCCCAGCACCACCAGCCACAGCCCCGGTACAGTTCCAACGAGCAGGGCCACCCAGGCCAGCAGGCTGGGCACGACACCCCAAAGCAGGCGTTTGTTGTCCGGCGAAGCGCTGTTGCGCAGGGCCAGACCCCAGTGGATAGCGCCCATAAAGCTCAAAATGCTGGCGCCATAGGCCAATAGCGCCAGCGCCAAACGGCCGTTTTCCAAGGGCCCTAGCCACAGGCTTGCGCCTGCCAGGCCAACAAAGGGCAGTAACCCGGCATAACCTAGCCAAACAGCGATTGGGGGCGGCCGCATCATTTCTGGCTTGGCTGCTTGGGGGGCATCGGCATTGCACGCGGCGCGCCGAGGTGTATGACGGATGTTGCTGGGAGCGGTGGTTCCGCAACCCTGAGTGTTTCTGAAGGCCAGCACATTGCCCCACCGTTCCATTGCTGGCCGCACCAGCAGCGGCCGGTGGCATCAATCAGGCAGGTTCCGGTGCCGCAGCAGCGTTCGTCGTCTTGCATATGTGGTTTCCAGTGTTTTAGCGCGGTGCGCTACCCAAGCAGAGCCCTTGTGAATCAGGTCAACACAGCCAATGTGTCACCATGGGTACCGCGAGATTTTGACGGTATTCGTTTAACGTGGTTTAACCTTGGGATATTGATGCGATGGATGCTTTGAACGTTCTGGGCGGCCCACTAGAGGCATGCTCCTTTGACCCACTCACCGGGTTTTTCCGCGACGGCTGTTGCCACACCGATGCGCAGGACCACGGCACGCATGTGGTGTGCGCCCGGGTCACGGCAGATTTCTTGGCGTATTCGCTGGCGCAGGGCAACGACCTGATGACGCCGCGCCCCGATTACCGCTTTGCGGGATTGAAGCCTGGCGACCGCTGGTGCCTGTGTGCCAGACGTTGGCGGGAGCCTATGTTGGCTGGCAAAGCGCCGCCCGTTCATTTGCAAGCTACCCACGCCCGCGCGCTCGATGTCGTTACTCTGGCGCAGCTGCAGGACTTTGCACTTTAGTTATCAAATTAGTAGCTTCTTACGCATATCCGGTGGCAATTAGAGGCTTAAATGGCCATTGTTTCGAGGCTCCAATGGTGGTTTCAAATACAGCCTTGTAAAACTCGTTGAAATAGCTGCAACGCTCTCCAGTCGGGATATAACAATTTGATTGCTGCCTCCTCAAGCATTCGGAAGGATACAAATTCAAAAAATTCAGGGTGGCAGGCACGATCATCTGATGCCATTTTCAAAGCGACCACCCACAGCGCCTGTATGTAACGCCCATAGGCAATGCCTGGTGGCCCCCCAAAGACCCAACTTGATTGTGTACGTAATAACCATTGCGCCACGTCAAGTTTAAGTGGTCTAAATTCTTTAATTCCTGAAATTTCAGAAAATACTGAAACTTTAGAAAAGACAAGAACGATGAACCTACCCCCTCTCACTCAGCGCTTCGTATTGCACTTTGGCGAAATGGGCAGCCGCTGGGGCATCAACCGTACCGTGGGCCAGATTTACGCGCTCTTGTATGTGTCCGCCAAACCGCTGAACGCGGACGAGGTGGGAGAGGCGCTGGGCTTTTCCCGCTCCAATGTCAGCATGGGGCTCAAAGAGCTGCAGTCGTGGAACTTGGTGCGGCTGATCCACCAGCCCAATGACCGGCGCGAGTACTTTCAAGCGCCAGAAGATGTGTGGACCATCTTTCGAACGCTGGCGGCAGAGCGGCGCAAGCGCGAGATTGACCCGACCTTGAGCATGCTGCGTGACGCGCTGATGGAACAGCCCAGCGTGGCCGAGGACATCCACGCCCAAGAGCGCATGAAGCAGATGCACGGCTTCATTGAGTTAATGACCGACTGGCTGGATGATGTACAAAAAATGGACTCGGCCACCTTGGCAAGCCTGATGCAAATGGGCGCGAAAGTGCAAAAGTTTTTGGAAATCAAAGAGCGGGTCAAGCAGGTCTTTACCGGTAAACCTGCGCCGCAAGCAACCTTAGATTCCCAGATGGATCCAGGGGCGGCCGCTGCGGCCACCGCTCCGGCTCTTGGCTACGAGCCACCCGCCCCAGGAGCCGTAAATGGACAACTTTGACCCCGTCGTCCTGGCCCGCGTGCAGTTTGCGGCCAATATGACCTTTCACATCCTGTTTCCCACCATCAGCATCGCCTTGGGCTGGGTGCTGCTGTTTTTCAAGACGCGCTTTGTTGCCACGGCCCAGCAGCACTGGATGGACGCCTACCAGTTTTGGGTCAAGGTGTTTGCGCTGACTTTTGCGCTGGGTGTGGTCAGCGGCATCACCATGAGTTTTCAGTTCGGCACCAACTGGCCGGGCTTCATGAACACTGTGGGCAATGTGGCTGGACCGCTGTTAGCCTATGAAGTGCTGACGGCCTTCTTTTTGGAAGCCACCATGCTGGGCATTATGCTGTTTGGCCGTGGGCGCGTGAGCGAGCGGGTGCACACGACGGCCACGTTTTTGGTGGCGTTTGGTACCACCATGTCGGCTTTCTGGATTTTGGCGCTCAATTCATGGATGCACACACCTGCCGGCTTTGTAATGATTGAAGGCAAGGCGCACGTCACGAGCTGGTTTGAGGTCATCTTTAACCCATCATTCCCGTATCGCTTGACGCACATGCTGATCGCCTCAGGCCTGACGGTGGCCTTTTTGTTGGCGGGTCTCAGCGCCTACCGTTGGCTTAAGGGAGACAGGGGCAAAGCGGTGCAGGCGTCCTTGCGCACCGGCTTGTATGTGGCCGCAACATTGATTCCGCTGCAAATCATTGTGGGCGACTTGCATGGCCTGAACACCTTGCACCACCAGCCCGCCAAGATTGCCGCCATGGAAGGCATTTGGGAAACGCAAAAGGGCGCGCCTGCCGTGTTATTGGCCTGGCCCGACAAAGCCACCCAGACGAACAGGTATGAGGTTTCCATTCCCAAGCTTGCGTCGTTGTATCTGACGCATGACATTGATGGTGAGGTCAAAGGCATTAATGAGTTTGGTGATCAGCACCCGCCCGTTGCACCCGTATTCTTTGCCTTTCGCATCATGGTAGGCGTGGGCCTGTTGATGCTGGCGTCAAGCTGGTTGGGCGCCTGGCAAGTGCGCAAGGGGCCCGTCAGCACTTGGCTGCTGCAAGTTTTGGTTGGCATGACCTTTGCCGGCTGGGTGGCGCTGGTTGCCGGCTGGTATGTGACCGAGATTGGCCGCCAACCATGGCTGGTGCAAGGGGTGCTGACTGCTGCACAAGCCGCGTCCAAAATACCGGCCAGCAATATCGCTTTCACACTGGTGATGTACCTGAGCTTGTATGCCGTCTTGCTCACGTCCTATGTGAGCGTGCTGTTCTATCTGGCGCGCAAGGCCAGCGCTCCACTGGTTATTGTTGCGGAGGTGGCCCATGCTTAACACAACGATCGCAATTTCACCCAGCGCACTTGCACCCAACCTGCTCGCTGCTCCCGATCTGACCCAACCCGCTGGCTGGCTTCCCCTGGCGTTTGCAATGGTGATGGCGCTGGCCATGCTGGCCTACGTCATTCTGGATGGTTATGACCTGGGCGTGGGCGTGCTCCTGCGCCGCGCGGATGACGTCGCACAGAAAGACACCATGATCGCTAGCATCGGACCGTTTTGGGATGCGAACGAGACCTGGCTGGTGCTGGGTGTGGGTGTGCTGCTGGTGGCCTTTCCGATGGCGCATGGCGTCATCCTCGGCGCACTGTATCTGCCGGTGGCATTGATGCTGGTGGCGCTGACGCTGCGTGGTGTAGCGTTTGATTTCCGCGTGAAGGCGCGAGACAAACACAAGCCATTGTGGGACCGCGCGTTTTATACAGGGTCACTATTGGCGGGATGGTCACAGGGTTTCATGCTGGGCGCACTAGTTACAGGCTTTGCGACCGACTGGGGCAGTCAATTGTTCAACGCGCTGATTGGCCTGTGCCTGGTGGCCGCATACTGCCTGCTGGGTGCCGGCTGGCTCGTCATGAAGACCGAAGGCGCGTTGCAGCTCAAAGCCGTGCGTTGGGCGCAGGGCAGTTTGTGGCTCACTGCGGCGGGTGTGGCCGCTATCTCAATAGCCACTCCTTGGGTCAGTCAGCGCATTTTTGACAAATGGTTCAGCTTTCCGAACCTGGTAATGTTGCTGCCGATTCCAGTCATGACCGTAACCTTGTTCGTGGTGATCGCGCGCAGCCTGAAGCGCCTGCCCACGCGCCTGACGCAAAACAACCAGTACGGCGCCGCCGTTCCCTTTGCCAGCACGGTCGGCATTTTCCTGCTGGCGTTTTACGGCTTGGCTTACAGCCTTTTTCCGTGGCTCGTGGTGGATAAATTGACGCTCTGGAATGCCGCAAGTTCTCCTGAGGCTTTGATGGTTATTTTCTACGGTACGGTAGTGGTGTTGCCGGTCATCATTGGTTACACGGTGTTTGCCTACCGTGTGTTCTGGGGTAAGAGCACGGCACTCTCGTACTGACGTTTTGTCGACTGGCGTATTGCAGGTTTCGCGCAGCCTCAGCGCGGCGGGTATTTCTCGAACAACTTGGCAAAGGCACCCGTGGCCCGGTTCAGCGCGTCCAGCGATGCCACACGGTAGTCGGTGTTGTTGGCCTGCATCACCCGGTTGCTGGTGGCACGATTGGCACCACCCGCATTGGCCAAACCAGCGGCCTTGCCCAGCAGATCGAAAATACCTTTGACGGCTTTGTTGTCCTCGGACGCCACTTCCTTCATCGTGCCGAACCCCAGTTCGCTTTGCACGCCTTTGGTCATCTGCACCGCGCCTTCGTCGACGGGCGAGTTGTAGAGGCTCATAAAGGTCCTGACCACCATACCGGGGATGGCATCGGCTTCGGCCGTGCTGGCCACCAAGCCCGACTGGTTGCCGCTGGAGCGCATGGAAACAAAATTCACCACGATCAAGGGTGTGACGACGATGGCGTTGGATGTCTTGGCATATTCCCCCAGGCGGCGCCAATTGCCCAGCTCGAACCCGCCGCGGTCACCCCAGCCGCTTTCGATGTGGATGAACCACAGCGGCATGCCGGTCGGAGCGAACAACTGCACCGTTTGCGCATTGACCTCTTTGGTGAAGGGTTTGTCAACTGAACTGGGGGTGGCCTGAATGCCAGACAAGAACTCCTTCAATTCGTCCTGCGGCACAACCTCGCGCCCGGCCAGCTTAAGTTGCTCCAGGAAGTTGGCATAGGCCTTGTCGGTGACGGCCTGCAGCGTGGCGGCATCGATGCCTTCGAGGGTGGCATTGACCGTCATGCGCGCGCCGCTGGTGTCACGCCCCAAAAAAGAGCTGGCACGCACCTGCGCCGTGGCGCTGTCTTTGGTGACGAAGGCGACGCGGAAACCCGCCACGGCGACCCGTTTGTAGGCCGGCAGGATGTCGGTCACGTTTTTGCCAAAGGTGCCGCCCATCTTGCCTTTGAAATGGGCATCCGGGTCGAGATCGGGCAAGCCAGCCCCCGTGGATGGGGCAGCGGCTGGCGCGCCTGACGCGGCCGGTTGCGGTGCGCTGGCCTCGGCCGTGGGCGCTGGCGCTGCAGAAGGGGTTTGTGACCAGGCGCCAGAGCAGGCAAAGGTGAGTGCCGCAGCCCAAACCAGGGTGCGTGGGGCCACATAGGGTAAGACAGACATGGTGGTTTTCCTGCGAGTGGGTTGCGGATTCGGTGGCACTGTACGGTGCGCCCACCGGGCTGTACACCCCCCTAACGAGGGGGGTAGGCGTCAGGTGGTGCGCCACCCACGATCTGGATGTTCTGGTGGAGGCTGCAACGCAAGACAGGGCACATGACTGACTGGACAGACGCGGCCAGGCGAATGCGCACAGGTTTGGTGACCTGCTGATGTGCCGGCTGTGCCCGGGGCAACCCGTAGACTAAAAAGAGCCCCGCGAGGGGCTCTTGCGCGGCACAACGCGCGCCCGCCTGATCAGGGCGTGCCGAGCATCCTGTCTTTGGCCACAAAATACCCGCGCGCGTACGCCACCAATTGGGCATCGCTGGGGTGGTCAACGCTTTCGATGCCCACCACCTTGTCGACCAAGCCATGATCATGCGAGTGAATGTGCTTGATGAGCTGCAATTTGGCCTGGGCCGGGCCTACCACCAGAATCTCCTGGGCACCTTTCAGGGCTTCGACAATGGCGTGGTAATAGTTGTGGTCTTCTGCCTTGCGTCCTGCGCCAACCGTGCCACTTTTGGAATGCAGCTTTTGACGGGGTTTGGACGGATGAATCACGGACTTTTCAACATCATCGGGTGCAATATGCATCACGTGGGCTTCCGAGTGATCGAGCCAGACAACGGCGTGGAAGTGGGACATGGTTTTCCTTCTTGATGCAATAAAGCACCAGAATAGGCCGTTGGGCGGATCGCGTATTGACGCAGGTCAAGCCCAGCGGTTGTAGTGCCGCGCAGAAGGCCGCGCTGTAAGCACCGCGGCCGGCACCCCCCTTCCAGCAGGCCACAGGCCCCATCCAAAAAACCTCTGTAATTAGACAAATTTACTGTATTAGATTAATTTACATCTTATTTTACTACTTTTTTAGTAGCAAATTGTGCAATTATTTTGTAAACAATATGTCATTTTTTCTAAATTCTTTTTTCAGAATAAGTTATTTAGGACTACAACTGTGACACCACCGAACCTTCGGCCACTTCACCCATCGTGTCCGGGTTCGCCACGCAATGCCAGCGAAGCGATCAGCTGCGCTGCTTTGCCTGCATCTCCCTCGCTGCTTCAGTCACCGCCTTTTTCAGGGACTCCACCATTGGATGCCCCGCTAAACGCTCAAGGTTGAAGAAACTCACTGGCGGCAGGTTCCAATTCAACCGATAGGGCAGTGCTGCGAAGTGCCCGCTTCGCTCCATCTCCGCAACGACATCTCGCGCCACAATGGCAATCGCGTTCGGCTCGCGTCGCAGCACCGTCTCCATGCTCCGTACGGAAGTTGTTTCAAGCAAAGGAACCGGTGGCTGCACACCGGCACCGACAAAAATAGCGTTGTAGGTGCGTCGCATGGGTGTATTTGGCGGCGGCAGGATCCAGTCCAGCTTCGCAAGGCGCGCCCAGTCGAGCGGTCCACGCGACAGCCGTCTGACGCTGCCTGCGGCCACAACCATGCACGGCTCTTGCTGGTAAATCGCTTCCTGCACGAGCCCGCTGGCGCTGCCGTCGTAGGAGCGTCCAATCGCGCAATCGAGTTCGCGCGCCTGGAGACCGGCCACGAGTTCGTCAGTGGTGCCTTCGCGTGTCATCACCGCCATGCGCGGCGTGCGCTCCATCATGTGCGTGAGGGCGGCCGTCAGCAGTAGCTGCGGCACCTGCTGCGTAATGCCCAGGCGCAGTCGCCCGGCGTGGTCAGCGTCCATGGATGTCAAAACCTGCGTGGTGGCATCCAGCTCGGCAAGCCATCGGCGTGCATAGTCCAGAACAGCTTCACCTCGCGCGGTCGGCACCAGGCCGCGGCTGGTACGTTCGAACAACGGGTTGCCGAAGATGTCCTCCACTTCGTGCAAGGCCTTGGTGATCGCCGGCTGGCTGACCCGCAACTCGGCGGCCACGCGTCCGAGCGTGCGGTGGCGATCGACCGCCTGCAGCAAGGCAAGCTGCCGCAGCTTCAGCCGCGTCAGCAAGGCGTGCTGTAGCCGAGCGGCCGGGTCAAGGGTGGTGATCATGGTCATAACTTTCAGGTTATCGAGGTATCAGAATTTAATGCATTTTGGTGATTCGGTGTGACTAGACTGAATGCATGTCCACCAACGACCCTTTGGCACCCAAGGTCCTGACCGCGCACATGCTCGATGTCCTGGCCCAGGCGCGCAACGCACAGACCGCCTTGCGCCAAGTGGACTTGTTGCGCCTGGCGCTTGCAGGCGAAAGCCTATTCAGCATCCAGCAAAACATGACCACAGCGCATGACCCGGCTGACGAGTTGCTGCTCAAGCGCTTCTATTCTTCTGAGGTCGAGAGTTTTCCCGTGCAAGGGGCCAAGCGCAAGACCCTCACCCCCTGGGTGAAATGCCTGTTCCTGCGGGGCCGCGTGTTTGTCGGCGAAGGCACGAAGGTGCTGGCGAGAACCTTTGACGACTTTGAGCAGATGAGCGTCCACGGCGTGCAGAGCGTGATCAATGTACCGCTGATGCGGGGCAACGTCTGTTACGCCACCTTCAACGTCTTCGGCACCGGTGCACAGTGGCAGGCGCCGCAGGTGTTGGGCATCAAGTTGCTGGCCCTGGCCGCCGCGCGCTGGATTCCGCAGGCGCCCGGCTTGGCGTATCGCCTGGCCGGCGAATCCTTTGACGCTTCCTTGGAGATCTGAGCCATGAAAAGCAAAGTTCCTGTCGTGATCGTTGGCGGCGGCCCGGTGGGGCTGTCCATGGCCATCCTCTTGCAGCGCTTCGGCATCGACTTCGTGCTGCTGGAGCGCAACCTGACCACCACCAACCATCCCAAAGCCCGCGGTACCTACACCCGCACCATGGAGATCTTTCGCCAGTGGGGCATCGATGGGCTGATGCGCCGGCACGGGCTGCCCGACGGCTCGGACTTCTTCACGTTTTGCGATTCAATGACCGGCCATGAATGGGGCCGCACCCTGCCGGAGCCCAATGCGGGGCACTCCCCCTGCTGGAAAGTCATCCAGTCGCAGGACACGGTCGAGGAAGAACTGCTGGCCCATGCCCGCAAGAGCCCGGTGGGCCGGATTCTGTTCGGTTATGAGTTCCTTCACTTCGACGAAGGCAGCGACGGCATCGCAGTTACAGCGCGCAACATGCAGACGGGCGAGAGTGTGAAATGGCAGGCACAGTACCTGATCGCAGCCGACGGCGCCACCAGTTCGGTGCGCCGGCAAGCCGGCATCGAGATGCGCGGCCCGGCTACGCTTGCCGTGATGGCCAATGAGTACTGGCAGGCCGATCTGTCCCAAGTGCGCGACGCTGACCTGTGTGCCGGCTGGCGCATTCAGGGGAAAGATTCTCCATATCCGACCTGCACGGTACTCAACACCAACGGACGGGACAAGTGGCTCACACTTCTGCCGGTCGGGCGTGAAGTGGACGAGCGCATCGGCGAGCGAACAGACGACGAGGTGGTGCAGATGGCCCGCGTCCTCTCGGGCGTGCCTGATCTGGACGTGAAGGTAATCAACCGCTCGGTGTGGCGCCTCGCCCGTCAGGTGGCGGCCAACTACCGCAAGGGTCGGGTGCTGCTGGTGGGTGATTCGGCGCACCGTTTTCCGCCCAGCGGCGGCTATGGCATGAACTCGGGCATTCAGGACGCGCACAACCTGGCCTGGAAACTGGCCTTTGTTCTCTCAGGGCGTGCCAGCCCCAGACTGCTGGACAGCTACGACAGCGAACGTCGGCCCGTGGCAGACTCCAATGCCGATTTCAGCCTGCACAACAACGCGCGCTTCATCCAGACCGACGAAGCGATGCGATCAGGCGATCCGGACCGCATCAACTTCTGGATCCGTGACAGCGACAACCACATCCACAGCATCGGTCAGTCGTTGGGCTTTGTCTACGAGGAGGGTGCCGTGATTTCGGACAGCACCGGGCGGCATGTACTTCGGCCTCGATGGTACGAGCCCAGCGACCGGCCGGGCGCCCGGTTTCCGCACATCTGGCTGGACCTGGCACGTCTACACACGACGCTGGACTGGTTCGACCAGGAGTTCGTTCTGGTCGCCGGCCCCCGGGCTGACGCCTGGATGGCGGCAGCAGCGAAGGTGTCCGGCACGCACGGTCGC
>JANOWY010000388.1:0-14110 GCA_031418135.1 Rhodoferax sp. | reverse complement strand
CGGCCAGTCGGAAGACGATGCCAAAACCATGATCATGAAGGCCCGCGAACATTGGTTTACCAATGAAGCTGCCCCTCAAGCGTAATGGTCATGAAAAAAGGTTACACAACACATGTCAAGCACCACAGTCGCCGAGTTTGCTTCCGAACTCAAAAAATCAACCGCCACCCTGCTTGAGCAGCTTCAGGCCGCCGGTGTCAGCAAGTTGGCTGACACCGACAAACTGACCGATGCCGACAAGCACCGGCTGCTCAGCCATTTGCAGGCCAGCCACGGTACGGCCAGCCCTGAGCGCAAGAAGATCACGCTGGGCAAAAAATCGACCACTGAGATCAAACAGGCCGATGCCACGGGCAAAGCGCGGATCATCCCAGTCGTCACGAAAAAAGTCCGTACTTTTGTGCGCCGCGAAGATGGCGCAGAAGCGTCGGTTGAGCCCACTGCGCCTGAGCTGGAAGAAACTTCGTCGTTGGCGCAGCCGATCCTGGACAGCGCCGAATTGGCACGCCGCGAAGAAGATGCCCGCCGCCAGGCCGAGCTGATTCGCCGCCAGGAAGAAGAATTGGCAGCACGTCGGCTGGAACGCGAACAACAAGAAACACGCGCCCGCGAAGCGGCTGAAGTTGAGGCCCAACAGGCGGCCCGACTGCAAGCCGAAAAGAAGGCCGCTGTCGCAGCCTCTGCTGCTGAAGTGCGAAACGAAGTCGATCAGGCGGCGCACACCGCCGCCAGCGTCCAGGCAGACGCTACAGAAGCTGCAGCGCTTGCCGTCAAGGAAGATGCCCGCGCCAAAGCGGTGGCGGATTCCAAGGTGCGCGCTCAAGAAGAAGCCGCCCGTGCGGCTGATTTGGGTGACCGGCGTCGCAAGGCTGAAGCTGAAGCCGCTGCCATTCGCCTGATGATGTCGGCGCCTGCCAAAAAACCACCACCACCGCCCAAGAAGGTTGAAGAAGTCAAGCCTGTCGCCAAGGTGGGTGCTGATGCCGCCAAAAAAGGCACCTTGCACAAACCGGCTGCTGGCGCAACGGCACGGCCTGCGCGCCCTGGTGCGCCCGGTGCGGCTGCGCCTGCTGGCGGTGCGGGCAAAGAAGTCAAATCGGCCAAACTCTCAAGCAGTTGGGCAGGCGATCCGGCCAAGAAAAAGGGCATCCCAACCCGTGGTGACACCAATTCTGCCGGCCGCAGTAACAACTGGCGATCTGGTGCGCGGGGCAAACGCGGCAATGACCGCGATCGCGACGATCAGCAGCAAAACCAGGCACCGGTTGAAAACCGCATCATCGAAGTGCACGTGCCAGAAACCATCACCGTGGCTGAATTGGCCCACAAGATGTCGGTCAAGGCCTCCGAGGTCATCAAACATTTGATGAAGCTGGGCCAGATGGTCACCATCAACCAGCCGCTTGACCAAGATACGGCGATGATTCTGGTGGAAGAAATGGGCCACAAGGCTATCGTCGCTTCGCTGGACGACCCGGAAGCCTTCACCGACGACGAAGTACAACAAACCAGTGCCGAGTCGCTTCCGCGTGCACCGGTGGTTACCGTGATGGGTCACGTGGACCACGGCAAAACTTCCTTGCTGGATTACATTCGCCGCGCCAAAGTGGCTTCCGGCGAAGCCGGCGGCATCACCCAACATATCGGTGCGTACCACGTGGAAACGCCACGCGGCATGGTTTCCTTTCTGGATACCCCAGGGCACGAAGCGTTTACTGCCATGCGGGCACGCGGTGCCAAAGCCACCGACATCGTCATTCTGGTGGTGGCGGCCGACGACGGCGTGATGCCGCAAACCAAAGAAGCCATCAAACACGCCAAAGCGGCTGGTGTGCCGATTGTGGTGGCCATCAACAAGATCGACAAACCGGACGCCAATCCCGAGCGTGTGAAAAACGAGCTTGTGGTCGAAGAGGTGGTGCCCGAAGAATTTGGCGGCGAATCACCTTTTGTGCCTGTATCCGCCAAAACCGGCGCGGGCATTGATGCCTTGCTGGAGCAAGTGTTGCTGCAGGCCGAAGTTCTCGAACTACGCGCACCGGTCGATGCCATGGCCAAAGGCCTGGTGATTGAGGCCCGTTTGGACAAGGGCCGTGGCCCTGTCGCCACCATTCTGGTGCAATCCGGCACGCTGAAAACCGGCGATGTGGTGTTGGCGGGCCAAACCTTTGGCCGGGTTCGTGCCATGCTGGATGAAAACGGCAAAGCCATCAAAACCGCTGGTCCATCGATTCCGGTCGAAATTCAGGGTTTGACCGAAGTGCCGCAAGCGGGCGATGAGTTCATGGTGATGTCCGACGAGCGCCGTGCCCGTGAAATCGCCACCTACCGCGCTGGCAAGTTCCGCAACACCAAGTTAGCCAAACAACAAGCCGCCAAACTGGAAAACATGTTCTCGGACATGGGTACGGGGGGTTCTGCCAAGAACATTCCGATCATCATCAAGGCCGACGTTCAAGGCTCGCAGGAAGCGCTCGCGCAATCCTTGCTCAAGCTCTCGACCGACGAAGTCAAAGTGCAAATGGTGTACTCCGCAGTCGGTGCCATCAGCGAATCCGATGTCAATTTGGCCATTGCCTCCAAAGCGGTCATCATCGGCTTCAACACCCGTGCCGACGCTGGCGCGCGCAAGTTGGCCGAGAACAATGGCGTGGACATCCGTTATTACGACATCATTTATGACGCGGTTGATGAACTCAAACTGGCCATGTCAGGCATGCTCACGCCAGACAAAAAAGAAGAAGTCATCGGCACAGCCGAGATCCGCCAGGTGTTCAAGGTGTCCAAAATCGGCTCCATTGCCGGTTGTATGGTCACCAGCGGCGTGGTTCGCAGAAGTGCGCGCCTGCGCCTGCTGCGCGACAACGTGGTCATCTTCACGGGTGAACTCGAATCGCTCAAACGCTTCAAAGACGATGTGCGCGAAGTCAAAGAGCAGTTTGAGTGCGGCCTGAACATCAAGAACTACAACGACATCTCCGAAGGTGACCAACTGGAGTTCTTCGAAATCAAGGAAGTGGCGCGTACCTTGGCCTGACCGCCCATTTGTTGATGCCCAAACGAAAAGCTGCAACGCCCAACCGCGCCTTCCAGGTGGCCGATCAGATCCAGCGCGATCTGACGCACCTGATCGCGCGCGAACTGAAAGACCCGCGGGTGGGCATGGTCACGCTTCAGGCGGTGGAAGTCACCCCTGATTACGCCCACGCCAAAGTGTTTTTCAGCGTGCTCAATGGCAACATTGAGCAGTGCGCCGAAGGCTTGAATCAAGCTGCAGGTTTTCTGCGTTCAGGCCTGTTCAAACGCCTGCACATTCACACCGTACCGACCTTGCATTTTGTTTACGACCGCACTCCCGAACGCGCCGCCGACATGAACGCGCTGATCGCGCAGGCGATTGCTTCGCGTTCAAAGAACGACGATTGACATGACGAATACGCCTCGTGCACGGGTCACTAGGCATCCCGTGCATGGGGTGCTTTTGCTGGACAAACCTTTGGGTTTGTCCAGCAACGACGCATTGCAGAAAGTCAAGTGGTTGTTGCGGGCAGAAAAGGCTGGCCATACCGGCACCCTGGATCCGTTGGCCACAGGCGTTTTGCCTTTGTGTTTTGGCGCCGCAACCAAGTTCAGCCAATTGCAACTGGACGCGGATAAGGAGTATGCCGCCACCGCGCTGTTGGGCATTAAAACCAGCACGGGTGATGCCGAAGGTGAGGTGGTTCAAACCCGTCCTGTCCAGGTGACAGAAGCCGCGTTGGCGGAGGTTTGCAAAACCTTCACGGGGGCAATTTCGCAAACCCCACCCATGTACAGCGCGCTCAAAAAAGACGGCAAGCCACTGTATGAATATGCGCGCGCAGGCATTGAAATTGACCGCGCAGCCCGCCCAGTCAGTATTCACCAATTAAATGTCGATATTCTTATAGTGAATAAAGACAAGTTAGCTCTACAAATCATAGTAAAATGCAGCAAAGGCACCTACATCCGCACGCTGGCCGAAGACATGGGCGAAGCGCTGGGTTGTGGCGCTCACCTGACGGCCTTGCGCCGCTTGACCACCGGGCAATTTTCAGTCGCGCAGGCAGTCACCCTCGATGATTTGTTGGCCATGACAGAAGACCAACGCATGGCCCGGCTGTTGCCGGTGGATGCCCTGTTGGCGGCGCATACAACTGTCACGCTTGACAACGACAATGCAGGTCGGTTTTTAAGTGGCCTGCGCCGGCGCGGTGCCTGGCCGAATGCAACAACCGCCGCGGTGTACGAGGCGCAATCTGGCAGTTTGCTGGGTTCGGCGCATATTGCGGGTGGTGAATTGATTCCCAGCCGTTTGTTGAGCCCGATTGAAATAGACCAGATCAAGCTGCAGCCGCTAGGCCTGCCGGGCGAAAAACCCGCCGGACTGGCAGCGCAACCCCATTGAAAAAACAGTGACCACCGATTTTAGAAAGTGAACAATGAGCCATCAACAAATACGCAATATCGCCATCATCGCCCACGTCGACCACGGTAAAACCACCATGGTGGACCAGTTGCTTCGCCAATCCGGCACCTTCGCGCAGCATGAAAAAATTGTCGATACCGTGATGGACAACAACGCGATTGAAAAAGAGCGTGGCATCACGATTTTGGCCAAAAACTGCGCCGTGACCTGGGAGGGCACCCACATCAATATTGTGGATACCCCAGGCCACGCCGACTTTGGCGGCGAGGTAGAACGCGCCCTGAGCATGGTGGACGGCGTGGTATTGCTGATCGATGCACAGGAAGGCCCCATGCCGCAAACCCGCTTTGTCACCAAAAAGGCGCTGGCTCTGGGCCTGAAACCGATTTTGGTGGTGAACAAGGTGGACAAACCCGGTTCACGGCCCCAACACGTCGTCAATGCGGCATTTGACTTGTTTGACAAACTCGGCGCAACTGACGAGCAATTGGATTTCCCTGTGGTGTATGCCTCGGGTATCAACGGCTGGTCGTCCATGGAAGAAGGCGGGCAGGGCGAACAATGGGGCCCTGACATGTCAGCCCTGTTCAATACCATTCTGGAGCACGTGCCGCACCAGCAAGGCGACCCGAACGCGCCATTGCAATTGCAGATTTCGGCGCTTGATTTTTCAACCTTTGTGGGCCGAATTGGTGTGGGGCGCATCAGCCAGGGCACCGTGCGGCCCATGATGGACGTGGTGGTGATGGAAGGGCCGGACGGCAAGGCTGTCAAGGGCCGCATCAATCAGGTGCTGACCTTCCAGGGCCTGGAGCGGGTACAAACCACCGATGCCGGCCCTGGTGAAATCGTGCTCATCAACGGCCTGACGGATATCGGCATTGGTGTCACCATCACCGACCCCGTCACCCCAATGCCCTTGCCGATGCTGAAGGTCGACGAGCCCACACTGACCATGAATTTTTGCGTCAACACCAGCCCGTTGGCCGGGCGCGAAGGCAAATATGTCACCAGCCGCCAAATCTGGGATCGCCTGCAAAAAGAGCTGCAGCATAACGTTGCCCTGCGGGTCAAAGAAACCGGTGAAGAAGGTATTTTTGAAGTAATGGGGCGTGGTGAGCTGCACCTGACCATCCTGTTGGAAAACATGCGCCGTGAAGGTTATGAGCTGGCTGTCAGCAAACCGCGCGTGGTGTTCCGGGATGTCAACGGTGAGAAGCATGAGCCCATTGAAATGGTGACGGCCGATATCGAAGACCAGCACCAGGGTGGCGTGATGCAAGCTTTGGGTGAGCGCAAAGGTGAATTGGTGAACATGGAACCCGATGGCCGTGGCCGCGTTCGCCTTGAATACCGTATTCCGGCACGGGGGTTGATCGGTTTCACCAATGAATTTTTGAACCTGACCCGTGGTACCGGCCTGATTTCAAATATTTTTGATGGGTATGAGCCGCACAAAGGCGAAATCGGCGGTCGCAAAAACGGCGTGCTGATCTCCATGGACGCCGGCGAAATCTTCACCTATGCGCTGGGCAAGCTGGATGACCGGGGCCGCATGTTCGTACGCGCCAACGACCCGGTCTACGAAGGCATGATTGTGGGCATCCACAGCCGTGAAAACGACCTGGTGGTCAACGCCACCCGCACCAAACAATTGACGAACTTCCGCGTCAGCGGCAAAGAAGATGCCATCAAGGTTACGCCGCCGATTGAATGCACGCTTGAATACGGTGTCGAGTTTATTGAAGACGACGAGTTGGTCGAGATCACGCCCAAATCCATTCGGCTTCGCAAGCGCCATTTATCTGAGAGTGACCGTAAGAAGGCAGGCCGCGGACTGTAATCTTGCCCACACGCTCCGCCGCTGCGCGGGTAGCTACCCCCCGAGCGGGCCGCATTTTGCCTTGGGGCGGCCCGGCGGCAAAACCTGCCCTCTCGGTCGCCCAATGCGTGTGGCTCCCGCCCCCCGAGGGGGCCGTCCCTTGCTAGGCGCGGCCCTGCGCGGCGGCCGCCTTTATGGAGATAAGGCTGCTCCTTGAAACTCACACATAACCGCGCGGTTCTGCTGATGGTTGTTGTCACTCTGTTGTGGGCAACGGCAGGGGTGGTCACACGTCATCTGGAAGCGGCCAGGTCATTTGAAGTAACGTTTTGGCGCAGCGCCTTTACCGTGCTGTCACTGATGGTGATTTTGCCCGTTTTCAAGGGGCGGGCGGTGTTCGGCAGCCTGCGCAGGGCAAACAAAACCTTTTGGCTTTCTGGTTTGTTCTGGTGCTGCATGTTCACGTTTTACATGCTGGCGCTGACACTCACCTCGGTTGCCAATGTGCTGGTGACGCTGTCGATTGGGCCACTGGTAACGGCCCTTTTTGCACGGGCATTTATTGGGCAAAAGCTGCCGCTTCGTACATGGGTCGCGATTGTGGTGGCGGGCTGTGGTATCGGCTGGATGTTCGCCTCACAGGTTTCTGGCGGTCAACTTTTGGGAACTGTGATTGCCTTGGCTGTGCCCTTGGCGGGTGCTGCCAACTGGACGCTCACCCAGCACGCCCACGCCCAGGGCCAGGATGTCGATTTGATGCCCGCTGTTTTGGTGGGGGCAGTGTTGTCCAGCCTCATCATGCTGCCGCTGGCCTGGCCGCTTAAAGCCACTTCGCATGACATTATTCTGTTGGGCGGCCTGGGCTTCTACCAGTTGGCTGTGCCCTGCGTTTTGTCGGTGTGGTGCGCCAAAGTGCTGAAGGCCCCCGAAGTGTCTTTGCTGGCATTGCTCGAGGTGCCCTTTGGCATTGGGCTGGCATGGCTGGGTGCCAATGAAGCGCCGGACTCACGGGTGTTGGTCGGCGGGGCGGTTGTCATCGCTGCGCTGGCAGGAAATGAAATCGTGGCCTGGGCCAAACGCACCTGATTGTTTTTCCAAATCTTCCGCCCAGGAAAAAAAAGTTTGAAGCAGCAATCGGCAGTGGTGTTCAGCGTTTGCTGCTTTTCATGGCACGTTCAACCTCGCGTTTTCCTTCGCGGTCTTTGATGGTGTCGCGTTTGTCATGTTCGGCCTTGCCCTTGGCCAGGGCAATTTCGCACTTCACCTTGCCGTTTTTCCAGTGCAGGTTAATCGGCACTAGGGTGTAGCCTTTTTGCTCCACTTTGGCAGAGAGGCGCCTGATTTCCAGCTTTTTCATCAGCAGCTTTTTCGTGCGTTGCTTGTCAGGACTGATATGGGTAGATGCACTACCCAGCGGGTTTATTTGCAGGCCAATGATGAACATTTCGCCCTCGCGAATAACCACATAACCGTCGGTGAGCTGCACTTTGCCTTCCCGCAGCGATTTGACCTCCCATCCTTCGAGCACGAGACCGGCCTCAAGCCTTTCCTCAAAAAAGTAGTTGTAGGCGGCTTTTTTGTTGTCCGCGATACGCGTATTTTTGGGTTCGGGCCGGGCCGCCTTTTTGGCATCAGGTGCGACCCCGGATTTGGAAGCCGATTTGGAAGCGGAGGCAGGAGCAGTCGGAGCAGGAGATTTGGCCATGAATCAAAGGTGGAGACAGGTCGCGCGCAAACAAGGCTTGCTTACAATTCGAACTGGCCCCGCATTTTATGAAAACCATTGAGAAAACCGTCCTGATTTGGTATAGCGCGCAAGAAATGTTTGATTTGGTCACCGCTGTGGCTGATTACCCTTTGTTTTTGCCTTGGTGTGACCACGCAACTGTGATTGCCAGCGACGACAGCGGCATGACAGCCGAACTGGGCCTTTCAATCGGTGCGTTGCGGCAGCGCTTCACCACCCGAAATACCCATGTGCCAGGCCAACAGGTCAGGTTGCAACTGGTGGACGGACCGTTCTCAAACCTCCAGGGCGCATGGCGCTTTGTGCCCGTCGGGAAAAGTCAACAACGGGCTTGCAAAATATATTTTTCGCTAACCTATGGTTTTGACAGCAGTGCCTTGCAGGCGGTGGTTTCGCCTGTCTTTGATGGCGTTGCCTCCAGCTTGGTGGATGCCTTTGTCAAACGGGCGCAAAAAGTTTATGGTGACGAACAAAAATGAGCGCTGAACTTGACCACGGCGAGCATCAGACCAGCCTCAAAATTACCGTCGCCTGGTCTTCGGCTCCGCGCCGCTATGCGGAGTTGGTCATCGAACTGCCCGCAGGCGCAACCGTAGCTGATGCATTGAGCCGACTGGACACATCCATGCAGTCGGATGCCGGCCTGAAGCCGACCTCACCTATTGGTGTTTGGGGCAGAAAAGCTGGTTTGTCACAGTCTCTGAAGGATCAGGACCGGGTAGAAATCTACCGGGCATTGACTGTAGACCCCAAAACGGCCCGGCGGGAGCGATTCAACCGGCAAGGTGCTGCCAAAGCGGGCCTGTTTGCCAACAAACGCGCCGGTGCCAAAGCGGGTTATTAGCGGCAGTCGGTGTCCATGATTTCTTTCAGGCGTTTGCTTTCCGCCGCCCGCATGGCGTCGTCAAACACTTCTCGCTCACCTTTTTCGTTGGTGCGTGCCATGCGCACGCCGGAATCGACCGTGTTTTTGTCGCGTATGGCCCGGCTGCAATTTTCGGCCCGGCCCTTGGCGACACGTTCTTCATCTGCTTTACGCTTGGCCGCTTCCAGATCGGTGGCAGCTTTTTTGCGGGCTTCAAGTTCCTTGTCGGCGCTGGGAAGCTTGATGACGTTGCCAGCGGGCGCAGCCGCCGCCGCAGCGGTTCCGTCGGCCTGGCCCGATGAGGTAGCTGGTGACGCCGCTGCAGCCGCCGCCGCAGTTGCAGGACGCCCAGGCCGCTTCAGGATGTTTTTTTCGGGCACATCAGCAGTCGGCGCCCGGTCACTGAATACCCGTTTGCCATCTTTGTCCAGCCATTGCCATTGCGCGTAAGCCGAAGCGGCCAGGCAAACCAAAGCGATCAAAACGATTCGGGCGGTGAACTTGGGCATCATGAGTGAAGTTTAGCGCTGTAATGCACCCAACGGCCCCAACAGGCCAACGGTTGACTGCAAGCAAACGTTTTGTTTGGCCCCCAAAACAACCCTATTTCACCGAAAGCAGCAGCGGCCACCAAAAATTGCACCCTGCGTAAGAGCGCGGGGGGCAGTGACCCGCCCAGCGGTGGAACCTGGGGTGACAGATACAATCGGTCTTTTGGAGCCTTAGTTATGCGCCTACTCGGCAAAGCGCTCACCTTCGACGACGTGTTGTTGGTGCCAGCGTACTCTCAAGTCCTGCCCAAGGACACCTCACTTTCCACCCAGTTCTCCCGCAATATCTCACTGAACCTGCCCCTGGTTTCAGCCGCGATGGACACCGTCACCGAAGCCCGCTTGGCGATTGCCATTGCCCAAGAGGGCGGCATCGGCATCGTGCACAAAAACCTGACCGCCAAAGAGCAGGCGGCGCAGGTGGCCAAAGTCAAGCGTTACGAATCGGGCGTGCTGCGTGATCCAGTGGTCATCACCCCCACCCATACGGTGCGCCAGGTCCTGGCGCTTTCCGAACAACTGGGCATTTCGGGTTTTCCGGTGTGTGACGCGGGCAAAGTGGTTGGCATCGTGACCAGCCGCGATTTGCGGTTTGAAACCCGCTATGACGTGCCGGTGAGCCAGATCATGACGCCGCGTGAAAAGCTGGTCACGGTGCAAGAAAGTGAAGGCACCACCCCCGCGCAAGCCAAAGCGCTGCTGAACAAGCACAAGCTGGAGCGCCTGCTGGTCGTCTACCCGGCATTCGAGCTCAAGGGCATCATCACGGTGAAAGACATCACCAAACAGACGAGCTTTCCCAATGCGGCGCGTGATGCCCAGGGCCAGTTGCGGGTGGGCGCCGCTGTGGGAGTGGGCGAGGGCACCGAAGAACGCGTGGAAGCGCTGGTGCGCGCCGGCGTAGACGCGTTGGTGGTAGACACCGCACACGGCCACAGCCACGGCGTGATTGAGCGGGTGCGCTGGGTCAAAAAGAATTACCCGCATATTGATGTGATCGGCGGCAACATCGCAACCGGTGCGGCTGCGCTTGCGCTGGCCGAGGCGGGCGCAGATGCCGTGAAAGTTGGCATTGGCCCGGGCTCTATTTGCACCACGCGCATCGTGGCGGGGGTGGGCGTGCCTCAAATCATGGCGATTGACAGCGTGGCCATGGCCTTGCAGGGCACTGGCGTTCCGCTGATCGCCGACGGCGGCATCCGGTACAGCGGCGACATCGCCAAAGCCATCGCAGCTGGCGCCAGCACGGTGATGATGGGCGGTATGTTTGCGGGTACCGAAGAAGCACCCGGCGAAATCGTGCTGTTTCAGGGCCGCAGCTACAAAAGTTACCGGGGTATGGGCAGCATTGGAGCGATGCAGCAAGGCAGCGCAGACCGTTATTTTCAGGAATCCACCAGCGGAAATCCCAATGCCGACAAACTGGTACCCGAAGGCATTGAGGGCCGTGTGCCTTACAAGGGCTCTTTGGTCGGCATCATCTATCAAATGGCCGGTGGCGTGCGCGCCAGCATGGGTTATTGCGGCTGCGCCACCATCGACGAGATGAAAAACAAGGCCGAGTTTGTCGAAATCACCTCTGCTGGCATTCGCGAAAGCCATGTACACGACGTGCAAATTACCAAAGAAGCGCCGAATTACAGGTCCGAGTGATGCACCAGAAAATCCTGATCCTTGATTTTGGTTCCCAAGTCACCCAGCTCATCGCCCGACGCGTGCGCGAGGCGCATGTGTATTGCGAAGTGCATCCATGTGACGTGGGCGACGACTGGGTTCGTCAGTACGGCAAAGATGGCACACTGAAGGGCGTCATCCTATCGGGCAGCCACGCCAGCCTGTGGGAAGACGAAACCCTGCGCGCGCCCAAAGCCGTGTTTGAATTGGGTGTGCCGGTTTTGGGCATTTGTTTTGGCATGTATGCCATTGCCGAAGCACTGGGTGGCAAGGTAGAAGGCGGACATGGCCGGGAGTTCGGACACGCGCAGGTGCGCGCGCGCGGCCACACGCGGCTGCTGGAGGGCATTGCCGACGAAACCACGCCTGAAGGCCATGGTTTGCTGGATGTCTGGATGAGCCACGGCGACAACGTGGTCGAGATGCCGCCCGGTTTCAAGCTGATGGCCAGCACTGACAGCTGCCCCATCGCTGGCATGGCCGACGAAACCCGCGGCTTTTACGCCGTGCAATTCCACCCGGAAGTAACCCACACCACCCAGGGCAAAGCGATTCTGGAGCGGTTTGTTTTGGACATTTGCGCCACGCAACCCGATTGGGTGATGAAAGACCATATCGCCGAAGCCGTGGCGTTGATCAAACAACAGGTGGGCAATGAGCAGGTCATTTTGGGCCTCTCGGGCGGCGTTGATTCATCGGTTGCAGCCGCACTGATCCACAGGGCGATTGGGGACCAGCTCACCTGCGTGTTTGTGGACCATGGCTTGCTGCGCCTGAACGAAGGCGACCTGGTGATGGAGATGTTTGTCGGCAAACTGCACGCCAAAGTGATTCGGGTCGACGCCGAGGCACAGTTTCTGGGGCACCTCCAGGGTGTCAGTGACCCCGAAACCAAACGAAAAATTATTGGTAGAGAATTCGTTGAAGTTTTTAGGTCAGAAGCTGAGAATTTGCGTGCACAAGCAGCTATAGACAATAGAAACAAAAAAGATCAAAAAATAGGCGAAATTACATATCTAGCCCAAGGAACGATCTATCCGGACGTGATTGAAAGCGGCGCCGCCAAGAGCAAAAAAGCCGTCACCATCAAAAGCCACCACAACGTGGGCGGTCTGCCGGAGCAATTGGGCCTGAAATTGTTGGAGCCGCTGCGCGACCTCTTCAAAGACGAAGTGCGCGAGCTGGGCGTTGCGCTGGGCCTGCCGCACCACATGGTCTACCGCCACCCGTTCCCCGGCCCTGGCCTGGGTGTGCGCATTCTGGGTGAAGTCAAAAAAGAATACGCCGACCTGCTGCGCCGGGCGGACGCAATCTTCATTGAGGAATTGCACAACTTTAAAGATGCCGCGACCGGCAAGTCTTGGTACGAACTCACCAGCCAGGCCTTCACCGTGTTTCTGCCCGTCAAAAGCGTCGGCGTGATGGGCGACGGCCGAACCTACGACTATGTGGTCGCCCTGCGCGCCGTCGTTACCAGCGATTTCATGACCGCCGATTGGGCCGAGTTGCCCTACGCATTGCTCAAAAAGGTGTCCGGGCGCATCATCAATGAGGTGCGGGGGATCAACCGGGTGACTTATGACGTGTCATCCAAACCGCCGGCGACGATTGAGTGGGAGTGAGGTTTGGGCGATTGGACCGCCACCGGAAAGAGCGGCCCGCTTTTCACATCACTTCAATTTTTCGCTTGAACTCACCTTGAAGAGGGCCAGCACCGACACGAAGCCCATCGTGAACAGTGCCACCAGCCCGAGTGATTCGTACATGGCTTTGGCGCTCCAGATGACACCAGCAGCATCCGTCACCGGGCGATCCGGTGCGAGCCAAGCCATCGCTACAAACTCGACGAATGTGGCGAAATACAGGGCGGTCACCAGATGCCAGTTTTCGCGATGGTCGTCGCCGTTGGCGCTGCGGTTTGCAGGCGGTTGTTGCTTTTGGAGCACCAAAGCAAATATCTGGAAAATGCCGTAAACCGTCAAGAACCAGCCCGTGAAATTGATGAATGGCACGCCGAAGTAGCTGCCGCCTTGGTGCCATATCCAGGCTTGCGCGACGGTCGCCCGCGAAGGGTCCATGCTCAGGTCCCACATCACCATGATGAAGGCGGCAATCACGGGCACCGCGAAGCGCTGCAGGCGGTCGGCGGCGTGGTCGAATTTGTCCAGCACAATGTGGGCGAGGTTCCAGGAAACGTAACACATGGCGAAATAGGCCGGCATGATGAGCAGGGGTACGGTGCCGAGTTTTGGGCCGAGTTTGCTGGTGTAGTGGTAGTGGCCGAAGGGAAACCCTGTCGCGATCGACAGTGACTCAAAGCACCAGCTAACCACAAACGCGATGACGAAAAATTGGGCCATGGTTGGCCATCCGAGCCTGCGGGCGCCATGCATGAAAGCGAATGCAGTGGGGACAATGATGCTGACTGCCGGAATGAACGCCATCAGCGATGCCGCAAACGGTGTCGCTTTTAGAAACGCGAAGACGGCGAAGACCGCCGTAATCGCCCAAAGTATGCGGTTGTAGAGGTGTGAGGCCATGGAGACTCCTGATAGTGACGACAACGTCATTATGACAAGTTTGTTATTATGATGCAAGTGACGCCGAAAATGAACTCGTCAATCACGCCCCAAGACCACCGCCCCGGCGTTGCAGCCCAACGGCGCGAACGCATGCGCTCGCGGCTCGAAACGGCCGCGCTGGCTTTGGCGGCAAAACACGGCCTGGCCGGGGTCACCATCGACGCGGTAATCGTTGAAGCGCAGGTGTCCCGGGGCACTTTTTATAAGTACTTCGATTCCCTACCGAGGTTGATCCAGTCACTTGGGCAAGCCGTGTCCGACGAACTGCTCGCAGCCATGAATCCATCCATCATGCCGCTGGAAGACCCCGCGCTGCGCATTGCATCGGGCGTGCATACCGTGCTGGCATTGGCCAAAAGCCAGCCTTTGCTCGGCGGATTCATGGTGCACAGCGGCTGGCCGGCACTGGATGTGACACCCGC
>JANOWY010000387.1:0-19111 GCA_031418135.1 Rhodoferax sp. | reverse complement strand
GAAGCCAGGCGTGCAGTTTCAGACCGACGACGAGCTGGCCAAGCTGGCGGGCGATATCGCCACTACCATTTTTCACCCGGTGGGCACGACCAAGATGGGCCGGGCCGATGACCCGATGGGGGTGGTCGATTCGCGCTTGCGGGTACGCAACCCGGCGCGTTTGGGCGCGCTGGTTCGGGGCCTGCGGGTGGTCGATGCAGGCGTGATGCCGTCCATCACAAGTGGCAACACCAATTCACCGACGCTGATGATTGCCGAAAAGGCAGCGCAATGGATTTTTGAGGACGCTGCCAAGGTCTGAACGACAGCCTGAGAGAGCCTGAACTTCCCCATGAGGGCGTTAGGGTTATTACTTGCGGGAATCTACGGGCGGGAAAATCCGGATTCGCCAAAATGGTGCATTCAACTACAGTCCAGCCACTCGCAGCCAGCGTGGGGCCACAAGCACCATTTGGCAAAAGGGGCCGAGGAGACTGCCTCCACCAACAACATAAACACTACCCGGGGTGCCCACAGCAGGCGCCTTGTTTCAAAAGCACCAGTGACCCTGGTGCTTTTTTGTTTTTAAAAGTGATACTCACCTAAGCCTGCAACCCCTTGGCTAGCGTGGCCCCGCGGCGGCGCAAAACCGTGAGGGCCGATAGACCTGCCAGCACTAAAACGACCGATCCTGGTTCTGGCACAGGCGTTACATACCCTTCCAGGTTCACCGCATAGGCGTGCAAAACGCCGGGCAACATCGCCAATTGGTCGTTCCAGGGCGACGCGGCGCCGCCGTTGGTCAAAAAGCAATTGGCGATGGAGCCAATCGGGCATTGCAAAGAATTGGCATAGGGGTCAGCCAGCGAAAAATCAAACCACACGTCGTACTGCTCGCCTGTGCCGCTTTGTGTCACGCTGTAATCGTTGTCGGTACCCGCCAGCATCAGGTATTGGCCGTTGCCCAATTGAGGCCCGACGCTCAGGCCTTCCCATTTCTCGGGCGACTTGTTGCCCAGCGCGGCTTGGGTGTTGGCATCCAGATCCATCTTTTTCGCGGTTTTGATCACAGCGCCTGCAAACGCGCCGGTTGCGGGCAGTACGGTATTGCTCACATCCGTCGCCCCCGTCAGGCTGATTTCATAAACAGCTTTGTCAGCCGGGCTCACCGCCGCGCCAATGCCCAACCCCCGGTTGTTGCGCTCCAGCACCAGAAACTTGTCATTGCCCAGGGCCACCAAAGAGGAAATGCCGCGCCCCTGACCAGCAGTGTCCATCCGGTAGGCATACTGCGCCACCGCCAAGCCGGTTGCGTTGTCAAACTTCACAATGCGTGAATAAACGCCGTTGCCACCACCTTCGTCCAGCATGGCGCTTTGCAGCATGGCGTACGCGTATTTGCCGTCCGGGCTGATGGCCAAGCCTTCAAAACCACGGTTGGTGCGCTTCCCGGCTGTGTTGCCAGCGTCAGATGCGTAGTTGGCCGTGCCGGAGCCCGCATTGCGTGGTATCAGGTTGGCTGGCGTGGTGAAGCGGCGCAGCAAATTGCCGTTGCGATCAAACTCAAGCAGCGACGGGCCGTATTCGTCAGACACCAGCAAATTGCCGGATTTGGGGTGAATCACCAGACCTTCGGGATCCAGCGCACGGCCCAAATAACTGGTCGGGCTGGGCGCCAGGCCGTTAAAGTTCCCCCCGGGCACAGCCGTCGTTCCTGGGTCGCGGAACTTGATGGTCTGGGCGACCTGAAAATTGGAAATTGCACCGTTGGATGCAATGTTGAGGGTGAAGCGCTGGACGCGGGTTTCGTAGTTCAACAATCCGCCACCCGGGCCGCGATCAGACAGGCCCCACCATTCATTGCGGTTGGTGTCGTAATACAAATCCGAAAAGTAACCAAGCCGCCGCTCGGCGGACGTGCCCTGCGATAGATCTGTGGCTCCACCATTGAGGGTGATGCCGTTCACATAGGTTGAAGCCGTTAACACATCGGCATGGGCTGAGAGGGCAACGGCAAATGATGCCAAAAAGGCAACGGCAGGGATCGTTCGAAATATTGGGTGCATGATGGGCTGAAGCAGGCATTCGTTGAAAACGGGAATGCTAGTTAGCCCATATGTCAGTCGCATGACGTACCCGTTTCTTCATCGATGCCGGGCTCCTTTGGTTGAATCCAAAATATCGTCATCGGCTCGCGGCAAATGGCAACCCTGTTGGGCTTTGTATTGCCCTGGACCAAGGGTCCAGGATCTCTCACGGTGAGGTCGGTGGCCAGGGCATCTCTGTCGTCACGCGCGGTTTGCCAATGGGTGCTGTGGCTTGCGCCTTGCGCACTGCCGCGATGTCCTCTTCACTCGGGTACTGCCCGGCGAGCCAGTAGTCAAACACCCGCCGCGCGATGGGTGCTGAATTTTGAGAGCCAAACCCGGCGTTTTCCACAATGATCGCCAGGGCAATTCGGGGGTTTTCAAGCGGCGCAAAGGCGCTGAACAAGGCGTGGTCGCGGTTGCGTTCGGCCACTTTGGCGGCATCGTATTTCTCGTTCGCCTTGATCGCCACCACCTGCGCCGTGCCGGTTTTGCCACCGCTGGTGTAGAGCGCTCCCTTGAAGCTCGAGGCCGATGTGCCCTCGATGTTCACGCCCGCCATGGCCTGGCGGATCACCGCAATATTGGCGGGTTTGGCCACTACTTCGCCCACGGTTTCATGCACCGTGGTGCTGGCCGGGGCTTTGGTGACCACGTCCGTCACCTGTTTTACCAGGTGTGGCTTCATCTTCACGCCGTCATTGGCCAGCGTGGCGGTGGCCGAGGCCAGTTGCAGCATGGTGAAGTTGTTATAGCCCTGACCAATGCCAAGTGAAATAGTCTCACCGGCATACCATTTTTGCTGCTCCAGCTTTTTGTAGGCGCGGCGTTTCCAGGCGGTGGAAGGCAACAAACCGCGCACCTCACCAAAGATGTCGATGCCGGTCAGCTCGCCAAACCCGAATTTGGAGAGACCCTCATGGATGCCATCAACGCCCATGTCATTGGCCAGAATGTAGTAGTAGGTGTCGCAGCTTTGCACAATGGATTTGTACATGTTCACGCTGCCGTGGCCACCCTCTTTGTCGTCGCGGAAACGGTGGTTGCCAAACATGTAAAAACCAGGGTCGATGATGGATTGCTCGGGCGTTCGTTTGCCAGACTCCAGCGCTGCCAGTGCCATGAAGGGTTTGTAAGTGGAGCCTGGCGGGTAGGTGCCCCGCAGGGCCCGGTTCAGCAGCGGCTTGTCGAGTGATTCGTTCAGGCCTTGCCAGCTCTCGCTGTCGATGCCTTCGACAAACAGGTTCGGGTCAAACGTGGGTTTGCTGACAAAGGCCAACACTTCGCCGGTTTTGGGGTCAATTGCCACCAGCGCACCCCGGCGGTCGCCAAACAGGTCTTCCACCAGCTTTTGCAACTTGATGTCGATCGACAGGGTGACCGAGTTACCCGGGGTGGAGGGGCTGCTGGAGAGTTTGCGCACAGCCCGCCCACCGGCCGAGGTTTCCACCGAATCCACCCCGGTGATGCCATGCAATTGGGCTTCGAAGCTCTGCTCAACCCCCAGCTTGCCGATGTATTCAGTGCCTTTGTAGTTGGATTGGTCCTCATCGGACCAGTCTTCCATGGCTTTTTTTTCGGTTTGGTTGACGCGGCCAATATAACCAATCACGTGGCTAGCCAGTTCGCCGTAAGGGTAGTTGCGGAACAGGCGTGCCTTGATTTCCACGCCCGGAAAACGAAAACGCTGGGCTGCGAATTTGGCCACTTCTTCGTCGCTCAAGCGGGTGCGGATCGGAAGCGATTCAAAGCTTTTTGATTCTTCCTGCAGTTTTTTGAAACGTTTGCGGTCGCGCGGGGTGATGTC
Organism: Rhodoferax sp.; assembly: GCA_031418135.1. GTDB lineage: Bacteria > Pseudomonadota > Gammaproteobacteria > Burkholderiales > Burkholderiaceae_C > JANYCG01. The sequence goes on along the minus strand of JANOWY010000387.1, from coordinate 15,238 downwards.
CAGCACGCTGGTGATGGCTTCGATAGTCTGGTCTACATCCACCACTTTTGATGGCGTGATTTCCAGCGTGTAAGCCGAATAATTGGTGGCCAATACGATGCCATTGCGATCCAGAATCAACCCCCGGTTGGGCACTACGGGCACCACGGCAGTGCGGTTGTTCTCGGCTTGCTCTTTCAGGTCTTCATGGCGAATGATCTGCAAATACGACAGGCGCAGCGCCAGCAGCAGCAAACATACCAGCACCCCCATCGTCGCGACAAAAATCCGCGCCCTGAACTTCGCCAGATCCGCTTCGACGTTGCGCAGTTCAGTCATAGGGGTCGGTTGGCATCGGGATCAGGGGCGCGGCGTTGTGGCACCAGCAGCAAAATGCTCACCAATGGCCACAGCAAGGCTTCGATGAAAGGCGCCGCCAGCACGGACCATCCCGGAAATTGCCCACCCGCCAACAAACGCGCCAGCAACTCAATGGCATGGGCGGCCATGAACAGCGGCAGCACCTGCAAAGCTTGTGAAGGCACACTGAACCACAACAAACGCCGGTGGATGGCAATGGCCAGAAAACCCAGCAGGGTGTAGGCCAGCGCATGTTGTCCCAGCAACGAGCTGGCGTGCACATCCATCGCCAAGCCAAAGAAAAACGCCGCGCCCATGCCCACCCGACGGGGTTGGTGTACGTTCCAGAACACCAGCACACAGGCCAGCACGTCGGGTACCCAGGCGGCCCGACCCCACAGGCCCATGTTTTGCACCATGTTGAGCGCCAGCGCAGCCAGCAGACTGCTCCAGATGAAAAGCGGGTTGGCCGGTAACAGCAGTTGTTGCCCTTCGCGCATGTTCATGGCCGCATCCTCCTGGCGCTTGCGTCCATCCGCCGGGTCATTTCTTCACCCCTTTGCGTGCCGTTGGGGCTGGCAACTCATCCAGCGGGCGCGGGGGAATCTGTGCGCTGACCGGGCCGAGAACCAGCACGTGCTGGGTTCCCGCCACCCGGGCGCTGGGCACACAAACGATGCGTGCAAAGGCGCTGTCTACCCGGCGCTCGACCTTGTCCACCTTCGCAACGGCAAGCCCCGGCGGGTAGACGCCGTCGACACCGCTGGTGGTCAATAAATCACCGGCTTGCACGTCAGCGTTGGCGGCGACAAAACGCAGCTCCAGATTGCCCGAGGCCGCGTCGCCAAAGGCGATGCCGCGAATCCCGGTGCGGGTGTTCAGCACCGGAATGGCTTGGTCGCGGTCTGAGATCAGGGTGACCTCGCTCAGGCCTGCATAAACCCGCGTCACCTGGCCCACCACGCCTTGTTCGTCCAGCACCGGTGAACCCAGGGCTACGGCGTTGGCCAGGCCGATGTCGATTACCACTTTGTGGGTGTAGGGGTCTGCTGCGTCATACAAAACCTGTGCGGCCTGGCCCTGCGAGTTGAGCCGTGCCCGCAATACCAGCAGGTTTCTGAGGCGGGTGTTTTCAAGGGTAAGGTTGTCCACCTGGTTGGCCCGCTGCGAAAGCTGTGCCAATTGTTGCCGGGCCATTTGCTCGGCTGTTTGTGCAGTTTGCAGGGACTGGAAATAGTCGCCGCCGCCACGCACTGCCAAAACGGGCTGCAACACCGCCCACTGAACCGGGCGCAAGGCGGTCGCAAGTGCAAGCCGCAAGGGTTGGGTTACCTTGAACCGGATGTCGGCAGCCATCAAGAATAGCGACAGCGCACCCAGCACCACCAGTTTGGAAAGCGCCGAAGGCCCTTGGCGGAAAAACGCTGGCGGGCTGCGATCGAGTGTGCCTAAAGGCATGGCCGACTCTGAGTTGACGCAGCTATAGAAGGGGGACTATTCCATCGACAGATCATTGCTGAGGCAGAGGTGCCGAGGCAGGCTGTGATACGGCACGGCCAAGGGTCGGAACGACCTGCACAAATGATCTGAGAATGGAATTACTCCGAGGTGAAGATCGACCCCATGCGCTCCATGCGCTCCAGCGCAATACCGCAGCCGCGCACCACGCAGGTCAGCGGGTCTTCGGCCACCAGCACCGGCAGGCCGGTTTCTTCGGCCAGCAGCCGGTCCAGGTCGCGCAACAGCGCACCGCCGCCGGTCAGCATCATGCCGCGGTCAGCGATGTCGGCACCGAGTTCAGGCGGGGTCTGTTCCAGCGCGTTTTTCACGGCGGAAACGATGTTGTTGAGCGGGTCGGTCAGCGCTTCGAGGATTTCGTTGGACGAGATGGTGAAGCTGCGCGGTACACCTTCCGACAGGTTGCGCCCGCGCACTTCCATTTCCTTGACTTCGCTGCCGGGGAAGGCCGAGCCAATCTGCTTTTTGATGGATTCCGCCGTAGGCTCGCCGATCAGCATGCCGTAATTGCGGCGGATATAGTTGATGATGGCTTCGTCGAATTTGTCGCCGCCCACCCGCACGCTTCCCTTGTAAACCATGCCGCCCAACGAGATCACACCGACTTCAGTGGTGCCACCGCCAATATCGACCACCATGGAACCACTGGCCTCCGACACCGGCAAGCCCGCGCCAATCGCTGCCGCCATGGGTTCTTCGATCAAATAAACGTCGCTGGCACCGGCACCCAGTGCTGATTCACGGATGGCGCGGCGTTCCACCTGGGTGGAACCGCAGGGCACACAAATGATGATGCGCGGGCTGGGTTTGAAGATGCCGCGCGGATGCACCATTTTGATGAATTGCTTGAGCATTTGCTCCGTAACCGTGAAATCGGCAATCACGCCATCTTTCATGGGGCGGATTGCCTCGATGTTGCCGGGCACCTTGCCCAACATGGCTTTGGCTTCCTTGCCGACTGCCTGGATGATTTTTTTGCCTTGGGGACCACCCTCGTGGCGGATAGCGACAACAGAAGGCTCGTCCAGCACAATGCCTTTGTCTCGGACAAAAATCAGGGTGTTGGCGGTACCCAGGTCGATCGCCAGATCGGTAGAAAAATACCGGCGGAATGCACTAAACATCAAATATCCTCTCGGGCATGGTGGCAACTTCGCGCCAACATCGCCAATATGGCTGTCACAGAAAAACGGCTTGTGAGAAGCGATTTCAGGCTCCGTGGCGGTGTCGCCGGAGCCTTGGCCTCAAAGGTTGGATAATACTCCATCCCCTTTGGACAACCCGGCCTTTTCGGGCAGGTTGCCACTCTAATCCACGCCATTTACACCCGGTTTCACCGCTTTCACCGCCCATGTCCCTGACATCTGCTGACATCTCACGAATCGCCACGCTGGCCCGGCTTGAGCTTCAACCCGAAGAAAGCCGGGTTTTGCTCGGGCAAATCAACGGGTTTTTTGAAATCGTTGAAAAAATGCGCGCCGTTGACACCACCGGCATCGCGCCACTGGCGCACCCCGTTGCGGCCACTCAAGACATTGCCCTGCGTCTGCGCGACGACAAGGTCAGCGAAACCGACCAGCGCGAAGCCAACCAGCGCAGCGCCCCGGCTGTCGAAAACGGCCTGTTTTTGGTACCCCGGGTGATTGAATGAGCGCCGCTAACCACCTTGAGTTGCATGACCTGGGTGTTGCCCAGCTCGCCGCATCGCTGAAAACACGCGCGGTTTCTGCCGTGGAGGTGGCCCGCCATTTCTTGGCCCGGGCCGAAAAACACCAGTCACTCGGCGCATTTGTCGCTGTCGATGCCGAGGTCACCCTGCGCCAGGCTGCGGCAGCCGACGAACGCCTGGCCAAGGGCACCGCTGGCGCCCTCGAAGGTGTGCCCATCGCGCACAAAGACATTTTTGTGACGCGTGATTTCGTCTCTACGGCCGGCTCGAAAATGCTGAAAGGCTTCCGTTCGCCGTTTGATGCCACGGTGGTCGCCAAACTCGCCTCGGCGGGTGCTGTCACTTTAGGCAAACTCAGCTGCGACGAATTCGCCATGGGCTCCAGCAATGAAAACGTGGCGGTGCCAGCCATCGGTTTTGAGGCCCCCATTGCTGTAAAAAACCCGTGGGATATCACGCGCATTCCCGGTGGCTCTTCGGGTGGTAGTGCTGCGGTGGTCGCTGCGCGGCTGGCACCTGCGGCGACGGGTACCGACACCGGCGGCTCCATCCGCCAACCGGCCTCATTCTGTGGCATCACCGGCATCAAACCGACCTATGGCCGCGCCTCGCGATACGGCATGGTGGCGTTTGCCTCCAGCCTGGACCAGGCCGGGCCGATGGCCCGAAGCGCCGAAGACTGCGCCTTGCTTTTGACGGCCATGTGTGGTCCGGATCTGGACCGTGATTCAACTTCGCTGGATGTGCCCGCCGAGGATTATTCGCTCGCGCTGAACGCGTCCATTGACGGCCTGCGTATCGGTATTCCGGCCGAGTTTTTTGGCGAAGGGCTTGCGCCCGACGTGCGCAGCGCGGTCGATGCGGCTTTGGGAGAATACGAAAAATTGGGTGCCCGGTTGGTGCCTGTTTCATTGCCCCGCACCGATCTGTCCATCCCGGTGTATTACATCATCGCGCCGGCTGAAGCGTCGAGCAACCTGAGCCGTTTTGACGGCGTGAAGTTTGGCCACCGGGCTGCACATTTCAGCGATTTGGCAGACATGTACCGCAAGACCCGCGCCCAAGGTTTTGGTGACGAAGTCAAGCGCCGCATCATGATCGGCACCTATGTGTTGAGCCACGGTTATTACGATGCCTACTATTTGCAGGCGCAGAAAATCCGCCGGATGATCGCCGATGATTTCCAGCAAGCGTTCAAACAATGTGACGTGATCGCCGGTCCAGTGGCCCCGACGGTGGCCTGGAAAATAGGCGAGAAATCAGACGACCCGGTTGCCAATTATTTGGCTGACATTTTCACCCTGCCTGCGTCGCTGGCTGGTCTGCCCGGCATGAGTCTGCCCGCAGGTCTGGGCGACCACGGCATGCCTGTCGGCTTGCAATTAATTGGCAACTACCTGCAGGAATCCCGCCTGCTGAATGCTGCGCACCGTTTCCAGCAAGCCACCGATTGGCACACCCGTCAGCCAGGGGGTGCGTCATGAGAGGCCCACTCGTTCAAGGTTACGAAGTCGTCATTGGTTTCGAAACCCACACCCAGCTTTCAACCCAAAGCAAAATTTTCAGCCGTGCCTCGACGGCGTTTGGGGCTGAGCCCAATACCCAGGCCTGCGCGGTCGATTTGGCCTTGCCAGGAACCCTGCCGGTGATGAACAAGGGCGCGGTGGAGCGCGCCATCCAGTTTGGCCTGGCGATTGGCGCGCACATTGCGCCGCGCAGCATTTTTGCCCGTAAGAACTACTTCTACCCCGACCTGCCCAAGGGTTACCAGATCAGCCAGTTTGAAATTCCGGTGGTGCAAGGTGGCCAGGTCGAGTTTTACCTCGACGGCGGAAAAATGGCAGTACGCCTGGTCCGCGCACATCTGGAAGAAGATGCCGGCAAATCACTGCACGAAGATTTTGTTGGCCAGACCGGGGTGGATTTGAACCGGGCTGGCACGCCGTTGCTGGAGATCGTCACCGAGCCCGACATGCGTTCCAGCGCCGAGGCGGTGGCCTACGCCAAAGAGCTGCACAAAATCGTCACCTGGATTGGCATTTGTGATGGCAACATGCAAGAAGGCAGCTTCCGCTGCGATGCCAATGTGAGCGTGCGCAAACCGGGCGCGGAATTAGGCACGCGCCGCGAGATCAAGAACCTGAACAGCTTCAAGTTCATGCAGCAGGCGATCGATTACGAAGTGCGCTGGCAGATTGGCGAAATTGAAGATGGCCGTGCGATTCAGCAGGCCACGGTGCTGTTCAACCCGGATACCGGCGAGACGCGGGCCATGCGTACCAAAGAAGATGCGGCGGATTACCGTTATTTTCCCGATCCGGATTTGCCGCCGCTGGTGATTGCGGATGAGTGGGTGGCGCAGGTTCGTTCTGAGATGACCGAGTTGCCTCGCGTGATGGCGGCGCGGTTTGTGGCGGAGTATGGGCTTTCGGAATACGATGCGGCTGCGCTAACTGCCAACCGCTCGACTGCTCGATATTTTGAGACGGCTGCGGCAACAAGCAGGCATCCAAAACTTGCGGCAAACTGGATTCTTGGTGAAGTTGCTGCCCTTATGAATCGGCTCGATGTATCAATTGACGATGTCGAAATTCCGATCCCCACAGCATTGGGCGAGTTGATCAAGAAAATTGCCGCCGGACGATTATCGGGAAGCAACGGCAAAATTGCATTTCAGGTGCTCTGTGAGCGGATTCATAACGATATCGAAAACCTCTCAGCGTTTCTTGAGCAAATCATCATCGACCGGAACCTTGAGCAAATCAACGACTCCAGCGCTCTCGAAAAAATCGTCGATCAAGTCCTCGCCGCCAACCCCAAAAACGTCGCCGAATACAAAGCCGGCAACACCAAGGCGCTGAACGCGCTGGTGGGGCAGATCATGAAGGGCAGCCAGGGCAAGGCGAATCCGCAGCAGGTCAACGATTTGTTGCGCGGCAAATTGGGTTGACCAGTTGACCAGTTAAAAACTGCGACGGTCGCGCGCGCGTGGCATCAGTCTGGCCAGCGGTGATGGTTCACTCAAAGGCCCTCATGGCAGATTCCTTGTAGTCGGCGCAAGCAATGCCCTTCGTGGCCGTTGGCAGTCAGTTTTTCGCGGCCGGTTTGGCAGGCACCTGCGCCGCCACCGGCGCCCGCAACTTCCAGAGTTGCGACAACCGGACCAGCTCTTCGTCAAACCGCGCATTCACCCGCGATATTTCGCCTTCCTGGTCGGCGATAAAACGCATTTGCACGGCTTGGCTTTGCACGTTTTCATCGATTTGGCGTTTCAAGGCGGCGGGTGCCTTGGATGGGTCTTTTTTGTAGAACTCCATCTCGGCATCAATGGTGACGCGTTGTTTCTTGAGTTCGTTCACGCGGTTGAAAGCGGCAGTTTTCACCACGCTGATCTGTTTGAGCGCCTCATTGCGTTCGTTGTCATGCACCATTTTGCTCGGGTAACGCACCAGCAGGGCGCGGTCGCGGCGCTTGTCTTCGTCTTTGCGGGCCTGCTCTTCCAGGGCTTCGCGCTGCTTCTCTTCCAAGGCCGCCCGCTCCTGGGCAGTCAGTGTAGGGCCAACCTGGGCTCGCACCGTGCCACTGGGGTTGAGCACTTTTTGCTCGCGGTCCACACAGTCGGGAATCGGCCGGTCCGAGGTTAGTTTGCGCCCATTTTTGTCGACACAGGTAAAGATGCCGCCGGAGCCGCCAGACTGCGCCCAACTCAGGGTGGGCAGCGCCAGCGCCATGCTCAATGCGATGATGGCGGCTTGGGGAAATCGGTCATTCATGTTGCTTCAACGACTCCGTATTGTTGGCGATAGGCCTGCACCCTCGCCAGGTCGGTGCTGAGCTCATTGCCTGTTTGTTGGGCCAAATAGTGCATCAAATCGTCCAGCTTCGCAATCGCACAAACCTGCAAACCCAGTTGTCCACGAACGAACTGCACAGCGCTGTGGTTGACATCGATACCATTCTCAACCGCTTTTTCCTGGCGATCCAATGCAATAGCAACCGCATGTGGTGTAGCCCCGGCGGCGCGGATGAGTGCGATGGATTCCTTGGCGGCCGTGCCAGCCGACATCACGTCATCGACGATCAGAACCCGGCCTTTCAGCGGCGCACCGACCAGCGAACCGCCTTCGCCATGGTCTTTGGCTTCCTTTCGGTTGTAAGCGAAAGGCGTGGGGCGGCCGCGCCGGGCCAGTTCGACCGCCAATGTTGCGCCCAGCGGGATGCCCTTGTAAGCGGGGCCAAACACCATGTCGAATTCAATGCCGCTTTGCAGAATGCGGTCTGCGTAATAACTCGCTAATTGACCCAGCTTGAGGCCGTCATCAAACAACCCGGCGTTGAAAAAATACGGGCTCATGCGCCCAGCCTTGGTTTTGAATTCGCCAAAACGCAGTACGCCGCTTTCAATGGCGAACTGGACGAAGGCCTGCGCTAAAGTATCCGGGTTCGGGTTCACCATCCGTGTGTCCTCGTTGTCATTTTTTGTCTTGGAGAGACCATCGTGTTCAAACTGACCAGCCTGAATCTCAACGGCATTCGCAGCGCCACCAGCAAAGGGCTGGAAGCCTGGCTTGACCAACATCGGCCCGATTGTATTTGCGTGCAGGAAATCAAGGCCCAGGCAGACGACATCAAGGGCCGCTTTGAAACCCTCGCCGGGATGCAGGGCCATTTTCAGTTTGCGCAGAAAAAGGGGTATTCGGGCGCGGGCATTTACACCCGGCACGAGCCCAGCGATGTGATCATTGGTTATGGCTCGGCAGAGTTTGATGCGGAAGGGCGCTATGTGGAACTGCGCTTTGACACGCCCCATACCAAGCTCTCCATCATCAGCACTTATTTTCCCAGTGGCTCGTCAGGCGAAGAGCGCCAGCAGGCCAAGTTCCGGTTTTTGGGGGAGTTTTTTCCGCATTTGAATGCCCTTAAAAGCCAGCGTGAATTCATCCTGTGTGGTGATGTAAACATTGCGCACAAAGAGATTGATCTGAAAAACTGGAAGAGCAACCAGAAAAACTCCGGCTTCACGCCGGAAGAACGCGCCTGGATGACACAACTGCTGAACCAGGGTGGCCTGGTAGACGTGTACCGCCAGTTGCAGCCCACCGCCACTGACACTGCTTACACCTGGTGGAGTGCGCGGGGGCAGGCTTATGCCAACAATGTCGGTTGGCGGCTGGACTACCACCTGGCCACGCCCGCACTGGCCCAATTTGCCCGGCGTGAGGCGATTTACAAAGCGCAGAAGTTTTCGGACCATGCGCCGATCACGATTGAATACGACTGGGAGCCGTGAGGCCTGACATCCATCGGTGAGGCACAAACGGGTGTTTTATTTGCTATACAAATAGTTACGATGGATAAATGTGAACTTTCTTCATTAATAAATTGCATTAATAGCTACAAATAAGATATCAAAATTGAGTAAATTAAACAAATTAACAAGTATAAATTTCAAAATGTAGTGATTCAACGGCGGGCTTTTTCATAAAACGGCAAGACGCGCGGCAGGTTTTTTTCGATATCGGCAATACGGGTCTGCCCCGACGGGTGGGTCGATAGAAATTCGGGCGGTGCCCCCCGGTTCCCCGCACTCATTTTTTGCCACAGCGTCACACCGGCGCGCGGGTTGTAGCCGGCTTTGGCGGCCAGTTCCATGCCCACCAAATCGGCTTCGGATTCATCTTCGCGGCCAAATTGCAGGGTCAGGATTTGTGCGCCGTAGCTGGTCAAGGTCTGCCCCACCTGGCCCAGGCCAAACAGCTGGCTCAATACATTCACACCGATGCTGGTGGCCGCGCCCTTGCCCATGCGCTCGCGCGCATGTTCACGCAGCGCATGTGCTACCTCATGGCCCATGATCATGGCGACCTCGTCGTCGGTCAGCTTGAGCTGGTCCAGTATGCCGCTGAAAAACGCAATCTTTCCGCCGGGCATGCAAAAGGCGTTGAGTTGCTCCGAGGCGACGACGTTCACCTCCCATTTCCAGGTTTTGGCGCGCGGGTTCCACTCGTCGGTGAACGGGATGATTTTGGCGGCAATCGCCCGCAGCCGCACCACCTGCGGGTGGTTGGCGGGCAGCAAGGCTTTTTTCTGGTTGGCTTCTCCCATCATCTGCACGTATTGCTGGGTGGCTGAGGTCTCGAGTTCCTGCGCCGACACCAGTTGTGTAAAACCTGAATTGCCGCCCACCTGCACGCCATCACGCGCCGGGCCGGTTTGTGGTGCACAGGCGGCTAGCGCCAGTGTGACCACCAGCGCCTGGGCAAAAGCGCCGCGCCTGCGGGATGTACGGGCGGGGCGAGTGGTACGGTTTATACGGGTGAGTCGGGTGCCTAGGGATTCGTTGTCCGGGTTGGAGCGGGTCTGGTTGGCAGGAATCGGCTGGATAGCGGGGCTTGGTTGTTGCATGGTGTAGGCCTGGCGTGGCCCCGGGTGGGGTCATCAAGCTTATTATTCTTGCATGACCGACACCGCTACGCCCTATCGGGCAGAACCTGTAACGCCGAAGCCGACTTGGGCCCAGACGTTCCGCATTTACCTGGAACCTGCCACGCTGAAAATGCTGTCTTTGGGTTTTTCTGCCGGGTTGCCTTTGCTGCTGGTGCTGGGCACCCTGAGTTTCTGGCTGCGCGAGGCGGGTATTGACCGCACCACCATTGGTTACCTGAGCTGGGTGGGGCTGGCCTATGCGTTCAAGTGGGTATGGGCACCGCTGGTGGACCGCTTGCCGATCCCCCTTTTAACCCGCTGGCTGGGGCGACGGCGCAGTTGGCTGCTGTTGGCGCAACTGGCCATCATGGGTGGGCTGGTAGCCATGTCGTTCAATGACCCGCAGGTTGCCTTGCAGCCCGTTGTGTGGGGCGCGTTGGCGGTGGCCTTTGGTTCAGCCACGCAAGACATTGCCCTGGATGCCTTTCGGATTGAATCGGCAGGGGCCGAACGGCAGGGTGCACTGGCCGCCGCTTACCAAACGGGTTATCGGCTGGCGATGATTTGGGCGGGTGCGGGCGTGTTGTGGCTGGCCGCACGGGCCGAGGTAGCCCAGGTCAGCAACTACCAGCACAGCGCCTGGCAAACCGCTTATCTGGTGATGGCGGCATCGATGTTGGTAGGTGTGGTGACAGTACTGCTGTCGCGCGAGCCTAGCGCCCGGCCCATCGTGCCCGCCAAAAACCTGGCTGATTGGCTACAGGGCGCATTGGTTGAGCCGTTTGCCGATTTCATCCGGCGCTACCGCTGGCAGGCCGCGCTCATTTTGGCGTTGATTGCCGTGTACCGCATCAGCGACATCGTGATGGGCATCATGGCCAACCCGTTTTATGTGGACATGGGCTACACCAAAGACGAGGTGGCGGCGGTCACCAAAATTTACGGCGTGATCATGACGCTGGTCGGCGCGTTTATAGGTGGTGTTTTGTCGATGCGGTATGGCGTGATGCGCATCTTGATGCTGGGGGCCCTGTTGAGCGCAGCCAGCAATTTGCTGTTTGCCTGGCTGGCCGGCCATGGGCATGACGTGACCGCGCTGATCGCGGTAATTTCGGCTGACAACCTGGCCAGCGGCATTGCCTCGGCGGCTTTTATCGCCTATTTGTCGAGCCTGACCAATGTCAATTATTCGGCTACGCAATATGCCTTGTTCAGCTCGATGATGCTTCTGTTCCCCAAGTTTTTGGCCGGGTACTCAGGCAGGTTTGTCGATGCCTTTGGATATGCCAGCTTTTTCCAGGCCACCGCGTGGTTGGGCGTGCCGGTGCTGTTGCTGGTGGGCTTGGCCGCCCATTACGCGGGCAAATCAAACCTGCCGGGCCCGACAGCGCTCGTCGGACAACCCCCGCCGCCTGAATGACATCAGTTTACGTATCTTTACCCCAGCTTCAACAGCATTGAACCTGGCCCGGGAAGCACAAGGTTAGACTGAACGCACGATGTCCAACCAGCTCCTGATGATTGAAGACGATGCCCGCCTGGCGCAAATGGTAGGCGACTATTTGCGGCAAAACGGCTACCTGGTGCAGCACGTACTGACCGGTTATGCAGGCCTTGCCCAATTGCAGGCGCAAGGCGCGGCCTCACCCGATTTGGTGATTCTGGATTTGATGCTGCCCGATCTGGACGGGCTGGAAATCTGCCGCCGCATCCGTGCACTGGGTACGGGGGCAGCCCGGGTGCCCATCCTCATGCTGACTGCCAAGGGTGATCCGATGGATCGCATCATTGGCCTGGAAATGGGTGCCGACGATTATTTGCCCAAACCGTTTGAGCCGCGCGAATTGCTGGCGCGCATCCGCGCAGTGCTGCGGCGGCGTCATGAACAGGGCACACCGGTAGCCACTGCGGCGGCCAGCTTGCTCCAATTTGGCTCGCTTGAAATAGACCGCGATGCCCGTACCGTGCAAGTTGCGGGCGTATTGTGCGAACTCACATCGCACCAATTTGACCTGCTGGTGGTGTTGGCCGAACGCGCCGGGCGGGTGCTGACCCGTGACCAGATCATGGAAGCCGTGCGGGGTCGTGAACTCGAAGCGTTTGACCGCTCCATCGACGTGCACATGGGCCGCATCCGCGCTGCCATCGAAGTCGACCCGAAGAATCCCAAACGCATCGTCACCGTGCGTGGTGTTGGTTACGTCTTCTCCCGCCAGCAAGACTAAAGGCAATGAGCACGCCCTTGTTTCAGCGCTTGTACCTGCGCATCTGGCTGGCGGTAGTGGCCACGATTGCGGTGGTGACGTTGGTGGCGGGGTGGCTGGGTAGCCAGGAGGCGCAGCGCGAGCGCGCCAACCGGCCCGTGCGTGAAATCACCATTCGCAACAGCGAGGGTGTTGAATTGGGCAACGCCTCTGCACGGCCCACGTTGGTGGCCGGCCAGGGGGCCGAGTTTCTGGTGCCGATGAAAGACGGCAGTTCATTGATTGTTCAGTTTTCCCGGCCACCACGCCCCATGGGGTCGATGGGGCAAATGGGTTCCATGGGCCCGCCCGATGGTGGGCCGGGGCGCCCCGGATTCGAGAGGCCACCCGGGGCGGGCAGGCCCGGCGGAAAACCGGCCAATGTCTCGCCCTGGCCGTTCAACTTCGTCTGGATGCTGGTCGCGTTGGCCATTGCAGTGGCGTTGGGCACTTATCCCATTGTGCGCAGGCTCACCAAACGGCTGGAAACCGCACAGGCCGGTGTCGAGCGCTGGGGGGCGGGTGATTTTTCGGCCCGGCTGGATGAAACCGGGCGCGACGAAGTCGCGTTTTTAGCCAAACGCTTCAACCATTCGGCAGAACGTATTGAGCAGTTGCTGGCCGAGCAAAAAGCCTTGCTGGTTTCGCAAAAGTCCTTGTTGGCCAATGCCTCGCATGAACTACGGTCTCCGCTGGCGCGTATCCGCATGGGGCTGGAGTTGATGAAACCCGCCGCGTCGGCTGAAAAGTACCAAACGGATCTGGTGGTTGAAATCAACCGCAACATCACCGAACTGGACCAACTGGTGGAAGAAATTCTGCTGGCCAGCCGGCTGGATGCCAAAGAAACCGATCTGGGCACCATCGAACGTGTGGACTTGTTGGGATTGGCGGCTGAAGAGTGCGCCAGTTTTGAAGTCGAGTTGGACATTGGTTTGCCCAGTAACGAGCCGCCACCACCCGCCTGGATGGTTCAAGGGGTTGTCAAACTGCTGCGTCGGGCTTTGCGCAACCTGCTGGAAAACGCGCGTCGGTATGCGGGTGGCGCGGTGTCAGTGAGTTTGCGTCGTCAGGGCGAATGGGTGCTCTTGCAAGTCTGCGATGGCGGCCCCGGGGTGCCAGAGGCGTATCAAACCCGTATTTTTGAGGGTTTTTTCAGGCTGCCGGGTTCATCTGAACGGGATGGCGGTGTCGGTTTGGGCTTGGCACTGGTGAAATCGATCGTCACGCGGCATGGCGGCACGGTGTCTTGCAGCAACCGGCCCCAAGGCGGTGCCTGTTTTGAGATTCGCCTGCCACTGGTGGCCATTGACTGAGCAGCAGGGTACAAATCGCGACATCCAACCTGACAATAGAACCCCAGAAGTCGCCCCAAAGTGTGACATTTTGAGACTAAGTCGCCCACCCTCCCTAATTGGGGGGATGCCAAAGGCCAGCCTGTCGTGCAAACTGGGCGTACTGCTGTCACAGTCATTTGCAAAGCGTCTAACCCAAGCTACAGGGACTTCCAAATTAGTCAAGCGCGGTATTTGGTTTTCTGCATTCGGTTTTCTTCCTTGATAAACGGTATTCCTGCATTTCGGTGATTTGAAGCTGCGATCAAACACGGAACAGACTGCACATCTACAGACGGCCTTGTTGCACCCTGGCGGGCGCGGACCCAGATACGAACCGCTCGGCAACGCCCCATTCCGTTCGCGTGGTCACCACCCATCGGGTGCCACAAAGGGTTAGTCGGGCTTGGTTGCCGCCGGTCTGACCTGTTGATTGCATCTTCGGCTTCACGTCTTGCAAGGAACGAACAAAAACACTAAGCGATACAACTGGACTCAATGTCCGGTGCTCAGCATGGTGCGGCAAGCATCGCCACCACCGGTGCTGTGACCACAATGGGCACGGGTTTGACGCTCACATGATGCGCATCAAACGCCTTGCCCCTTACAAACACTGCCCAAAGAATGCGCGCGTTCTTGTTGGCCAGCGCCACCACCGCTTTTTGCCAACCCGACTTTTCCTTAAGCTGATGCGCCCATTTGGAGATGGGGTCATCACGCCTGTGAGCGTTCATCACCGCCGACTTGGCACCCTGGATCAACAGCATGCGCAAATACATGTCACCGCGTTTGGTGATCTTGCCCAGATTGTTCTTGCCGCCGCTGGAGTTTTGGCGGGGTGTCAAACCCAACCAAGCGCCAAACTGACTGCCGTTTCTGAATTGCTTGAAATCACCCACTGTGGCAATTACAGCCGAGGCGGTAACCGGGCCAATGCCAGCGAGTTGTTCCGCCTGACGCACCTGCTCGCTATTTTTGGCGTGAGCAGCAATGCGCTCGTCACACCAGGCCATGTGCGCGTCCAGTTCTTCCCACTGCGCTTGCGCCCGCTGCAAGGCCAGCCGTGCCAGACCACCCATTTCATTGCTGGCATCTTCGATCACATCAGGCAATGCCTGGCGCAGGTTGATGACTTTTTGGGCAAAGACCAACCCAAACTCACCCAGTAATCCCCGGATGCGGTTGGTGCAGGCGTTGCGCTCTTGTTTGAAGCCTTCACGCAGGCGGTGGATGCAAAGCATGCTTTGTTGCTCAATGGTTTTGATGGGGACGAAATGCATCTGTGGGCGGGAAGCGGCTTCGCAAATGGCGGCGGCATCGTTAGCGTCATTTTTGCCGCCTTTGCCTTGAAGGCGGTACGGGGCCACCAGGTGGGCGGCAATGATGCGGGCATCCAAACCCAGCGCAACCAGCTTGCGTGCCCAGTGGTGGGCGCTGGAGCTGGCTTCCATGGCAATCATGCAGCCAGCTGGCAGTTGGGTGCACCAAGCCATGAATTTGTCACGCGCCAAGGGGCGATTGGTTATCACCTTGCCGCTAACGTCAACCGCGTGAACCTGGATCACCGACTTTGCCAAATCGGCACCAACTCGTGTAATCTCTGTCATGGGACTTCTCCTTCAATAAAGGTTTCAGATTGAATTCAACAACCCAATCTTGGCACTTGATGCCGTCGCCTGGAAGTGGGAAGTCCCTTCGTATTCCGTCAG
>JANOWY010000386.1:0-2156 GCA_031418135.1 Rhodoferax sp. | reverse complement strand
ATTGATGGATTACCTGGAAAACGGCAACATCCGCAATTCGGTGAATTTTCCGTCCATCAGTATGGGGCGCGCAGCGGGCGCGACCCGGATCACTTTCTCCAATGACAACGTTTCCGGTGTGTTGGGCCATGTGCTGGGCGTGCTGGCTGAATGCAAAGTGAATGTGATCGACATGATCAACAAGAGCCGTGGCGAGTTGGCCTTCAATATTGTCGACGTGGAAGAAAAACCCTCGGCTGAGGTGGTTGCCGCTATTGCAGCGGTAGAGCACGTCATCCGGGTACGGGTCATCTGATTTGAAAATCGGCTAACGCTGTGTCAATACCCTTGCGCATCCTGGTCGCGGGGGCGGGCATCGGCGGCTTGGCTGCGGCGCTGGCGTGCAGCCGGGCCGGGCACCAGGTTCAGATTTTTGAAAAATCTGCGGCACTGGCCGAGGTAGGTGCGGGCATCCAGCTGGGGCCCAATGTCACCCGCATCCTGCACCATTGGGGCTTGGCCTCCGCCCTGCAGGATGTGGCCTCGTTCCCGGATTGCCTTCAGATTCGCGACGCACAAGGCGGCCAGTTGTTGGGGCAGCTGCGCCTGGGCCAAACCATCGAGGCCCGTTACGGTGCGCCTTATGCGACGGTGCACCGGGCCGATTTGCAGCAACTGCTGGCGGATACCCTGCTTGAAAACCATGGCGTGGTGCCCGCTTTCGGGCATGTAGTGGCCGGTTTTAAGCAAGATGAACAATCGGCCCAATTGCAACTCACCACCGCAGGTGGTCACAACTCATTTTCACAGGGCGACCTGTTGGTCGGTGCGGACGGCTTGTGGAGCAGCATCAGGCAAGGCTTGCTGGGCGATGGGCCACCGCAGGCCACCGGCCACGTTGCCTACCGCTGCCTGATTCGCCAGGCCGATCTGCCTTTGGCCCTGCGGGCTGCGTTGAACACCCAGGGTGTGGTGGTCTGGCTCGGGCCGCGTCTGCATGTGGTGCACTACCCGGTGCGAGGCGGCGACTGGCTCAACGTGGTCGTGATCCGGGAGAACCCGTCTGGCTGGACGTCAAGTGATTGGAGTCTGCCGGCACCTGCTGATGAGTTGGCTTGGGCCAAAGAAGGGCTGCAT
The DNA here is from genome assembly GCA_031418135.1 of Rhodoferax sp. Lineage (GTDB taxonomy): Bacteria > Pseudomonadota > Gammaproteobacteria > Burkholderiales > Burkholderiaceae_C > JANYCG01. Next base: position 1,040 of record JANOWY010000386.1, on the reverse strand, counting down.
ACCCAGTTGCAGGATTTTCTGGCCGCATCCGATGCGCTGAATCCGGCGGCAAACCCCGGGCCCGGCAGTGAGCCCAGCACCAGCTGGCGCAAGTGGAACCTGTTCACACGTCCACCCCTGCATGCCGCGCAGGCGCACGGCTTTGGCCGCGTTGCCCTGCTGGGTGATGCAGCTCACCCCATGTTGCCCTACCTGGCGCAAGGCGCTGGCATGGCGATTGAAGACGCGCAAGCGCTAGCCGTTGCGCTAGGCCGGGTGAGTGACGTACCGAGCCAGGTTGAACAGTTCGCCCAAGCCCGCTGGCAACGCAACGCCCGTGTGCAGCGCCGCGCCATCCGCAACGGACAGATTTTTCATGCAAGTGGCTTGGTGCGCTGGGGGCGGGATTTGTCGATGCGACTCGGCGGTGAAAGCTTGCTGGACTTGCCGTGGCTGTATGGCGGTCGGCAATGAAGTTGCTGTTTGCGTCGCTGGGCTAACTGGGTGCGATTTGGCATATGCCAGTGGCGCGAAATCAAAGTACATCAGTTCGGTTTACTTGGCGATGAGCAGCAGCGCAACACCCAGAGCGGCTGCCTACGTGTCCCCCCGACCCGGGAAAAAACGCTTCGCCTTGCGCAGTACCGAGGGCGCGTCTCCTCCTAGGCCTCCCGCATCCGCCCTGGGTGTTGCGCCGCTTTTGCGGGTGGTGGTAACTGGGTTTGCTTCGCGTGGAAAGGCACACGGTGAGCGCATTTTTGAGTCGTTGACTGGTAGGGCCAATTGAAACCGTTGCTGCAATGGGTACCAAACAGCCGAGCCTCAAACCACTGCGAGACTCGATGCACTGACCCTCGCCTCAAGCGCGGGCTACCGAAAGCAGACCATGCCTTGGGCTGTCTCACGCGCGCCTGCCCAGAGTACGCTGACCTTGGGCTGGCTCATGCGCGGGCTACCCAAAAGCAGGCAATGCCTTGAGCTTTCTCCTGCATGGCGTAAAAACAGTTCAGCAATACCCTACACCCTGCGTATTCACATACAACGAATAGACCGACGTAGTG
>JANOWY010000385.1:0-5458 GCA_031418135.1 Rhodoferax sp. | reverse complement strand
CGGCTCGATCATGCCGTGTTCTTGCGCCATGCGGCGGATCCATTTGTCGCTTTTGATGCTCATGATGCGCTGATTGATTGAGGTGTGGCGATTGTAGAAGTGGCGCAGTTACTGGCGAATGGCGCCAATATCAACCAAAGTTGAATCGCGGGTGAACACGGTGACTTCGGTGCGGCCGTCTTTTTCCAGCATCCACGGCAGGGGCAGGTTGTCGCTGATCACGCTCAGCACGTGCGGCCCGGCCAGCACATAAGCAAATTCAAAACGGCCCTGGCTGTCGGTTTCCACGGCAAAACGGCCATCCAGCAACACAGTGACGCTGGCCGCTCCTTTTTCACCGGCTTCACGTTTGCCATTTTTGTTTTCGTCCAGAAAAATGGTGCCCGCCAAACGCCCGGCGGCACTGCCCGGCGGGCCACCCGCAGGTGCCAGGGGCCGACCAGCCGATTGGTCATACCGCAACATCACGTACACCCCGCTGTCTTGCGTGGTGTTGGGTGGCACAAACGGAATGGCCAGCGGGCTTTGGGTCAGGTTCAGCGAATTGTTGTTGCCATGGATGGCGTACAGGTTGGTCTGAAAAGACCATTGCGGCGCAATGCGCCAGGCCACACCGGCGTTCAGGCTGTATTGCGATTGGTCGGTGGTCCAGCGGCCTTGCAGGCTTTGGTTCAGGCTGAGGCCCTGGCCGATGGACCAATCGGCGTTGATGGCCAGGCCTTGGCCTTGCGTGTCACCGGCCAGGCGCTGTTCTTTGTCGACAGAAACGGCGGTAGACAAGCGCAGCGCCTGAATCTTGGTCCAGTCATGATCCAGCTGCAAGCGCATCAGCCGCTCGCCTGAATCGGTGCTGCCTACGTCCACCTGGGCGCGGCTGCTGCCCAGATCGTTGACAAACTGGCTGAAGGCCTGCACCGATTGCGACTGAATGCCGTAACGCCGCACACTGGCACCCACTCCAAAACTGGTCACACTGCTGAACTGGTAACGCGTGCTGCCATTGGCAAAATAACCGTCGGGCGTAGTGCCCGAGACCGAACGCAACAGCTCCAGGCCGGTTTCGGTGGACCATTGGCGGGTGCGCCAGCCGTGGCGCCAATAACCGCCCTGCAAATCGTTGGCCATGGGCAAGTCAAGCCAGGCGAGGCCTGAATCGAGTCGGAACAAGCCCCAGTTGTTGCGGTGTGCACCGCGGGCAAAACCACCCTCTACCCACAGGCCTTGCGCGGGCGCGTTGGGCGTGCCCGCCAGGTCGGTGCCGGTGTTGTTGGCCGACACGGCATTGACTTGGGCAAAGGTGTCATCAACCATGGGCGCGCCACCCCAAGTGCGTTGTGCCGAAAGGTACACGCCCTGCGCGTTCATGCGGCCCTGACCAGTTGGCGTTTGGGCCAACACCGAGCTGACGTCCTGTGCATTGGCCACCATGCCACCCCAGTGCCAGCGCCCGTTGGCGGCGCGGGCCTGGTCATACGCACCGGCCATGGTGTATTGCCCTTGCGAGAGCGCAAACCCGGAAACCGGATAACCGCTGACCTGCCCAGCCCGCCCGGTAGCCGCTTGCAGGCCCAGGCCATTGGCATTGCGCAAGTGACTGCTGATGCCCTGCATGGCAGGGGTGGTGAGGGTGATGCGCTGGCTGGCCCGCGCCAAATCGAGCACCGGCAGGTTGGTGGCCCCCAGGGTGTTGTCGAGCTTCCAGCCGCCATCAAACGGCATGCCGATCTGGCGCACGATGAGCGAAGAATCGAGCCCGGTGCCGCCATTGCGTTGTTGCAAATTGATGTTGCCGGATAACGAGCCGTAATGCCGCGTGTCGGTATAACCACTGGCTTTTAAACCCGTGGCGCCGGTGTACTGGCCCGAGGTGTTGCGGTGGTCTGTGGTGGCCTCAACACTCCAGGCGCGGGGCAATCCGCTGCTGTCATAAGGGCTGGCCGGCGCATCCTCCAGGGGCGAATCATCGGCACTGAGTTTCAACACGCGGTCTTGGTAGGCCGGCGCCGCGCTGGTGGTGGCTGATGCAGGGCGTGCAGCCGGGCGGGCAACTTTGGCGGGCTCTGTGGTTGGGGCTGCGGCAGCCTGTACTACCGCACCATTGCCACCGGGGTTGCCATTACCGACCACAGGCTGGCTGGGTGTTACCGGGGTGCCTTGCGCCGCTTCGCGGCTTGCCATCACAAGCCCCGGGACGGTTGTTTTTGCACCATTCGCTCTTTTGGCTGGTTTTTCGGCTTTTGCTGCCTTGGCCGCTTTTGCTGCCTTGGCCGATTTCTCTGCTTTTGTCAGTTTGCCGTCTGGGCCCGATTTGCCACCCTTGCTGGCCTTCTGCGCCTTTGTATTTTTCGAGTTCTGGGTGCTTTTTGCATTTTTGCCTTCACTGGTTTTGACCAGTTTGCCGGATTTGCCTGGCTCGGCCGTTTTTCCTTGCACCGGCAACCACCCCGCCAGCAGACAGCCCGCCAACACCAGGCTGGCAAACGATCGCAGGGGCGATGGAGTTGCCATCACTTGTCTTTGAACGTGTGCTCAAAAGGAATGCGTTTGCCACCCCATTCCAGTGCGCCGCCGATGGTGACCGGGTAGTTGATGGTTTTGACCGCCGCACCGCCTTCGACGTTGGCAGAGAGGGCGATAGCCCGGGTTTCGCCCGGCAAGATGGGCATGCTTGAGGGCGTGAACTCCAGCTTGACGCCTTTGCCGTCGGTGCCCGTCAACAAACCGGCCACCCGCCCATGCGCTGTACCAACGTTCTCGATGCGCAACATGGGCAGTTGGTTGGCATCGCCGCTGACGAAGGTGTTGAGCACCTTGAACTCGGGCTGGGTGCCGGCAAAACTGGCGTAGACGATCACGCCAATGCGCCCTGACACCGGGAAGCTGATGGAGCCGCTGGTGGCGGCGCTGGTGTCCAGGCCTTCAAACATGATGGCAAAGCGGCATTCAGTGGCCGGGGCATCTGCCGGGGGTGATATTTCGTACCGGAAACGCACTTTGGCGTTGCCACCCACGGTGAGTTCGCGCCGCTCCAGCGCGACCCAAGGACGGCAACTGTCGGGTTTGAGTTCTTCCGAAAAATCGACCCCACCACTGGCATTGAGTGCCCAGTCATTGGTGTAGACACGAATACGCCCGGCTACCGGGCCGACCTGGCTCACTTCCAGAACCTGACGCGTGGTTTGGCCGGGTTTGATGGTGGTTTCTACCCGGGGCGGCGAGATCAATACTGAAAAACCGCCTTGGGCCAGAACCGGCGATGGCGTCAGCCAAATGATGCCAAGGGCCAGGACAAAACGGGGCAAAACCATACGACGCAAAGACGGGGCAAATCGGATCATGGCAAATCAATCTCAAATGAAAACCGCAAGGTTTGGGCGGTGGACAACAAACGGCCATCAGACTGGATCGTCACCGTCATCACGTCGTCCAGCAGGGCTTTGGGCACCACACCAGACCACACCAGGCCGCGCTGGCCCGATTTCAGTTGGCCCGACAGCAGTTGCCCTTGGCTTTGCCAGTGGGCGGTGACCACGCCATTGGGCTGGGCGGGCAAGGCCATGTAGATGCGGCCAAACTTGCCAACCCAGGTGGTCACGTCCAGCCGCACCTGCACGCGGGTGACGCCCTGCACCGTGTGGTCGCCGCTGGAGGGTGACAGGGACCGCCATTGCAAAGGCACATTGGCATCCAGCACGGTGCTTTTGGAGTCGTCGACCAAAAACGTGGCCGCGTTTGCGGTACTGACCAAAACCAGCATCAGTGCAATGCCAAATAAAAAACCCAGCGCCAGCGCTGGCCAAGCCACGCCAGCGCGCGGCAATTCCTTTGGCAATGGCGAATGAAGTCGGGAAAAGTCGGCGCTCATGGGGCCGTCAGGGTGTAGGTGGCGCGGCCATCGTAGGTGCCGGCGGCCACGGGTGTGGTGTTGGCGTAACTGAAGATGAGGCAGTTCTCCACAAAGGTGTTGGCCCCGAAGTTACGCAACACACGCGTGCCGCCGGCCACAAAGCTGCCCGCCGGAATATCCGCCGCACCCGCGTTGCCGATGGAGGTGCTGGTCCAGGAGATCTGGTCGAAGGCAATGCTGTTGGCACCACTGGTCAGGCTGGCCGGTGTGGTGACCTGCAGCACCGCCGTGGTGGCACTGGCGGCAGGCAGCCGAAAGTAACCGCCCACATAAACCTGGCCACTGGCGGGCGTGCAGACCGTGTAGTTGTCATGCGGGCTGATGGCCTGGGTGCTGCTGGTGGCATTGATCGTGTTCATCACCTGGGCCACCCCGGAACCGACGGCAGTGGTCGGCACGTCGAGTGTGACGCGGTTCACCGTGGCGTTGTCGGCGTTGGCCGAGAGGTTGCCAACGCCCAGGTAAACGGTGCGGGCACCGGGCGTGACGGCCAACACCCAAGCCTGCGCCAGCTGACCGGCGGTGAGCGCCAAGGCAACCAGCGCATAGGCCACAAACGCCAAAACGGGCCCGAGCCCGAATTGAGGTTTTATTGAAAAAATATAGCGCACAAGTTACATATTGGGTAGCTTTTCCAATATTGTCCCACAGTTTCTCAGGCTCACTATGGTTCTTTTGCTATAACGAAATTTGGTTTTGCTGAGTGTCTGGCTGCAACAACAACGCCATCGGTTCAAGGCAAACTGGCGGTGTAGGTAACCTGCCCGTCGTAGGTGCCGAATTCCATCGGCGTGCTGTTGCTGTAAGTGAAACGGTAAGTGGCGGTTTTGTTGACCAGGCCGTTGACCGCCGTCAAAACACTGGCTGCGCCGGCCACGCCGTTGCCAATGGCTGGGTGGGGCAATGTACCTGTGGCGGTAGGCACAATTTGGGTCCACGAAATCCGCCGGGTGCCTTTGGCCAGGCCATTGAGCACCCCACGGGCGGTGAAATTGACATTGCCGCCGTTGGAGAGCACCTGGGCGGTGATGCCCGCCGCGGGTGTACCCGCCACCGCCACGCCTGAGCCCACATTGGCCCCGGTAACGGCAAAGGTGACCCGCTGAATGCTTGCGTTGTCGGCGAAGTTGGTGCCCGTGCCGACCCGCAGAAAAATCAGGCGCGGCACCCGAACCCGCATATTCAAATCGGCCGTGGCGCTCAGGCCTGCGGCAGCACCGCTGTTGACATCTGATTCTGCGTGCACCGCAAACCCGAAACAGGCGGCTAGTGCGGCGATGATGGATACCGCAACCCGCGGCAGGAGCCGTGGCCGATGCAGCCTGGAGGCCGTTTGCATGGTTTTCTCTCCTATTTATCTATATTGAAAAAATATTTCAGTTAAAACATCAATTGTTTTCAATTTAATTGCACTATCAGCTACAGTTTATGTAGTGTTAATGTACTTAATTTGTCCAATTAATGAAGCAGCGCTTCCCCACAGCTCTGCTGGCGAGCTGGCGTGTATCGCGTTTTGCCTTTGTCTTTTGCCTTTTTTCCCGCAAGGGCCTG
>JANOWY010000384.1:0-1903 GCA_031418135.1 Rhodoferax sp. | reverse complement strand
AACCGCCCGATCCGCACCCTCACGGTGGCGCTGCAGGCCGCTCACATCCGGTTGCCGCCCGGTGGCTGGTATGTGCCGCTCAACCAGCCCCTGGCTCATCTGGCCGCCGTGGCGCTGGAACCCGATTCGCAAAACAGCCTGGTCGCCAACCACGTGCTGGTGCTCGAAAATAGCAGCTTGCCGTTGCCCTCTGGCATCGCACCGACAGCGACAGCGACAGCCCCCACGTTGCTGCGCATCATGCAACCCTTGCCGGGGTTCTGAGGGCAGATGAGTCACGCCACACCCCATCATTTGTGGCCGCGTTTCAACGATGGTTTGAACTCTTACTAATTAGTATTATTTGTAAATTTTTAATATTTAATATACGCATTTACTATTCTTAACATATCAAATATTGTAATATTAACTTGAACAAAATTCATTTTATATTTGTAAATATGGTAAAGTTGAGATAAATGAATTTACCCCCCAATCCGGCGCCCTCTTGCAAACTTGCCGTGCTGGCATCCGGCGCTGGCAGCACCTTGCAGGCGGTGGCGCAGGCCTGCGCCGGCGGCGCACTGTCGGCCCGCATCACACTGGTCATCAGCAATAACCGCGATGCCGGGGCGTTACACATTGCGCAAAACCTGGGCTTGCCGCACCTGCATTTGAGCGGTCAAACCCATCCAGATGGCGTGCCCAGGGCTATTCAAAACAACAGCGCTGCCCAGCCCGGTGAAGCCTTACAAGCCGCCGCCCCTGGCGACGCATTAGACCTCGCCATGCTGCTCGCGCTGCAGCAATCCGGTGCCCACATCGTGCTCCTCGCTGGTTACATGAAAAAAGTCGGCCCCCGGGTTTTGGCGGCTTTTCAGGGCCGCATCATCAACACCCACCCGGCTTTGTTGCCGTTGTTTGGCGGGCTCGGCATGTACGGCCTGCGGGTGCATGAGGCGGTTTTGGCCGCTGGTGCCACGGTTACCGGCCCCACTATTCACCACGTCACTGCCGGGTACGACGAAGGCGGCATCCTGGCCCAAACTCAGGTGGCGGTGCTGGCTGGCGACACACCACAAAGCCTGGCCAGGCGGGTGCAAGCGGCTGAAAAAACGCTGTTGATCCAAACCTTGCAGGGGCTGGCGCAGCCGTTTTGCGCGCCTGCGGCCAACCCATGACTACAGGGCCACAAAAACCTGCCCCGAATTCAACAGCAACCACACGGCCCAAAATGTGGCGGCTCTATCTGGGCTTCTTGCTGCCCATGATCGCCAGCAACTTCCTGCAAGCGGCCTCTGGCACGGTCAACAACATCTATATCGGCCAGATGATCGGCGTGTCGGCGATGGCGGCGGTGTCGTCGTTTTTCCCGCTTCTGTTCTTTCTCATGGCTTTCATGATTGGTTTGGGCACGGGGGCGGCGGTACTGATCGGCCACGCCTGGGGCGCGCGCGAGCCGGACCGGGTGAAAGCCGTCGCAGGCACCACGCTTTCGGTGGGCCTGTGTTTTGGCGCTGTCGTGGCCTTGCTGGGCGGCACGTTTACCGAAAGCCTTCTCAAGGCCCTGGGTACACCACCCGATATCTTGCCCAGCTCCATCACCTATGCACGGGTCATGCTGCTGGCTGCGCCCTGGCTGTTTGTTTACCTGCTGGTCACCTCCATGTTGCGCGGCGTTGGCGACACGAAAACACCCCTGAAAATATTGCTGATCGCCAACGGCATCGGCCTGATGCTCACCCCGGCGCTGATTCGCGGGTGGGGCGGACTGCCTCAAATGGGCGTGGCCAGTGCGGCCTATGCGGCCAGCGTCTCGTTCACCGTGGCCATGGCCTGGACCGCCTGGCATTTGCGGCGCAACAAGAGCCCGCTGGCCCCGGATGCCCAATTACGTGCGCATCTGCGGATTGACCGCGCCATT
>JANOWY010000383.1:0-2160 GCA_031418135.1 Rhodoferax sp. | reverse complement strand
AATTTTCGCCAGTTAAAAACCCCACCAAACCCACCAGTTTCAACATCGATGGCGTGATGGTTTTGGGGCTTTCCACAGGCTCATTCTGGCACGCAGAGCGCGGATAGGGAAATGCGACCGGGCTTTGGACGGGAAGGCGTCGCGGTAGCCGTCAATGGTTCACCTCAAAAAATGCCGCGCCCACCGTGGCGCACGCATTTTTCGTTGGCGCGCGTGATTCCCTTCCAAAACCGCATGCGCATTGCCCTGTCGGCGCGGACGTAAACATCTTACAGAACCCGTCCACAGTGAACGGAATAACTCTCAGACGAGATAAAAAACCAAAAGCAGCCATAAAAAATGGAAAATCCCACTCAAACACTTCGGTTTTTAAAGAGAATCCAACCATGACCACCTCGTTCAACTACAAACACCTGTATTACTTTTGGGTAGTCGCCAAGGAAGGCGGTATCTCTCGTGCGGCTGACAAGCTGGACATGGCGATTCAAACCGTCAGCGCCCAGGTTCATGATTTGGAGCGATCCTTGGGATTTGCCTTGCTCAAACCGGCGGGGCGTGGCCTGGTGCTGACCGATGCGGGTCGTGCGGCCATGCGGCAGGCGGACCTGATATTTGCCTTGGGCGAAAACCTGCCCGGCCTGGTGCGCGGCGCGGCCAGTGCGCCCGTTGTGCGCCTGGCTGTGGGTATTTCGGATGGTTTGCCCAAACTGGTGGTGCGGCGTTTGTTGCAACCGGTGGTTTCCGAGCCTCACTTGCACCTGATTTGCCACGAAGGGGAGTTTGACGACCTGCTGGGTGATCTGGCCTTGCACCGGCTGGACGTGGTGGTATCAGACCGGCCAGCGCCTGCCAACCCCAACATCAAGCTTTACAGCCACGCGTTGGGCTCTTCAGCCATGGCTTGGTACGGCTCTGCGCAATGGCTTGAAAAAGCCGGCCAGGATTTTCCGCTCAGCCTGGCGGAGGTACCCATGCTGTTGCCGACGGGTCACACCGCCGTGCGGGCCCGGCTGGACCACTGGTTTGAGCAACGCGGTATCCGGCCGCGTATCGTGGGCGAGTTTGAAGACAGCGCTTTGCTCAAGACCTTTGGCGCCAGCGGGATGGGCGTGTTCCCGGCGGTCGATTGGGTGCATGACGATTTATTGGCCCGTTTCGATGTGCAGCGCATTGGCCCGTGTGAGGGCGTGACCGAGCACTTTTTCGCCATTGGCACCGAAAAAAAGGTGCTGCACCCGCTGGTGCAACGTTTGTTGCAACCGTCTGTCTAGTTGCTGATTAGCGGCTGTCTGTCGCCTTGGCGGTTCGCAGGCTCAACCACATGGTAGCGGCGAGGATGGCAATCACCACACCCAGCGAAACCGCAACCGGTATTTTGAACACATCGATCAAACACATCTTGGTGCCAATAAACACCAGGATCACGGCCAAGCCGTAGTTCAGCAAGTGGAATTTGTTGGCCACCGCAGCCAGCAAAAAATACATGGCGCGCAAGCCCAGTATGGCAAACACGTTGCTGGTGAGCACGATGAACGGGTCGTTGGTAATGGCAAAAATGGCCGGAATTGAATCCACCGCAAAAATCAGGTCGGTCAGGGCTACCAGGCAGATCACCATGAAAAGCGGTGTCGCGATTTTTTTGCCGTTTTCAATCGTCCAGAATTTCTCGCCATCAAAATTTTTGCTGACTGGCAATACCTTGCGCAGCAACTTCAAAGCCGGGTTGTCGTCCAGGGTGGGCTCCTTGCCGGCGGCCCACCACATCTTGATGCCGGTCAGGATGAGGAAGGCGCCAAAAACATACAACACCCAGTGAAACTCGGCCAGCAACCAGCTGCCTAACAAGATCATGATGGTGCGCAACACGATGGCGCCAATGATGCCGATCATCAGCACCCGCTTCTGAAAGTGCGAAGGCACGGCAAAGTAGGTGAAGATCAACAGGAAGACAAAAATATTGTCAACTGCAAGAGATTTTTCGATCAGGTAGCCCGTCAGGAATTCAAGTGACCGGATCTTGGCCAGTTCGACTGATCCGGTGCTATCTTTGACAGCCCACCAAAACAGGCCGTTGAACAAAAAGCTGAGCGCAATCCAGACCAGCGACCAGTTGAGTGCCTCCTTGACGCCAATGTCTTGCGCGCCCTGCTTCTTGAGCAC
>JANOWY010000382.1:0-7930 GCA_031418135.1 Rhodoferax sp. | reverse complement strand
GAAGGATTTCGAACCCGTTGGCCTGGCCGTGAGTTACAGCTACACCCTGATTGGGCGCAAGGATTTGCCCTTTGCCAGCCTGGCCGAACTGGTCGCCCACGCCAAAAGCAACCCCGGCAAATTGACTTACGCCTCGGGCGGCAATGGCTCGGGGCAACATGTGCTGGCCGCTGCGCTATGGCACCTGGCTGGGGTGCAGCTCACCCATGTGCCGTACCGGGGTGCGCAAGCCGCTTACACCGACCTGATCGGCGGGCGGGTTGACTTGTTTTTTGACCTCTCTTCCACCGCACGGCCGCAGGTCGATGCGGGCAACGTGAAGGCGCTGGCTGTGTCAGGTGCGGCGCGCAACCCCATGCACCCGCAGGTTCCCACCTTGCGCGAAACCGGTGTTGCCGCGCTGGAGCTCGAATCCTGGTTTGGCTACTTCGTGCCGGCCCGCACCCCCAAAGCCGAGCAATTGCGGTTGCAGCAAGAAATGGCCTTGATGATGAAATCACCCGAGCTGATGGAGCGGTTTGAAAAGGCCGGTGGCAAACCAATGGCCCTGGTGGGTGAAGATGCCAAAACCCTGGTGCGCCGCGATGTGGAGCGCTGGACCCAACTCATCAAAGCCATCGGCATCAAGGCAGACTGACATGAAGCCCCAAACGTTGGTGGAACGCAGGGTCAAACACATCGTCATGTGGAACATCCAGGGCGACACGGTGGCGCAAAAAGATGCGGGCATTGCGCGCCTGCAAAGCGCGTTTGACAGCATGCGTGGCAAGATACCGGGCCTGGTGCATCTGGAGATCGGCGTAGACCGCAGCGGTGTGGACTACGCCTGTGATGTGGTGCTGTATTCGGAATTTGAATCGCAGCAGGCGCTGGATGCCTACGCAACCCACCCCGAGCACCTTCGCGTACGCGAGGAGATCAACGGCCTGCGCATTGCCAGGCACCAAGTTGATTATTGATTTTTTAAACCATGAACGAAAGTATTGAATGAGCAAAATTGAGCAATTCGCGCTGGACCAGCTGTTTTTCAAGGCCCGCACGGCCAACGGGTTTATCGACAAGCCGGTTCCGCTGGAGCTCCTCAAAGAAGTCTATGACATTGCCAAGATGGGTGCTACCTCGATGAACTCCCAGCCCACGCGTTACGTGATGCTGGTGTCGCCTGAATCGCGGGCGCGTCTGCTGCCCGCCATGAGCCCCGGCAACCTGGAAAAAACCCGCACAGCACCGGCCACGGTGATCGTCGCCACCGACACGCAGTTCTACACCCACATGGACAAAACCTGGCACAAACCCGAAGGGCAGGCCCTGTTTGCCAACAATGCGGGTCTGAGCGCTGCCACTGCCACCCGCAATGGCACGCTGGGTGGTGCCTACTTCATGATCGCGGCACGGGCCTGCGGCCTTGATTGCGGCCCGATGAGCGGGGTGGATCTGGCCAAGGTCAACGCCGAGTTTTTCAAGGATGGGCGCTTCACAGCCAACTTCATCCTGAACCTGGGTTACGGTGACAACACCAAGTTGTTTGACCGCAATGCCCGGCTCAGCTTTGAGCAGGCCTGCGAAGTTCTGTAAAGGAGGCGGCGATGTTGTTCCCCACCACCCTGGTTGGCAGTTATCCGCAGCCCGAGTGGCTGATTGACCGCCAGAAGCTGGCGGGGCGTTTTCCGCCGCGCACCCGCGCCAAAGAGTTGTGGCGCATTCCGGCCGACTACCTGGAGGAAGCGCAGAACGATGCCACCCTCATGGCCATCCGCGCCCAGGAAGAAGCCGGGCTGGACATCATCACCGATGGTGAAATCCGCCGCGAGAGTTATTCCAACCGCTTCGCCACCGCCTTGAGCGGGGTAGACATAGACAACCCCGGCACCGCTCTGGACCGCAGCGGCCACCCCAACCCGGTGCCGCGCGTGGTGGGGCCCATCAAACGCCTGCGCCCAGTCGAGGTGGACGACCTGAAGTTTCTGAAGGCCCACACCAGCCGCCCAGTCAAGATCACCGTGCCGGGGCCGTTCACCATGAGCGAGCAGGCGCAAAACGATTTTTACGCCACCAGCGAAGAAGCTGCCATGGCCTATGCCCAGGCGGTGCGGGAGGAAATCATCGACCTGTTCGCCGCCGGGGCCGACATCGTGCAGATCGACGAGCCTTATATGCAGGCACGGCCCGAGAAAGCGCGGCAGTTTGGCCTGAAAGCGCTGAACGCGGCGCTCGAAGGCGTGATGGGTGAAACGGCGGTGCACATTTGTTTTGGTTACGCCGCCGTCATCCACGCCAGGCCATCGGGGTATTCCTTCCTGCCCGAGTTGTACGGGTGCAGCTGCAAACAGGTGTCGCTGGAAACCGCGCAATCCAACCTCGATTGTTCGGTGCTGGCCCGGCTTGACAACAAACGCCTGATGGTGGGTTGCATCAACCTCGAAGACATGGCCGTTGAGACGCCGCAGGCCGTGGTGGCGCGCATCAAAAAAGCGCTGGTTTACACCAAGCCTGAAAACATCATTCTTGCGCCAGACTGTGGCATGAAGTACCTGCCGCGCGATGTAGCCAACGGCAAAATGCGCGCGATGGTAGAGGCTGCAAAAATTTTGCGCACCGAATACGCCGAATACGCCTGATACCCCGATTTAACCCTTTGGAGAACCCAATGACCCTCGAAACCAGCGCTGCCGATTTGCCACAGGCCGTGATCGCGCGAATGAGCGAATGCCAAAACCCGCGCTTCAAAGCGGTGATGTCTGCGCTGATCACGCACATCCATGCTTTTGCCCGCGAAGTCCAGCTCACCCCCGCCGAATGGATGACAGCGATTGAGTTTCTTACCGCCACTGGCCAGAAGTGTGATGAAAAACGCCAGGAATTCATCTTGCTCTCAGACACCCTGGGCCTCTCCATGCAGGTGGTGGGCATTGCCCAGGCCAAAGCGATTTCAGCAGACCCCGGCGCAGCCGCCGCCACGCCTGCTACCGAGGCCACGGTGCAAGGACCCTTCTTTTGGGAAGGCGCGCCCAAGCTGCCGCTGGGGGCCGATTTGCAGGGCGATTTGCCGGGCGAACCGGCCTATTACAGCGGCCGCGTTACCAATCTGGCCGGCCAACCCGTTGAAAACTGTGCGTTCGATGTCTGGTCAGGCGACACCGAAGGTTTTTACGATCTGCAAAAAGGACCCGATGCGCCCATGCAGTTGCGTGCACAGTTCCGCACCGATGCCGATGGGCGTTACAGCTTCTGGAGTATTAAGCCTGCCAAATACCCGGTACCCATTGATGGACCCGGCGGGGTGATGTTGTTGGCGATGGGCCGCCACCCGTTTCGCCCAGGCCATATGCACATGATGTTGCGTGCAGAAGGTTATGCGCCTTTGGTCACGCATCTGTTTGTGTCTGACAGCGAATACCTGGATTCAGATGCCGTGTTTGGCGTGCGTGAAAGCCTGATTGTCGATTTTGAGAAACATGTGCCCGGCACAGCGCCTGATGGCCGTGTGCTGGACAAGCCTTGGCTTAGCTGCACCTACGACTTCAAGCTCGTTCCGGCGGCCTGACATTGCAACTGAAAACAGCATTGCATTGAAAGCACCGCCATGAAAATCGGAAAACGCATCGCACCCAACTCGGCCATCTCTACGGCCAACGCCGACACCATCGTGGTGCGTGGGGCAGACCTGTGCCAAGACCTGATCGGGCAAGTCAATTTCGGCGACTATTTTTATTTTTTGCTGACTGGCAAAAAAGCCGACCTGCAGATGAGCGCGTTGCTGAACGCCTGCATGGTGGCAATTGGCGAACACGGCATGGTGCCCAGCATACAGGCCGCCCGCATGACGCTTGCCGCCGCGCCAGATGCCATGCAAGGGGCCGTGGCGGCCGGCATTTTGGGCTGCGGGTCAGTGATCCTAGGGGCCTCTGAAACGGCGGGTCACCTGTTTCTGCAAATCGAGGTTGAAGCGGCCAACCATGGCGGCGACATCCAGGCGGCAGCGCACAAAATTGTCTCCGAGCGCCGCGCCAACAAACAATCGGTACCGGGTTACGGTCACCCGCTGCACAAACAGCTGGACCCGCGCGTCAAGGCGTTGTATGACCTGTCGGCCCGAGTCGGTGCCAACCAGCGTTATGTTGATATTTCAAAGGCGGTTGAAAACGTCATTCCGGGCATTGTGGGCAAGCCGCTCAAACTCAATGTGTCGGCGGCGATACCGGCGGTGTTGCTGGGTGTTGGTTTCCCGGTCAATGCGCTCAAAGGTGTGCCCATGTTGGCGCGTACCGCCAGCCTGATCGCCCATATGAGCGAAGAGCTGGACAACCCGATTGGTTTTGCGCTTTCCAACGAAGCAGTTGCCAACGAAGAATATACCGGCAGCGTGCCGACGGGGTTTGTGGCCAGCGATTGACGCGGGTTACTGGGGTTGATCGTTCATTTTTATAACTGGAGAATACAGATGAAACTGTTAAAACATTGGGCATCTCTCGCCGCTGCCAGCGCTTGCTTGGCACTGCTGCCGCTTGCCTCCCAGGCGCAATCCTCTGCGCCGATTCGCATTGGCAGCACGCTGGCGCTCACCGGGCCGTTGTCTGCCACCGCGATGACTCACAAACTGGTCGGTGAAATTTATGTGGAGCAACTCAACGCCCGGGGTGGTTTGTTGGGCCGCAAAGTGGAGTGGATCGTGAAAGACGACCAGTCCAAACCCGATTTGGCCCGCACCATGTATGAGCAATTGGTTACTTCCGACAAGGTTGATTTGCTGATGGGCCCGTATGCTACCGGTGCCATTTTGTCGGCCATGGGCGTTGCGCAGCGCTACAACAAGGTGCTGGTGCATCACACCTTTGGCATTCCGTCGCTCTCCAAATACGACATGGCCTTCCCGGCGTGGTCACTCGGCTCGGACCCTGGCAACACCGTGCCGAATTCAGTGTTTGATGCTCTGGCCGCCTCGCCCAAGCCACCCAAAACCATTGCTATCGTTACTAGCAAGTTTCCGTCCATCCATTTCATGTCTTTGGGTGCACGTGAAGTGGCCAAAAAACGTGGCATCAAGGAAGTGTTGTTTCTCGAATGGGAATTTGGCAACCGAGATTTCGGCCCGATTGCTGCCCGCATCAAGGACGCGAAACCCGACCTCGTCTGGATGGGTGACATCGCCCTGGAAGGCAACATGCTGCTGGACGCGATGAAAAAAATAGATTATGTGCCGCCGCTGCACTTCCACACCAACCCGGCACCCGGCCCGATGACCAAGTCCCCCGATGGCAAGGGCGCGATCTCACTCACTATTTTTGAAGAGCATGCGCCGTTCAGTGACAACGCACAAGGCGCTGCTTTTATCAAAACCTTCAACGACCGTGCTACGGCTGCGCGGCTGCCGGATACCAGCGTGGAAGTGCAGGCTGCGGCATCGTTCTCGGCCTGGCAAATTCTTGAAGCGGGGGTGGTAGGTGCCAAGAGCCTGGACGACAAGGCCATCGCCGCCTTCATCAAAGCTAACCGCATTGACACCATTCACGGCAAATTGCGCTTCAACGGTCCTGGCAACTACGGCGACGACCTGATGAAGATCAAACAGGTGCAAAACGGCAAGTGGGTCGTGGTGTGGCCTGCCAGCTACGCGGCCGGCAAGTTGCAGGTTCAATAACCAGCCGAATCCAGAATAATCATGGCCTGGCCCAGTTTTAATCTCCTTGCCCAATCCATCCTCTCCGGCATCTTTATCGGCAGTTTGTATGGGTTGGTGGGGCTGGGCCTGGGTTTGACCTGGGGTTTGCTGCGCCAAATCAACCTGGCGCATTTTGGTTTTGTGTTTTTGAGCGCCTACATGAGTTACCACATGGCCAGCGTGTGGGGCCTGGATCCGCTGGTGTCGCTATTGCTGCTGCCACCGTTGTTTTTTATGTTTGGGGTGGCCATGCAATGGTTGCTGGCCAAGTTCGAGATCACGCCGTTCAACTCCCTGTTGGTCACCTTTGGGTTGACAGTGATGATCGAGAGCTTGGTGCAGGGCATCTGGACGGCAGATTTTCGACGGCTGGAGAGCCACTACAACGATTTGAAGTTTGTCGTGGGGGGGCTGTATTTCCCGGTGCCCGAACTGATCACGTTGCTGCTGGCATGCGCCCTGTGTTACGCCGTTTGGGCCGCGATGCGTTTTACCGATTTGGGCAAGGCCTTGCGCGCCATGTCGGAAGACGGCCCCATCGCCACCGCTTGTGGCATTGACCGTCAAAAGCTGTCATTGGTGTTGTCGGGTGTTTGTGCGGCTTTGGCTGCAGTGGCCGGCATCTGTTTGGCCCTGACCTTTACCCTCACGCCTTCGCAAATCTTTGCCTGGGTGGGTGTGGTGTTTGCTGCCGTGATGCTAGGTGGGCTGGGCAGTGCGCTGGGGCCGCTGGTGGCCGGCATCTTTATCGGTGTGAGTGAAGCCGTCACCATGGCGGTGGCGGCCCCGGCATGGGCCCCCATCGTATCGTTCTCGATGCTGATCGTGATGCTGCTTTTCAAACCGGCCAAAGCGGGTTAATAGGGGCCCAGCCGTTGCGTGGCTCAAGCAACTAAAAAATTATTCGAACCCCATGGCGGTCAAAACGTGGTGACAAAAAAGTGGTGATGAACAAGTGGTGATAAACAAGACCTTGATCGGGATCGGAGCCGCCGGTGCGGTGTTGGCATCGGTGCCCTGGATGGGGCTCCCGGCGTTTTATGAATCGTTTTTGTACCTGATCTGCCACTGGACCATCCTGGCGTTGTCATGGAACATCCTGTCGGGTTATTCGGGCTATTTTTCATTCGGCCACGGTGCCTTTTTTGGCATTGGGCTTTACACCTCGGCGGGTTTGTCGGCCAATCTGAACTGGCCGTTTTTACTGACCTTGCCATTTGCTGCCCTGGCCGCTGCGCTTCTGGGTTTTGGGCTCGGCGCGGTGGTGTTTCGGGTGAAGGCGGTGCGGGGCGAACTGTTTGCGCTCCTGACATTGGCCATCACCTTTGTGGTGGCCACGATTGTGCTGAACACACGCATTGATGGCGGGCCGGGCGTATCACTGGCGGGCGTTGCGGTGCCTGCCATTGGACCCAGCGCCGCCTCATCCATTTATCTGCTGGCAGTGGTTGCAACCGTGCTGACGGCGGTGATCGCATGGTGGGTGCATGCGTCCAAACTCGGGTTGGGTCTGTTTGCCATTCACGACGATGAAGATGTCGCGGAAGTGATGGGTGTTCCCACCCTGCGCTACAAATTGATGGCGTTTGCCCTGTCGTGTGCGTTAGCCGGTTTGGCCGGTGGCATCCATGCCTTGTTTGTGAACTACGTGACGGTGGGCGAGACTTTCAACATTACCGTGCCGCTCACTGTGGTGCTAATGAGTGTGCTGGGCGGCACGCGGTATTGGGCTGGCCCCGCAGTAGGGGCCGTCGCCATTACTTGTTTGCTGTATGCCTTTTCGGCGGGTGCCTCGCCCGTGGTGGGGCGGGCGGTATTTGGGCTGATTTTGGTGGTGGTGATTTTGTTTATGCCCAACGGCATTCTGGCCATGCTGGACAAGTGGCGCAAGGGCCATGCGGGCAAAGCAGCCAACGTAAAAGGTGCACATGTCGCCGTTCGCCCTGAGCCCGTCGAAGGGTCGATGAACCTACCGGACGCAGTCAATCGCCCCTTCGAGGTGCCCAGAACAGGCCGAGCCGCATCCGAACCCCGGCCGCCGCAGCCTGAACATCGGGCAGCGACGCAGAAGCCGCTGCTGGAAGTAAACAACCTGGTCAAGGCGTTTACTGGCGTGCGAGCGCTGGATGGCGTCAGCTTGAACGTTTACCCAGGTGAAATCCTGGGCTTGCTGGGCCCCAACGGCTCCGGCAAATCGACCTTCATCAACCTGGTGAGCGGGCACTTCCCGGCCACCGCAGGGCGCATCTTGTTCGAAGGGCGTGACCTGAC
>JANOWY010000381.1:0-2150 GCA_031418135.1 Rhodoferax sp. | reverse complement strand
CCGCTTTCCAGCCGGGCCGACCAAGCGTGCATTTGCTCGCGCACGGGTTGCACGTTGATCGGCAAGCCCTTGGCTTCGTTGTGCAGCAAGGCGCTGAGCGACAACACGTCGTCGTCTTCGGCCCGTGCAGCCGTACGGCCTGCGCGGCTGCGGCAGGCGACGATCTGGTCTTCCAGGTTGATGAGTTTTTGGCCCGCCGTCGTCGAGGTGAGCCGTGGGAACGCGGGCACCGCCAGGCGCAGGCTCGCCGGTGTGTTGTGGCAGCTCTGGCAACTGGCACCGCCATTGCTGTCGGCCCACTGTTGTTTTCCTTTATCAAGCCACAACGACACGGGGCTGTCTTGCGCATCGGCTTGCAGCTTGAGCAGCCCCGGTGGCAGAAAGGCATTGCCGCTGAGTTTGGAATCGGTGGGCCAGGGCTGGGCAATTGCCGTGGGTGCGGCGACGAGGCTGCAGGCCAGCGCCGCCACAAGCGCCAGCCCTCGCCTAGCCTGCCAACGCCCACTGAAAACCTTCATCAGAAAGCGCTCATTTTTCCAGCAACAACAATTGCTGCACACTGCCGCGTGCGCCCGCGTCGTCCAGCCAATCCACCGACACCGTGCCGCCATCTGCCGGCACCGTTACCGGGAACGACACAAACGGGTTGCTCGAAATACCCGTGCCAGGCTCCATCTCCAGAATCAGCTTGCCGCCCAGCGTGACCCGAATCAGCGTGATCACATTGCGCCGTACCGGCACACCTGAATCGTCCACCCGAAAACCCGTCTCCATCGGATGCCCGACGATCCATCGGGCTTCCACTGTGTTACCGGGCCGAATCGCCCCCACAAAAGTCAGCCGGGAAGGGATTTGGGTAGCCATATGGTTTTAGCTCGCATCAAAGCATGCTGAGGAGGTGATGATCGTGGGGGCGCTGGCCCCGCGTTTGCTGCCGTCGGTGAGCGTCATCACCACCCAGGCATCTTGCGTGGCGGCCAGGCGCAGGCGGGTGCTGAAGGTGTAGGTGGTTTGCGGCTCGGGCAGGCGCAGCTTCAAGGCCCGGGTGTTCGGGTTTTCGGGCAGAAACACCTCGATCAGGCTGATCTTGAGCCCCGCCGGCGCATCGAGTTTGGCCTGTAGCGGTACAGCCGAGCCGGTGTCGGCCAGGCGCGGGAAGTCCATCACCACGCCATCGGGCTGTAGCTTCATGGCTTCCAGGGCGCTTTGTGTGACGTGGTCAATAAAGGCCTGTGCCGTGGCAGCGGGGGCTGCAACCAGCAGCGGCAGTGCGGCCAGCAGCAGGCAAGCGCGGCGCGGGATGGTTTGGGGCAGGTTAGTTTTCAACATCGGGTTTTGTTCCATTTTTCAGCGCAGCGTTTGCAAGGCAGCCACCACATGCTCGATCTGTTCATCACTCAGCATGGCCTGGGCGCGTACCGAGTTGTGGGTGCCCTGGGTGGTGCCAAACGGTGGCATCAGCGTGTCGGGTTTCACCTGACGCGCATCGGTGATCCATTGGCGCAAAGCGGTGGCGTTAAGCCGTGCGCCCACTTTTTCAAAAGAAGGGCCGAATGTGCTGGGCACATCGCGCTGGCCGGGCAGGGCGTGGCAGGCCACGCAGTTGCCCAGGGTGCCGGTGGTGATGATGCGAAAACCCTGCTCGGGCAGGCCTTGCGCTTGGGCGGTGGCACCTGCGCTGCCAAGCCAGGCACACACCACAGCGCCGACCAGCCGCCAAGGCGAAAGCGCAAACGAAGGAGCAGCACAAACAGGCATAGCGTGAATTGTGGCATCGCCCGCCTGAAACTGCTCAGGCCGGTTTAAAAACCGTTGGGGGCATCGGCAAGGCGCTTGGGCACCCGGCTAATCACTTGAGGTGGCCCACTAGCGGCACACCGCGTCAGCCTTGCTCCCACAAGTCACCCGCCAACAGGCCCGCGGGCTGCTTGAGGCGCTCGTGCGCGGCGGCATCCTGCGCCAAAGTGGCCAGCCACCAATCGGTGGTGATGCGTGCCACCAGCGCATGGTGGGCCACCTGCAAATCGCGCGTGCCCTGCGTGCGCGGCACGATTTCGGCGGCGCGCCCGGTTTGCCCGGCAAAGGTCATGTGGTCAGCGTCTTGCAGCACCAGATGCGCCTTGCGGCCCATGCCTACCCCTTTGGGCAAG
>JANOWY010000380.1:0-5865 GCA_031418135.1 Rhodoferax sp. | reverse complement strand
CTGGGTGACATGGTTGTAACCCGCCAAGGTGAGTTGCGCCTTGAATTTGGCTTCATCCAGCTGCTGTTTGACCTTGAATTCAAAGGTGTACCCGGCCAGAAAACCCGGCGGTGCCAGCCGGTACAGGGCGGTGGTGGCTGGGATCAGCACCACATCAGCGCCTTTGTCGCCTTCTGCCCCAAAACCCCGGTTCTGAATGCGCCACAGGGTAGCCAGCCGTTCGCTGATCAGGTCTTGGTGCGGTGAAAAGGTGTCGTAGGGCAGGGTTTCCCAATCCGGGAACATGACCACCCGGATGTCGGGGGCAAAAAACGCGATTTCGTCGAGCAGGCGCTGCGCATCTGAAGCGTCTGCGGTAACGATCGCCAGCAGTTTGCCTGCGGCTTTTTCGCGGGTGGCCAGTTGCGCCAGCATGAGCGCGTCGGCAGATGCGGGCGGTCGAGGCAGTGTGTAGCGTTGGCCAGGAGTGAGTTTGGGCAAATTCATAAATAGCAAACACCCCGCGCCATGGATGGGAGGGGTGGTCGGGTGATTTTAGAATGCGTGCTGCCGTTGACTCTGAATGACCCCCATTTCTTTTGCGCCTGAAACGCCAGCACAACACCCGCCTCGTGTATGGGCGGTGGTGCCGTGCGCGGGGTCAGGCAGCCGGGCTGGCAGCGCCCAGCCCAAGCAATACCAAGCCATCGCTGGTGCTCCCCTGGTGGTACACACCCTGCGGGCGTTGGCAGCCGTTCCACAGATTCGCAAAACGCTGGTGGTGGTGGCTGCGGGAGATGTATTTTTAGATCCTTTTTTAAACGAATTTGCTTCTCTATCAGTAGCTTATTGTGGAGGTATTACGAGAACAAAAACCGTTTTTAATGGACTAAACTATTTAAAGCGCCTCGGCGCGACCGAAAACGACTGGGTTTTGGTACACGATGCAGCCCGTTGCCTCGTTACGCCCGCGCTGGTCGCCCAGTTGATCAGCGCTTGCTGGGCGGATGAGGTAGGCGGCTTGCTGGCTTTGCCCCTGCCCGATACGCTGAAATCGGCCACTGGCGGGCGGGTGGGCGCAACGGTTGAACGGGCCGACAAATGGTTGGCGCAAACGCCCCAAATGTTCCGGCTTGGGGCTTTGCTGGCTGCGATACAAGCGTGTGACGCCGCCGGTTTGGCCGTAACCGATGAATCCAGCGCTATCGAGGCCCAAGGCTTGCGGCCGCTGCTGGTGACGGGCAGCGCCCAGAATTTCAAAGTCACCTACCCCGAAGACTTCGCCTTTGCCGAAAGTCTGCTCAATGCCCGGACAATGCCGCCATGACCACTCCCGTCGCTCCCTTGGCTCCTGCCGTTGCACCCCCCGCAAACCTGCCCAGAATCGGCGAAGGCTGGGACATCCACGCGTTGGTGCCGGATCGGCTTTTGGTGCTGGGCGGCGTAACGATTCCTTTCTCTCGCGGTTTGTTGGGCCATTCCGATGCTGACGCGTTATTGCACGCCATCACCGACGCGTTGCTGGGCGCAGCGGCATTGGGCGACATTGGCAGGCATTTCCCCGACACCGATTTGCAGTTCAAGGGCGCCAACTCGATGGTTTTGCTGCAGGAAGTGGCACGGCGGGTGCGCGCCCAAGGGTTTGAAATCGGCAATGTCGACAGTACCGTCATCGCACAGGCACCCAAGTTGGCACCCCACATTGAGGCCATGCGTGAAGGCATTGCGGCTGGTTTGTCGATAGCGGTCGGGCAAGTCAACGTGAAAGCCAAAACCGCGGAAAAAATGGGTCCGGTGGGTCAGGGTGAAGCGATTGAAGCGCGGGCTGTGGTGCTGTTGTATCCGGTGATCGCGCAGGGGTAGTCGCGCGAAGTAGCCGTGCAAGTGGCAGCCCAGCAGGCGCTGTCATGCAAAGGTTTCAATAAGCGCGCTGCAGCTTGATATGCGCAGCCAGCCCGCCCGAACGGGTATTGACCAGCGCAAATTTGCCACCCATGCGCTCCAGGGTTTTCTCGACGATTGACAAGCCCAGGCCGGCACCATTGGCGGCGGTTCGGGCTGCGTCACCCCGGAAAAAAGGTTTGGTCAGCTGGGGCAAATGTTCGGGTGTGACGCCTTGGCCGTGGTCGCGTACTTTGAACAACACCCACTCGTCTTTGGTGATGGCGGCGATGTCGATGTTGGCAATGCCGGTATCCACGGTTTTGCCGTAACGGCGAGCATTTTCAATCAGGTTGGCCACTACGCGCCCCAATTCCACCTCGTCGGCTTTGACCAGGCATTCTGGTTGCATGTTGACGTTAAAACGTACATCCGGGTAGTCTTTGGCCGCATAAATGCAGGCATTCACCACGTCGTTCAAACGCACGTCACCCAGGCTGACGTGGTCGGGCCTTGCGTAATCCAGAAACTTGTCGATCACCGCGTCGAGCTGCTCGATGTCGGCCACCATGTGGTCACGGGCTTCCAGGTCGGCCACACTCAGTTCGGTTTCCAGGCGCAGGCGCGCCAGGGGCGTGCGCAGGTCATGCGAGATACCGGCCAGCATCACGGCACGGTCTTGCTCAACGATGGAGAGGCGTTTGGCCATGCGGTTAAAACCGATGTTTACCTCGCGTATTTCGCTGGTGGCCACCTGTTCGTCCAAATGGCTGGCGCTTAAATCGCCTTCCCGTACCCGGCTCGCAGCGAACGACAGTTTCTTCAATGGCAGGTTGATCAAGCGGGCAATCAACGCAGCGCCCGCCAGCGACAAAACGGCAGCCGTGGCCAACCAGACGATCCAGGTCTTGCCACCGGCTGGCGAAAATCGGGCGCGATCTGTCTGGAACCAAAAGCTGACTTTGTCCATGGTGAAGCCCACCCACAGGCCGGGTTCGCCGTTCACGCTGCTGGCCACGACGGTGCCCGCACCCAGCCGACGCTGCAATTCGGTGGCGATGCGCTGGCTTAAACCATCGGTGGCAAACTCGCCGAACGTGTCATTGGGTTCGCGCGGAAAGATGCGCACGCCTTCTTGCTCGCTCATGGTTTTGACCAGCGATACGCGGGCAATCGCGTCGGAATGAATCAGCGCCGCCCGGCTCAGATTCACCAGCGACGCAATCTGCTGGGCAGTTTGTACTGCGCGGGGTTCTATTTCGAGGGATCGCAGGGTTTGCAGCCAGGCGGCTATGCTGCCCAACAGCAGCAGGGCCAGCAAAATAAAGGTGCGCCAAAAAAGGTTGAGCCCCAAACGGCTTTTGGCTCCCGCTCCCAAGCCCACGGGGCGGGTTTCCAGCGGCATCATGCCGCTGTCGTCCAGCGCGATTCGGGCAGAGGCCGCCATGGCGTGTCAGGCTAGCGGCTGGCTATCAGGCGCATTCAGGCGGCAGCCCGAGTTTCGCCAGCGCCATCTGGCACAAACACATAACCCACGCCCCACACGGTTTGTATGAAGCGGGGCGAAGCAGCATCGATTTCCACCAGTTTGCGCAGGCGCGACACCTGCACGTCCAGGCTGCGGTCAAACGGCTCAAATTCGCGGCCACGTGCCAATTGGGCCAACTTTTCGCGCGAAAGCGGCTGGCGCGGGTGCCGGACAAGGGCCTTGAGCATGGCAAACTCACCGGTGGTGAGGGGCGTTTCAGCGCCACTGTTGTACAGGGTGCGGGCACCCAGATCAAACGAGAAGGTGCCAAACTGCACCACTTCGTTGTCGTTTGATGGCGCGCCAGGCGCTTCAAACATGGGGCGCCGGCGCAAAACGGCGTTGATGCGGGCCAATAGTTCACGCGGATTGAAGGGTTTTCCCAGGGAGTCGTCGGCACCCACCTCCAGGCCCACAATGCGGTCCACGTCTTCGCCTTTGGCGGTCAACATAATGATGGGCGTGCGATCATTGGCTGCACGCAACCGGCGGCAAATGGAGAGGCCGTCTTCCCCCGGCATCATCAGGTCCAGCACGATCAGGTCCACCGAATCGCGCAACAGGATGCGTGACAACGCTTTGCCGTCCTCGGCCTGGAACACTTCAAAGCCTTCCTGGGTGAGGTAACGCCGCAGCAAATCGCGGATACGGGCATCGTCGTCCACAATAACGATCTTGTCGGCGCGTTCACTGGTATGGCTCATGGAGAATCCTGAAGTTGTAACAGAGCCGATTTTGCAGGGTTGAACAGTTTAAAACTGTGACTTTTGCCACTGTTTGCAGCGGTTTGACGCAATGTTACAAATGTTGCGCATGGTTGGAAAGTCGCTTTGTCGGCAAGTTGCTGCTTGGCTGCGTTGCACAGTTTCAATGCCCTGAGTTGGCTGCCATCAGCGCCTATCGTGGCGCGGCAAACCTGCCACGATTGATTTTTTAGAAGGATAAAACCATGAACTTACCTGTTGCATCACGTCGTTTTTTTGGCTTGCCGCTATCTGGTGCCAAACACGGGCTGAGGCCAGTCGTCCTTGCTGCCGCATTGCTGCTTTTTGGCGGGTTGGCCGCCGCTCAAAATTTGCCACCGCCGCAAAATGTCATTCAACTCGCCGCCAGCGGCTCAGTGGAGGTGCAGCAAGACCTGTTGGCGATCAGCCTGACCACCACGCGTGAGGGCGCCGATGCCACCAACGTGCAAACCCAGCTCAAAACGGCGCTGGATGCCGCTTTGCAAGAAGCCAAAAAAAGCGCACAACCGGGCCAGCTCGACGTGCGCACCGGCAATTTCAGTTTGTACCCGCGTTACGGCAAAGACAGCAAGATCAGCGGCTGGCAAGGTTCTGTTGAGCTGGTGTTGGAAGGCCGTGATTTCGCCCGCATCAGCACCACGGCCGGCAAGATTCAGACGTTGACGATGGGCGGTGTCAGCTTCGGGCTCTCGCGTGAACAGCGCCAAAAAGTGGAGGGCGAAGCCCAGGCCCAGGCGATTGAACGTTTTAAAAACAAGGCAGAGGGTATCGCCAAGGCGTTCGGATTTGGCGGCTACACACTGCGTGAAGTGTCGGTGAATGCCAATGACCAGGGCTTCACGCCGCGTCCGCGCATGCTGGCCATGGAAGCTCGCGCGGTGTCTGCCGATGCACCGGTGCCCGTAGAGGCCGGTAAAAGCACGGTGCTGGTGACGGTATCGGGCTCTGTGCAGCTGAAATGACGGGCTTGGAGCCGCCCAGGCCTTAGCGGGAGGATGAACCCGCAAGTTATCATGGGCGCTCGTTCGGGTGCATTGTCAACAGGCCAGTTTTTGCCCGATAGTCAATAAAATCAGCTACTTAGCTCACCGCTTTCCCTTTTTTCCGTGCGTCTCAATTCCATCAAGTTATCCGGCTTCAAGTCTTTTGTGGAGCCGACCACGTTTCAGTTGCCCGGGCAGTTGGTTGGTGTGGTGGGGCCCAATGGTTGCGGCAAATCCAACATCATGGATGCGGTGCGCTGGGTGTTGGGCGAATCCAAGGCCTCCGAGCTGCGCGGCGAATCGATGCAGGACGTCATCTTCAACGGTACCAACACGCGCAAACCGGCCAGCCGCGCCAGTGTGGAACTGGTCTTTGACAATGCCGATTCCAGAGCCGGTGGGCAGTGGGGCCAGTTTGCCGAAATAGCCGTTCGCCGGGTGCTCACCCGGGATGGCGGCAGCAGTTATTACATCAACAACCAGCCGGTGCGCCGGCGGGATGTGCAAGACGTGTTTTTGGGCACTGGCCTGGGGCCACGCGCCTACGCCATCATCGGCCAGGGCACCATTTCACGCATCATTGAAAGCAAACCCGAAGAACTGCGCCTGTTCCTGGAAGAAGCTGCAGGCGTTTCCAAATACAAAGAGCGCCGCCGCGAAACCGAACACCGGCTGGCGGATACGCGGGAGAACCTGACCCGCGTGGGCGACATCCTGCGCGAGCTCAATGCCAACCTGGACAAGCTTG
>JANOWY010000379.1:0-5597 GCA_031418135.1 Rhodoferax sp. | reverse complement strand
GCGCGTTGCAGCGTCCACAACACGGCAAAGGTCTGCGGCAGGGTTTTGCCCCAGGCCAACAAGCCGTGGTTACGCAAGATAACGGCCTGCTTTTGCCCCATGCTGGCCAACAGGCGCGGGCCTTCTTCGGCGTGGATGGTGATGCCTTCAAAGTCATGGTAGGCCACCATGTTGTGCAACTGGGCGGTGTAAAAGTTGGTTTGCTGCAAGCCGCCTTCCAGGCAGGCCACCGCCACGCCCGAGGTGGTGTGGGTGTGCATGATGCAATGCGCGTCGGGCAACCCCGCATGGATGGCGGCATGTACGGTAAAACCGGCCGGGTTCACGGGCCAGGGGCTGGGCGGCTGGCCAGGTGTGTTGATTTTGTTGCCCGTCAGGTCAATTTTGAGCAGGTTGGAGGCCGTCACTTCAGAGTAGTGCAACCCAAACGGGTTGATAAGGAACTGCGGGCCACTGCTACCGCCCGAGACCGATTCCGGCAGGCGCACGGTGATATGGTTGTAGATCATCTCCCACCAGCCCAGCATGGCAAACACCCGGTAACAGGCGGCCAGTTGTTGGCGGGCGGCCCATTCGTCGGGGTGAAAAGCCGAGGCGGTAGCGAGCTGTTGCGCAGTAAGGGGGGCGTTCATGGAGGTGCTCCGGAAAGTGGGTGAAACGGACGGAAAAAACGGCAAATTGGCTTGAATTAGCTGGCTCTAACGGGCTTCATCTGTTTGGCACCGGCATAAAGTTGCGCAAACCCGTCGCGCCAAGAGGGCAACTGGGGTTGCCAGCCCAACTCGCGTTTTGCCTTGGCGTTGCTGGCACCGGGTTGGCGCGTCATGAAGTAGGTCAGCATCTCGCCCAGCGCGGCGCGGGCCGGCACTTCGGGCATCACACCGGGTGGCGGAGCGCCGAGCAAGCCGGCCAGGTGGTTCATCCAGACCTGATGCGTTACCGGTTCGTCATCGACGATGTTGTAAATGCCGGTTGCGTGGCGCTGAATGGCCAGCAGCGTGGCCCGGGCGGCATCAGCCACGGCGATGTGCGAATAAATGCCTTGGCCGGTGCCGGTGTCACCCGCAACCAGTGGCGAACGGCCCTTTTTCAGGCCACGCGGGATGGAGCCGGTGCGCGGGTCGTAATTCGTGCCTTCGCCATAAAACCAGCCATACCGCAGCACCAGGCCGGCGACACCAGGGGTGGACAACGTCAGGCGCTCCATTTCGGCCACGGCATCCAGCAAGGGCCGAAAGGCCAGCCCGCCTTGCAGGTAGAAAGGCGTGGTTTCATGCGTCAAGCCCTGGGCGTTGAGCCGCGTCGCCCGGGGTGAGCACACAAAGGAAATGCTTTGCGTCACCAAGCGATTGGCGCGGGCAGCCTGCATGGCCGCCACCAAATGGCGGGTGCCTTGTTCGCGGATACGAATGGTCTCAAGCAGCGGGTCTGTACCGGGCGCATGGGTTTTGGCACCAAAAGCCGTCAGTTGGTGCACCACCACCTCCGGCTGCGCCGCGCACATCAGCGCAGTCAGGCCGGGCGCGTCAAATACGTCGCCCACAACCGCCCGTGCACCTTGCGCCTGCAAGGCGGCCGCGCGCTCGGCGCTTCGCGTCAAGGCCGTCACCCGATAACCCGCGGCCACCAACAAAGGCACCAGGCTGCGCCCGATCACGCCCGAACCACCTGCGATGAAGACCCGCATGCCTTTGCCTTCCGGGGCCACTTTTCGCCGAAAGACAGGAACGGCAGGCATTGTTCTTAATACACCTTGCCCGCCACGGCAGGGGCGGCTTTACTGATGAACTTGGCGGCCAAAGCGCTGGTGTGGCGGGTCAGCAAATTGGTGTCCAGCCCCACCGCCACAAAGGTGGCACCCAATTCCAGGTAATGGCGCGCCAGGGTTTCGTCGGGGGTCAAAATGCCAGCCGCTTTGCCGGTTTCGACGATGCGGCGAATTCCGTCGTCAATGGCACGTTGGGCCACCGGGTGGGTTGGGTTCAGCACATGGCCCAGTGATGCCGACAGATCAGCCGGGCCGATGAAGATGCCATCGACCCCGTCAATCGCGGCAATGGCTTCGATGTTGTCCAGCCCCAATTGGGTTTCAACCTGCACCAACATGCACACCTGCGCGTTGGCGGCATGGGCGTAATCCAGCACGCGGCCAAAACGGTTGGCCCGTGCATTGGCCATGCCACGAATGCCACGTGTGGGGCTGCCCACGTCGTCGTTTTGCGGGTAACGGGCGCGGCGCACGATCTGCTGGGCCTGCTCAGGCGTATCCACCATCGGTACCAGCAAGCTCATAAAGCCCAAATCGAGGTACTGCTTGATCAGCATTTCACCCACATTGCCATGCCCCAGCGGAAGACGCCCAATCGGGTGGCTCCCCGGGTAAGCAGCCACGGTTTGCAATTGGTGCAAAAAGGCGCGCGGGTCGGCCGGGGCGTGTTCGCCATCCAGCAGCAACCAGTCAAAACCGGCACCGGCGCAGATTTCAGTGGAATAAGAATCGGCCAGGCCGCACCACAGCCCGATTTGGGCTTTGTTGGCTTGAAGGGCGGCTTTGAAGGGATTGATGGGCGTTTGCATGGTGGTCTGTAAAGGGGTTGGGTTGTGCGCTTATGGGGCGGGTTGAAAAAGCGGGTGCAAGCTGCTCAGTTTGCCATCGTAAACCTGGCCAGGGCTTTCGTCGATGTTCAGGGTGATGCCCAGCGGGATGCTGGCCAGCAATTCGTTGAAATGGGCTTTGACACCCGCCAAAATCTCGTCGCCCGCGCGCTTCTTGACGGCCTCTGAACGGCCAGCCGCCATGCGCACATTCAAATAGACAAAAGCGTAATCCGCGTTGCCGTTCACCGTTTTGCCGGCACGGCCGCCATCAGCCACGGCGTAATGCGCCGCCGGGTAGGCATAAACGCGCGTGCCGCCAATGGGGTAAACCGGTTTGTCGGCCTCATCCCGCTGCGCCAGCATGATGTTGGCCAGGCTGCGGCACAGTGCTGTCATATTGGTTTTGGCTTCCAGGTTCGGTGTGTAAAGAATGACGAGGTGGGGCATACGCTTCAAAGCCTCTGTTGGATATTGGTGTACCCCTCGGCCGACGAGGCCTGGGCGTTGGGAATGGCAGCGCCGGTTTGCGGCGTGACAGGCAGCACCACATTGATTTGCCCCGTGCCCGAGGCACCAAAATACGGGGTGATCACTTCGGCCTGGCCATCATACGCAGACCAGCCCAACGCCCCCAGCAACATGGCGGTGTCGTGCATGAAACCTTCGCCATGGCCTTTGGCCGCGTATTCGGGCAGCATGGCGCAAAAGTCTTGCCACTCACCGGCCTGCCACATGCGTACCACGTCGTGGTCCAGCCGCTCCAGAAACGGGCTCCAGACCTTGAACGCGTATTCCGGTGCCAGCCCGTTCTGCGCAAACCTGTGCGAGAGCGAACCGCTGGCAAAAATGGCCACGGTGCCGTCGTATTCGTCTTCAATTGCCCGGCGGATGGCCCAGCCCAGGCGGGCGCTGTCGTTCAGGTAATGTGCCATGCACAGCGCCGAGACCGAGACCACCTTGAAATGCTGGTCGGTGTTCATGTAACGCATGGGCACCAGCGTGCCGTATTCGGGGTTGAGCGTGGTGGCATCGTGCGCCAGTGTTTCCACCCTGTGGGCATTGCACACCTTGGCCAACAAATGTCCCAGGGCAGGGTTGCCGCCAAACTCAAACCCCATGTTGCTGATGAAGTGCGGCAGCTCGTTGCTGGTGTACAGGCCCTTGAAGTGCGGCGCGCAGTTGATGTGGTAATTGGCGTTGACCAGCCAATGCGTGTCAAACACCACGATGGTGTCCACACCCAACTCGCGGCAGCGCCGGCCAATTTCAAGGTGGCCGTCAATCGCGTCTTGCCGCGTGCCTTTGCGATCGCCCTCGAGCTCGCTCAGATACATCGAGGGCACGTGGGTGATTTTGGCGGCCAGTGCTAATTTACCCATGACATGCTCCTCAGCTTTCAGCCGTGATATTGGCTTTGCGAATCACCTCGGCATAACGGGTGATTTCGCTCTGGATGTAATCGGCAAATTGGGCGGCGCTGCCAGACAGTGAAGCAATGCCGCCTTTTTGAAAAGCCTCCAGGACGGCAGGCGTTGCCAAGGCTTTGTTGACTTCGGTGTTCAGGCGTTGCACCACCGCATCGGGCGTGGCGGCAGGCGCGAGTAGCCCGTTCCAGGAGTTGGATTCAAGTTTGACCCCTTGTTCGGCCAGTGTTGGCACGCCAGGCGCATACACCGAGCGGCGCGCGGTGGCCATGCCCAGCGCTACCAGCTTGCCACTTTGCACGTGGTTGCGAAATTCAGGCCAGTTGCCAAACATTACGGTTACCTGGCCGCCCAGCAAGTCCGTCAGCGCCGGGGACTGGCCCTTGTAGGGCACATGCACCATGTCGATGCCCAGCAATGTCTGGAGCATTTCGCCCGACAAGTGGGCCGACGTGCCCTGGCCAAATGAAGCGTAACTGAGGCTGCCGGGTTTTGCCCTGGCCATGGCGACGAGGTCAGCCACGGTTTTCAGGCCGCTGGCGGGGTGGGTGGCCAGCACATGTTCGCTCATGCCCATCAGCGCCACCGGGCGCAGGTCTTTGAGGCCGTCATACGGCAGCTTTTTGATGAGCGTCTGGTTGACACAAAAGCTGTTTGCAACGGTTACCAGGCTGTAACCATCGGGGGCAGATTTGGCCACGGCATCCACACCAATCACCGTGCCGCCGCCGGGTTTGTTCTCGACAATCACGCTCTGGCCGAGGCCTTTGGCCAGCTCGACACCCACCAGCCGCGTGACGAAATCAGTGGTGCCGCCGGGGGTGAATGGCACCACCAAGCGAAGCGGTTTGTTTGGCCAGGTTTGCGCTTGTGCTTGCAGCAGGACTGGTGCCAAAACGGCAACTGCACCACCGCCCAACACGGAGCGCCTGGTCAAGACTCCCTGGGGGAAGGCTCGCCAGATCAGGACTTGCAGGGTACAGGCTGGCATCGACGTCTCAATTGCCTTTGGCTTCACGCGGTTCCCCAGTGCGGAATATGGTGACTGCCCAGCGACACCGCCACGTTTTTGGGTTCGCAAAACACCTCATAACTCCAGGTGCCGCCTTCACGCCCGGTGCCGCTGGCTTTGGTGCCACCAAACGGCTGGCGCAGGTCGCGTACGTTTTGGCTGTTCACAAAACACATGCCCGCTTCTACCGCAGCCGCCACACGATGCGCACGGCCCAGGTTCTCGGTCCATACATAGCTGCTCAGGCCGTACTGGATGTCATTGGCTTTGGCAATCGCATCGGCCTCGTCCTTGAACGGGATCAGGCAAGCCACCGGGCCGAAGATTTCTTCTTGCGCAATCTTCATGTGGTTGTCTACATCGGCAAATACAGTGGGCCACACGTAGTTACCTTTTTTTACGCGGTTGGGTAGCTCGGGAGCGTAACTCGGTCGATCCAGGCCGCCGCACAACAGCGTGGCACCTTCTTTGGGGCCCAGCTCGATGTAGCTGCGCACCTTGGCCAGGTGTGCCTTTGAAATCATGGGCCCAACGATGGTGTTTTCATCCAGCGGGTCACCCAC
>JANOWY010000378.1:0-2352 GCA_031418135.1 Rhodoferax sp. | reverse complement strand
AAAAAATCGCGCATCTCCATGCCACTGTTTTTGCACCCCAACCGCGAGGTGGTGCTGTCACAGCGTTACACCGTTGAGGCGTATTTCAACGAACGCATGCAGGAGTTGCGCGGCGTGCGAAAACCGGCTTAAAATTCTATTTATCTATTTCATTCAATATATTTAAGAAATAAATGCTTATTATTGAAGTATTAATTTAATAATATGCTATTATTTTTATATAAAAATTTAATTTTTAATATACGTATTCATCCAAATATAAAAATACAGACAAAATGAAGTGCGGCATTTTGGCGGCCCTCTCGCTGGGCGTTTTGGTTGATCTGGCGCAGGCCCAGCCGCTCATTCCCAAAAGCATCACCGACGCGCTCACCCCGGTTTTCAGCGACAAAAACAAGCTGGCCGGCTCCCAAATCAACTGGGACAACGATGCCTGGGTGTTTGGCCACACCGATCGCTGGTACACCAATGGCACCCGTTATTCCTGGACCTACCGCGCCAATGACCCCGATTCGACCCTGGGCCATATGGGCGCCGCCATTGGCAAGTACGTCATGCGCATCGACCAAACCCCCACGCTCACCTATACCCTCGGCCAAACCATGTACACGCCACGCGACATTACCGTGGCGACCTTTCAGCCCGACGACCGCCCTTGGGCCGCTTTTTTGTACATGGGCGTCACCGGCAGCCACAACGATGGCGAAGGCAGTTTTTCAACCGCCGACCTCAAGCTGGGCTGGACGGGCCAGCCCGCTTTGGGCGAAGTGACCCAGGAAACCGTACACCGCGTGATTGGCTCCCCCCGCCCGGCTGGCTGGGCAAACCAGTTGGAAACGCGCCTGGGCGTGCAATTGAGTTACGCCAAGGTGCACTTGTTGGCGCAAGACATTCTGAAAGACAAGATTGGCCTGCAAGTGGGCTGGGGCGGCGCATTGGGCACCCTGCGCAATTACGCCAATGCCAATGCCACCGTGGTGGTGGGCAATTTGGCGACCTATGGCGGCAAACGCACCCCACCCGTGCTGATCGCCAATGAAGGCGATTTTGTGGTGCAGGACTTCGGCAACCAGGGCGTTTACCAAAAGCCGTTTGTGTACCTGTCGGTCGGCGTGAACGCCGTCGCCTCCAACTACTTCATCAGCGGCCATACGCCTTCAGGCACCGCCAATGTGAAACATCTGCCGCTGGTGGGCATGGCGCAAATCGGTGCGTCCGTCCCGCTGGGTAGCTGGTTCAACAAAGAACGCGCCTATTGGCCCCGGCTGGTCTACGCCATCAACCTGCGCTCCCCTGAATTTGAGACCATTGGCGCGCCCAAGCTGGGTGCGGTGCAGCGCTGGGGATCCCTCACCCTGAACTGGGATTTCGACCCCTGACGGGAGTGTCGCGACCAAGCCTGCGGGCTCACAATTTCCGGGTCACCATGAACATCACTGCGGCGGTACCCAGCAGATTCACCTGCACACTCCAGCTTTTGTCGATCTTCCAGCCCAGGGCCGGGATGATGGCTGGTGAAAACCCGTTGTAATTCAGGGGTACCTCGTCGTCGAACGGCGATTTGTAGCCATACATCATGCCGATGGAAACCTTGGCGTACAGCGATTCAGAGAGGCCCAGAAAATGGCTGTATTTGCGACCGTAATAAAGGTAGGCGCTGGGCTGTCCAAACGAGTTGCTGAAACCCATCAGCCCAAAAAGCTGCTGGTCTGCCGATTCGCGCTCAATGCCCACCGACCACACAGGCTTGTGATCTGTGTTGTACCGGAAATGATGTGTAAACGGGCTGAATTCCAAACGCCAAGCACCGTCGCTTGCGGGTTCAAGAGGTTCTGCATCTTTCGCCGATGCCGACATCACGGTTAAATGTGCCAAAACAACGACCATTAATTTGGCTAAAAGACGCGCGGGAAATTGGGCAAGTTCTAGCCGGTTAAAAAGTCTTTTCATGCGCTGGATTAGACTTTTTTGCTCTCAAATGGGTCTGTTCGTTAGCCCACATAGTGGTGGCCAGCGGGGTAAAAAAAAAGAATCAAAAAGCCTTTTGACCTAGCGACGCACAGCAGCGCAACACCCAGGGCGGCTGCGTACGTGTCCCCCGCCGCGTTTGAAGCGTTGTTCGCCTTGCCAGAACGGCAAGCGCGGCTCCTTGTATGGTTAACTCAAGGGTGTTCCAGTGAAGGTTTCAGAAAGTTATGCACAGCCCGTCGGCTCCATGGGACACCAAGCCCGTTAAGAAGCATTTGGCGTGCATGACGGACTGTTTATCGACAACCCGAACAGTTGCTGGCTGGCTTTTCCTGATGGCGGACTTCTGTGTCTGCTGGCAGGCAAAGACCTCGTATTTGCAAG
>JANOWY010000377.1:0-7346 GCA_031418135.1 Rhodoferax sp. | reverse complement strand
CGGATTCGCGCCGCCAGGGGGCGGCACTCCCGCAGAAATCGGCCCGGCGCCGTGACATCCAACAGGCTTGGGGATGGGTGGCAGGATACCTTGGAGGTGATCCGCAAACGGCGGTGGTTAAACGATGGCAGCAAACCTCCCGCTACCCCAGCCGATGATGCCGGGGTGGGTGGCGTAGCGAAATCAAGGCGGAGACGCGCCCAGTGCCTTCGCAAGGCGAACGGGCGCAACCCGCGTCGGGGGACATTCGCGTAGCCACCCACCCCGGTGTCGTCGGCCCGCCCCGAAACGCCGAACATCTGCGCGCAGACGGGAACTTTCATGTAGCCTCCCGCCAAGGGCATCTACGGCAGCCCCCGAGCGGCAACACTACGCCCGCAACGCCCTTTTCAGCTCCGCCTCGACCTCGGGACGCTCGGCAAACGGGCCTGTCGGGTTGCGGCCTTGCACGATGTCTTCCATGCGCGTTTGCACGGATTTAAGCGCTTTGGGGTGGCTGTAAATGTAGAAACGGTTGGCCGCGACGGCATCAAACACAAATTGGGCCACTTGCGCGGCTGACACATTGCCACTGGTGACGGCTTTGCTCGTCATCGCTTCGCCCACCAACTGGCTGCGCGTTTTGGGTTTGTTTTCAGACAGTTCGGCCGGGCGGTTGCGGCCACTTTGGTTGATGCCGGTGGCTACAAAAAACGGGCACAAAACGCTGGCGTGGACTTGTTCGGTGACCAGCGACAAATCATGGAACAGGGTTTCTGTCAGGCTCACCACCGCGTGTTTGCTGACGTTGTAGACGCCCATGTTGGGCGGGTTGAGCAAACCGGCCATGCTGGCGGTGTTGACGATGTGGCCCCGCCAAGCGGCATCGGCTTGGGCGGCCTGCAACATCATGGGGGTGAAGGTACGCAGGCCGTGCACCACGCCCATCACGTTGACGCCCAGCACCCATTCCCAGTCTTTCAGCGTGTTCTCCCAGATCAGGCCGCCTGCGCCCACCCCGGCGTTGTTGAACACCAGGTGCGGCGCGCCAAAGGCCCTGAATGTGGCCTCGCCCAGGGCGGCCATTTGGTCGGCGCTGGAAACATCGACCTTCATGGCCAACACGTTGGCACCGGCGGCCTTCATTTCTGCGGCGGCTTTGTCCAAAGCGTCTTGCTGAACATCTACCAGCACCAGGTTCATGCCGCGCTTGGCGCCGAGGCGGGCCATCTCCAGGCCAAAGCCAGAGCCAGCGCCAGTCAACACGGCGGTTTTGTTGCTGAAATCAGTGATCATTCAAACGCCTGCTTTTTTGAGGATGTAGCCGACCCGCGGGAAATGCACCTGCACTACGCCAGCGCGTTCATCGGTGCGGCGGATGGTGTAGTGCGTACGGGTGGCGGAAATCAGCGTGCCGACCGATGGTTCGGGCCCGAAGTTGTCGGCGGCGATACTGACCTCGCTGCCCAGTGGGATGCCGTGGTCGTCCTGGAAAATTTCTTGCACAAACACACTGTCAGAAAAACCCGACCGCGAACAGGCCGCAATCGCTTCGTCAGATGTCATCGGGCTGCTCTGGCCGTGACCCAGGGCGGCCATGCGATCCATCCAGCGTCCAACAGCAGGTGTGGCATCCAGGATGCCGGCCATCACGCTGGTTTGGGTACGGGTGAACCACAGCGGGTGGTAGACCGAAAAATCGGCCAGGGTGGGCGCACTGCACAGCAAAAAGTCTTGTCCCTCCAGCATGTTGTTGATGCGCCGCAAATAACTCTTGTAGGCGGTGGTGGCGTCGCTCATGGGCATGCGCGGCATGCCCAGCCGCATTTTGGCGCGGTCTTCGGCAAACACTTTAGCCTGGGCTTGCCACTCTTCCGGAGGGCGGCCCTGGCCAAACATCTGGGCCGCGCCTTTGGGGCTGAGGTTGTAACCCATGGCGGCCCAAAAGAGCTTTTCATCGGCCCATTGCCCAACGATACGCGCCAGGCCTTTTTGCGCCGGGTACACGCTGGCGGCGGGGTGCAAATGCTCGAGCACGTCGACGATGAGTGCGGTGTCGCAATAAATGTCAGAGCCAACTTGCAGCACCGGCGTTTTGCGGTAACCGCCGGTGAGCGCCACCACGTCGGGTTTGGGCATGATCTGCGGGATGATGACGGACTTCCAAGCCAGGCCCTTGTAACCCAAGATCAGCCGGATTTTCTCGGCGAAAGGTGAAGCGGGGTAATGGTGCAGGATGATGTCGGACATGGTGCGCCTTTTGTGTTGAAGTCAGTTCACGCCAAAACGGGTAACCGGCAGGTTCAAATCAGTTTGACCAGTTGTTTACCGAAGTTTTTGCCTTTGAGCAAGCCCAAGAATGCCTCGGGCGCGGCTTCGATACCCATCGCCACGGATTCGCGCGGCCTGAGTTTGCCGGTGCCCACCAGCGTGCCTAGCTCCATCAAACCCGTGGGCCAGAAATCCATGTGTTCGCTCACAATGAAACCTTCAACCTTCAGCCGGGAAATCAAAATGAGCGACGGGTTGGCCAGCGGCAGCGGCGCGCCGTCGTATCCGGCGATCATGCCGCACACAGCGATGCGGCCAAAGGCGTTCATACGGGTCAAAACGGCATCGAGCACCATGCCGCCGACGTTTTCAAAATAACCGTCAATGCCGTTTGGGCAGGCTTCTTTAAGCGCTTTGGCCAGCGATGCGGCGCTGCTATGCAGTTTGTAATCAACGCAGGCATCAAAGCCGAGTTCGTTCACCACGTAGGCGCATTTGTCGGGCCCGCCGGCAATGCCCACGGTGCGGCAGCCACGCGCTTTGGAGAGCGCCCCAAAAGCGCTGCCCACTGCACCGCTCGCCGCACTCACCACCATGGTTTCGCCGGCCTTGGGCTGGATGATGCCGGTGAGCCCGTAGAAGGCTGTGACCCCCGGCATGCCAACGGCACCCAGGTAGTGGCTCAGGGGCACGTGGGTGGTATCGACCTTGCGCAACATGCCCGGCATAGCGGCATCGGCCACGCTGTACTGCTGCCAGCCGCCCATGCCCACAACCTTGTCGCCCACCGCGTACAAATCACTTTTGGATTCAACCACCTCGCCTACCGCGCCGCCTTGCATCACTTTGCCCAGCGGCTGCGGCTGCGCGTAACTCTTGCCGTCGTTCATGCGGCCACGCATGTACGGGTCCAGGCTCATGTAGTGGTGGCGCACCAGCACCTGGCCATCGCGGGGTACGGGGACATCGCCTTCCACCAGACGGAAATTGCTGGTTTGGGCTTCGCCTTCAGGACGGTTATCGAGCAGAATTTGTTTGTTTTTGGTCATGATATTTATTTAAATTAGGTAAAAATGTTATATTTAATGTAGCTAGTTGTGCATATATAACGTGAACAATAATCGTATTATCTATGTAAAAAAATCAATCAGTAGATATTTCGCCAATTGGCCCGCCTCCTGCGCCCCTTGGGGGCCCGTTTTGGTCATTGCGGCGCACGTATTTAAAGGTGCCAGTCGCATGTGCGCAGGCGTTGCCCTTGGCATCAAAAATGGTGGACGTGGTGAACGCCATGGTGGCTGTGCGGTGCATCAGGCTGCCTTTGGCCGTCACTAGGCCGCGCGTGGGCCGCATGAAGCTGGTCTTCATCTCGATGGTGACCACGCCCATGTTGAGTTCCAGGCTGCGTGCTGCAGTAGCCATCGATACATCCAGCAAGGTCATCACCGCGCCGCCGTGGGTGACGTCAAAACTATTGACGTGCTCAGGTTTGGGCGCATAAACAATTTCAGACTGCCCGCCTTCGAACTTCACCATCCGGAAGCCCATGTGTTCCACGAAGGGAATGTGGATTTTGAAGTCGGAGTCGATATTCATCAAGTTTTTTTAAGTGACGTTGAAAAGCAAACTGGGGTTTTGCCGCCGGGCCGCCCCAAGGCAAAATGCGACCCCCTTGGGGGGCAGGGAGCCACACGCAGTGGGCGACCGTGGGGGCCAGATCATCATTGGGCCGTCACCACGCTCACACCGCCGTCGACCGCCATCCACTGCCCGGTGATGTGTTTTCCGGCCTCAGAAGCGTAGAGAAGCGCCAGGCCTTTGAGGTCTTCATCATCACCCAGGCGGCCCAGCGGGGCAGCGGCTTTCATTTTGTCTTCGCCCAGCAAATCAATCAGGCCGGCCGCCATCTTGGTCATGAAAAACCCGGGGCAAATGGTGTTGACGTTGATGTTGTACTTGCCCCATTCGGCAGCCAGTGCCCGGCTGAAGTTGATCACTGCACCTTTGGAGGTGTTGTAGGCAATGGTGCTCATGGCCGGCGGGTTGCCGTTAAGCCCAGCGATCGAGGCGATATTGATAATGCGCCCGTTTTTGGCCGGGATCATGCTTTTTTTGGCGATGTGTTGCGAGAGGATGAAATAGCCACGTACATTGACGTTCATCACTTTGTCCCACGCCGGCACCGGGTGGTCTTCGGCGGGTGCGCCCCAAGAGGCACCGGCGTTATTCACCAGAATGTTCACGTCGCCCATTCGTTGCAAGGTTTCGTCGGCCAAGCGGCGAATGTCTTCCTCTTTGCCGCAATCAGCCGCGATCCAGCGGGCATCGATACCCTGGGCCTGCAAGTGCGCTGCGGCCACTTCCAATTCATCTGCCTTGCGGGCTGACAGCATGATTTTGGCGCCCGCCTCGCCCAGCGCCTGCGCCATCTGCAGGCCCAAGCCGCGTGAGCCCCCGGTGACCAGCGCTGTTTTGCCAGCCAGGTCAAATAATTGTTGAATAGTTCTTGCCATCAGACATCCTTGTATTTGGAACGAATAAAAATCAACACGACACCTGCGCCGGCAACCAGCGCGCCGATTACGGCCATCGCAATGGCGAGTGGCTCGTCGGTACGCACCACAAAAAGGGACACCACCACGCACAACAGGCCACCGTAAATCAGCGTCCAGATCAGGTTGTGCAGGCGTTTAAAGTGAAGTGGGTTCATGGTGTCGGGTTGTTGGCATCAAGCGCAAAAAATTGGCTAAAACGCCTCTGCCGGAAAATCTGCGCAGGTCATGTCGCGGCTTTGAACCACAGCAAACCAAGCCGCAATTTTGGGTACTTCGTAGCGGAAGAAAAACTGCGTGCAACCCATCACGCCAGCCAAATGCAAGCCATTCAGATCAGGTTCGGCTACCGATTGCGCCTGTTCCAGCGCAGAGCAAGCCACATCGAGCCAGATCCAGGCCAGCACCGTGTGGCCAAACCCCTGCATGTATGGCACGGCATTGGCCAGGGCCTCGCGTGGGTCACCACTGGCCCAGGCAGCACGGGAAACGGCATCACCTTCCAACAAGGTTTTACCCAGCAGCTGCGCCCAAGCAGCCAGTTGATATTGGGGTGCATTCGAATCCAGCGCTTGCGCCCGCGCCACGGTGGCCATCATGCGCCCGCCCAGCAGCGCCAGGCCACGGCCGTTTTCCATCAATACCTTGCGCCCCAACAGGTCAGCCGCCTGAATGCCGTGGGTTCCTTCATGGATCATGTTCAGCCGGTTGTCGCGCCAATACTGCTCAACCGGAAAATCGCGGGTGTACCCGTAACCGCCGTGAATCTGGATCGCCAGACTGTTGGCTTCCAGGCACCACTCACTGGGCCAACTTTTGGCAATGGGGGTCAGCACCTCGAGCAACAGGCGGGCTTCGTCGGCGGGTTTGGCGTCGCCGGTGTGATGTTCATCCACCAAACGGGCGCAGTACAGCTCCAATGCCAGCGCA
Organism: Rhodoferax sp.; assembly: GCA_031418135.1. Taxonomy (GTDB): domain Bacteria; phylum Pseudomonadota; class Gammaproteobacteria; order Burkholderiales; family Burkholderiaceae_C; genus JANYCG01. The sequence goes on along the minus strand of JANOWY010000377.1, from coordinate 1,614 downwards.
CCTTCGCCATAGGCTTTTTGCGCAAGGAGCATGCGTTTGATGTCGCTGTGTTCAATCAGCGGCACCTGGGGTTGGGCGGCATCTTTTACGGCCCCACCACCTTGGGATGGGGCTTTGACAGGACGGCCCTGCAGGCGGGTTTTGGCGTAATCGAGCGAGGCGTAATACCCCGCCAGGCCGAGCATGGTGGCCGCGGTACCAATTCCAATACGCGCCTCATTCATCATATGGAACATGCAGCGCAAGCCTTCACCGGGCTTGCCCACCAGGTAGCCCACGGCACCAGCCTTGCCATCCACCAGGAACTGGCCCTCACCAAAATTCAGCAATGTGTTGGTGGTGCCGCGCCAGCCCAGTTTGTGGTTCAGGCCGGCCAGGGCCACGTCATTGCGAACACCGGTTAATTCGCCCTGAGAATTGACCAGTTTTTTCGGCACGATGAAAAGCGAAATGCCGCGCGTACCCGCCACCAGTTTGCCATCCGCATCGGGTATTTTGGCCAGCACCAAGTGAACAATGTTCTCCGTTAGTTCGTGTTCACCAGCCGAAATCCACATCTTGTTGCCCTTGATGCGGTAACGCGGGCCCAGCGGATCGGCTTCGTAGCCAGCACCCGCTAACGAAGGGGCATTCACATCCGAAGAAGGGGCATCGACATCAGGCACGGCGCGGGTGAGGACGTCCGACAAGCTCGACCCGGCCTGCGGTTCGCTCAAACACATGGTGCCCGACCAGCGCCCGGAAAACTCGTTCAGTGCAAACACCTCGCGCTGCAAAGGCGTGCCGTGTTTCATCAACAAATTGGCATTGCCCACCGACAGCAGGCCCGAGCCGATGCTGACCGAGGCGCAGGCAAAAAATGAATTGGCTGCCGCCTCCAGGGTGTAAGGCAATTGCATGCCACCGACGGCTTCGTCTTGTGACGCGCTCAACATGCCGGATGCCGCATAAGCCGCGTTGGCATCGTGCGTGGCCTGCGGCAACACCACCCGCAAGCTGCCATCCGGGTCGGTTTCGGTGCGTGGCTCTTGGATATCGACCAAGCGGTTAAACGGCGCGTATTTCTCCCGTGCGATGCGTTCGCAGGTGTCCAGCACCGAATCAAAGGTTTCGCGCGAATGGTCTTTAAACCGCTCCCGCGCACTCAGTGACTCGACCTTGAGCCATTTGTACAGGAGGAAATCGAGGGTGGGTCGAAGACTCATGAAAACCTCGGTGTCCGCGCGTCAAAGAACCTCAAAAACCCCCGCCGCTCCCATGCCACCACCAATGCACATGGTGACCACCACGCGTTTGGCACCGCGGCGTTTGCCTTCGATGAGGGCGTGGCCCGTGAGACGCTGGCCACTCACACCGTAAGGGTGGCCCACAGCGATGGCGCCGCCGTTTACGTTGAGCCGGTCGCCGGGGATGCCGAGCTTGTCGCGGCAATATATTACTTGCACGGCGAATGCTTCGTTCAGCTCCCACAGATCGATGTCGTTCACCGTGAGGCCCAGGCGTTTGAGCACTTTGGGGATGGCGAAGACCGGGCCAATGCCCATTTCGTCAGGCTCGCAACCGGCCACGGCAAAACCCAGAAAACGCCCGATCGGTTTCAGGCCTTTTCGCTCG
>JANOWY010000376.1:0-2305 GCA_031418135.1 Rhodoferax sp. | reverse complement strand
CTCGATCCGCAATGGCACGACGACCCCGGCATGAAGGAGTACCAGGCTTTCATGAAACGTTATGCGCCTGCACTGGATGCCGAGGATTCGCTCAACGTATCGGGCTACTCCATGGCCAAAATACTCGAGGAAGTGTTGAGGCGCAGTCGGGATGACCTGACCCGAGACAACGTGATGCACCAGATGCTCAGCCTGAAAGATTTTGCCACCCCGGTGCTGCTGCCCGGCGTCACCCTGACCACGGGTGCGGACGACTACGAGTTGTATGGTGCGATCAAGCTGCAGCGTTTTGATGGCAAGTCGTGGGTGCCATTTGGCGCGCCGATTCAACGGTAGCCGAGCGTCAAGTCGTCCTTCCGGTAACCATGGCCAACACATCCTCTTGCGCGGCCAAAGGCCACGTATCACCCACCCACGCGATGTGTTGATCGGGCCGGATGAGCGTGAGTGGCTGCGGGTACAGCGCGGGCACCGACGGGTTATCGGTGCGTAAAAGGGTCAGCGGAACCTGCAGCCGCAACGCGTCAGCCTGAACTGCTTCCACCATGACCTGGGGTGTTTGCGGCGTGACCAGCAGGGTGAAGCCATTGCCAAAATGGTCGAAGAGCGAACTGCCGTCATGCAGCCACGCGTGGGGTGCGCGGCAGCCCGGCAAAGAGCGGGGGATGTGGTTCAAAAAGTCGCGTTGGCTGGGGTCTGCGCCTGGCGTATCTGGGGCCACTTTTTGCACCACAGGTGAATCGGTATACCGGTCGCCAAGCATGGTGCCCAGGGTGAAGAATTCCGATAGTTTGGCGGCATTGATGCGTTGGCCCACACGCTCACGCACCGCCAGGCCTTCGGGGGTGTCGTCTTCGATGCCCGGCTGCACCAGGTTGCCGCCCAGGTGTGCGTGGTTGGCGGTGGCTTCTTTGAGCACGTGCAGATGCACCGGGCGGCGCTCTTGCTCGTAACTGGCCAGCAGCGCTTCACCACCCCAGCCTTGCAAGACGGCGGCCAGTTTCCAGCCCAGGTCTACCGCGTCACTCACGCCCATGTTCATACCAAAACCGCCAAACGGCGGGTGCAGGTGGCAGGCATCGCCCGCCAGAAAAACCCGGCGGTCGCGGTATTGCGTGGCCACCACCTGGTGGGCCACCCATTCGTCAACACTGAGCGGCTCATAGGGCAAGTCAATGCCGGTGGTCTTGCGGATTAGCTCGGCGGCGTTCTCCAGCGTAACCTGCACGCCAGGTGCCAGGCCGGTGGGCATGAAGAACCAGCGGTCATCGGTGTCCATCGGCCCCATCAGGCAAGGCACTTCGTGGTTCACTTGCCAGTACATGATGGCTTTGCCGTGCGGGTGCGCCTGGGCCAAGCCCGGTGCCCGAAACACGATGTTGTAGTTGCGGGACATGCCAAAGGTGCCTTCCATGCGCGCACCAATCGCTTCACGCGCCATGCTGCGCCCGCCGTCGCAACCAGCCAGGTAATCGGCCTGCACGGCAAATTCTTCGCCGGATTCCAGGTTGCGCACGGTGGCCAGCACGTGGCTGGCGGTTTGCTCGATGCGCAACAGCTCGGCATTGAGCTGCACCTGCACGCTGGGCACGGCATCAAGATGCTGGCGCATCACCCGCTCCAGCGTGTATTGCGGAATCCACTGGCCGTGTTCGGCGTAGAGCGGGTTACGGCCTGGTGCGCAATACATGGCGTTTTCAAAACGCGCCAGCAGATGCCCATTTAAACGGGTGCTGAAGACAACATTGGAGGGGTAATCCACCCCAAACGGCGAGGCGTCGCGCAGCGCGTCGGCAATGCCCCAGCGGCGCAGGTGCTCGCGCGTGCGCACGTTGGTGGTTTTGGCGCGTGGGGCTACGCCGACCTGGGAATTTTTTTCAATCACGATGCAGGCAATGCCCCGGTGGCCCAGCTCAATGGCCAGGCCTTGGCCAACCGGGCCGGCACCGACGATGAGGACTTGTGTGGTTAGCCGATTGGGCTTGTCTGATGGCATGACGGGGTGGTTGGGGTGGCTCATTCCGTTTCCATTTCAATCGGACAGTAGGCGTACCGACGGAGACAGTGCTCTAGCACGGCTAGGAGGTGCAACGGCCTGTCCAGTTGAAATGAAAACGGAATCATACGGGCAGCGGCTGTTCCTGGTTGGCGATGAAGTTCTCCGGCACCGCCGGGCCCCAGACGTAGAGCGAGTCTTCGGGTGGATGGTCGGCGGCGGGCCAATCCAGATCAGGGGGTATGAAATCAATGCCAGCCGAGTATTCGCAGAAGCTGCCCCAGGGGTCTTCCACATAGTTGAAGAAGT
>JANOWY010000375.1:0-6624 GCA_031418135.1 Rhodoferax sp. | reverse complement strand
CGATATCGCGCCACGAATACATCAGGCCGTTGTCGGTTTCAATGGCTGTCGCGTCGAGATCGGCAGGGAAAGCAGCTTGCAAAGCCGAAAAGAGGTTGGGATTGCGCATGGGCGAAGTGGCTTGAAAGAATCAAAAACAATCAGAAGGCTGAATGCGGCGACTGAGAAGGTCAATAATAGTCAAATTATTACAATTTTTACCAAATACATATACCATTTATAGTAATATTTACTATAAAATATATATCATACTATGCAATTATTACGTGAACAAATAGCCATTTTCAAAAAAATAATTTTTAACAATTAGATATTAATCAAGTTTGGCTCCGGATTGTTTCACGACCTCCGCCCATTTTTTGATCTCCGCACTCACAAAGCGGCCAAACTCGTCGGGCGAAAGCCCCGGCACATCCGCAGCCTGGTTAAACCACACCTGCTTGACTTCTTCTGTCGCCAGCGCCTTGTTGCTGTTGGCAACCATGCCGTCAATCGCGTCTTTGGGGGTGCCTTTGGGGGCCCACAAGGCGTACCACGTGCTGACCTTGTAATCGGGCAAACCCTGCTCGGCGGCCGTCGGCAAATTGGGGAAAGCGGCCACCCGTTTGTCTGCTGCCAGGGCGATGGCCTTGAGTTTGCCGCCTTTGATCTGCGGCGCACTGGTACCCATGCCGTCAAACATCATCTCCACGCTGCCGGCCAGCAAATCGGTCATGGCCGGCCCTGCGCCGCGATACGGAATGTGGGTGATGAAGGTCTTGGTTTGCAACTTGAACATTTCACCCGCGAGGTGATGCGCCGTGCCATTGCCCGCGCTACCGTAATTGAGCTTGCCCGGATTGGCTTTGACATAGGCGATAAAGCCTTGCAGGTCATTTGCCGCGATTTTTGCCGGGTTGACGGCAATCACCTGCGGCACACGTGCAATGATTTGCACCGGGACAAAGTCTTTTTCAAGGTCGTAGTCGAGCTTGGGGTACATGCTGACGGCAATCGAATGGTGAACCGCCCCCATGAACCAGTTGTGCCCATCGGGTGCCATTTTGGCGGCAATCGAAGCGCCAACCGTACCGCCCGCGCCACCCCGGTTGTCAATGATGAACTGGCGCCCGGTGAATTTGCTCATTTGGGCGGACCACGGCCGGGCAAACGCGTCCGTGCCACCCCCCGCCGGGAACGGATTCAGGATGGTGACCGGTTTGCTGGGCCAGGTGGATTGCGCCCGAGCCGCCATCGTGCCTGCCACGGAAGCAGCTGCGGCAGCGCGCAGCACCGCGCGACGGGAAAATTGAAGCGTCATGGAAGTCTCCTGTTGTTTTAAAAATTGAAAAGTGGGACAAGAACCGAGGCTTGGTCAATCCTGGGTACCGGATCGCCGGATCAGACCATTGAATCCAAGCCAGCGTGGCAGGCCATCGGTATCAGCCGGAAAAGCGCAGCCGCTCAACTGCGAAGGATACCGCTATTTTTCCTTTTTCAAGCCCCGCGCGGTGCGCGTCCGGCCGCTTCAGGTCATACAGATAATTCACCATGATGCCGCAGGATTGGCGCTGCCCCTTGGCAGACGGGTCTCCTGCCCAGTTGAGCCGTTCAACCCGGGCACCATTGCCCAGGTGGAATCGGGCCACCGGATCCAGCGGTTTGCCATCCGGGGTTTGTTCGCTCAGGTAGTGTGCGGCGCAGCGCAATAACATCTGGCGGACAGCAACTTCTGACCCGAGACCCGGCGCATCATCGGCCGCTGCACGCAGACGATCGGCCAGCTGCGATGGGGTTCCCGGGTTTGCCGGGTCTGCCAACGTTGCCGACCCGGCTGCAAGGCCGCGACTCAATTGCTGAAGTGCTTTCGCATCCAGACGCATCAACATCTCTGCGGCCTTTTTGTCCAGCCAGGCGTGAAAACCGGGGATCGGCGAGAGGGTCACAAACATCTTGAGCCTTGGAAACTCCTGTTTGAGGCTCTCCACCACCCGTTTGATCAGTGAATCGCCAAAACTCACGCCGCGAAGGCCTGACTGGGTGTTGCTGATGGAGTAAAAACAGGCGACGGTTGCGCTGTCCAGATTGGCCGCCTCAGCCGTTTCGTCCAGCAAGGGGGTGATGTTGGAAGGCATGGCATCACCCAAGGCCACCTCCACAAAGATGAGTGGCTCGTCGGGCAGGTTCGGGTGAAAAAACCCGTAACAACGCCGGTCAGAATCGAGGCGGTTTTTCACATCAGCCCAGCTCTTGATGTCGTGCACGGCTTCGTATTTGATGAGTTTTTCAATCAGCGAAGCGGGTGAATCCCAGCTGATGCGGCGCAAATCCAGAAAACCCACATCAAACCAGGTCGAAAACATGTATTCCATTTCGACATCCAGCGCCAACAGCCGCTTGTCGGTTTTCAAATGGGGCAACAGTTGCGCCCGAACATCTACCAAAAACCGGATGCCACCGCGGTAAGCGCTGAAGCGCTGCAACAAGCGCCGGCGGGGCGACACGGTGGCGCGGCGGAAGGTCACCTCGGCAGCAGCTTCTTCGGGGGTGCCGGCAGCGCGCGCCAAACCCGCCTGCGCCAGCTTCAGGGCGCGCGGGTCGGCCACAAATTGTTCACTCATCAGCAGCCACAAATCGTATTGCTGTGCGGCATGGGCATTGCCATACCACCGGGCCAGTTCCAGCGCCCTGCGGCCACCTTCGACTTCGCTGATGTGCGGGTCGATGATGGCCTTGAGTTCGTCCAGCCGGGCGCGCAGCTCGCGCGGCGACAGCGCTTCATCAGCCTTTTTGACACGGCCTTTCAATCGCTCTTGGGTACTGCGGCGCAGGGGTGAAGGCTGCGGCTGGCTGGGCGAATTTAAACCGGCGCTGGCAGCCGCAGTTGGCGCCACTGTTGGAGCGGCACTGGCAGCCACTGCCAAGGCCGCCGCCCTGGATTTGGTTGGAGCCGGATGAGGCAAAAACCTGGAGACCTGGTTACTGATCCAGTTGGCGGTGTTCATGCTTGCACCCGGCTGGTAGCGTTGCGGGCCATCTCGCGCAGCGCCTCGCGTTGGCGCGTGAGGTGGGTTTTCATGGCTGCTTCGGCACCTTCGCTGTCGCGCGCCTTGAGCGCAGCATAAACCGCCAGGTGTTCCTGCAGGCTCTGGTCGATCCGGCCGGTGGCGTGCAGACTCTGCAAACGCGACAGGCGTAATATTTTGCGCAAATCGCCAATCACCTGTGCCAGCCAGCGGTTGTTGGCCAACGCAATCAGCGCTTCATGAATGGCGTAATTGGTGGCGTAGTAATCTTGTATGCGGCGCGCTTTGGCGTGAGATGCCAGGCGTTTGTGTAATGTTTCAAGCGCTACAAAATCCGCATCATTCGCGTTTCGTGCCGCTTCAAAAGCGCAACGGCCTTCCAGCAACGCAATCACAGGGAAGATTTCGTCCAGATCTTGCTCGCTCACCTGGTTGACAAAACAGCCCCGCCGTGGCTCGTGCCGCACCAGGCCTTCGGCCGTTAAAACCTTGAGTGCTTCGCGCAGCGGCGTTCGTGAAATCGCCAGCGCCTGGCTCAGGCTCACTTCATCCAGAAACGTCCCGGGGGCCAATTCACCCGAGAAGATGCGATCCCGCAGACTGGCGGCGGCTTCATCGTGCATTGAATTTTGTACCAACCGCATACCAGGCTCCTTGCAATTACCTGTAATTATGCATAATGACGAATGCTTTGGCAAGCACTTTGCAGTGCTTTTTAAACCTCTGCGTGGTTGGGATTTACAACGATTCGTTGTGCTTTTGACGCATCAGCACCCATTTGGGAATGCTTCGCGTTTGGGCTCTCCACCCCACCCTCGGCTCCCAAGGCACAGGGAGGCAGGCTCGGCAGCTACTTGAAAACCATTTCCAGATCGCTGAACTTGACCGCCCCGCGGGTGTTGGCAACCGATTCGCCCAAGGGGCATTTTTCGGCGGAAAGTCCATTGGCCCATTTGCGAAACGCCAGCCGCACAGGCGGTGTCATGACGCAATGCGGGTTTTTGTAGGGGTGCCCCAAATGCAGCAACTGGTGCCCCAATTCATGCGCCACCATCAAACCCATCTGGCGGTTGGATTCTTCAGCCGGGGTATCCGGTCGGCCCTCTTCACCACGCAGGTGTCGCGTCTGCTCAGACCCGTCCAGAAACGGGAAACTGCTGACCACTGAATACAACTGGAACTGTGAGCGATGGCTTTGCGTGGTGATACCGTTGCTTACCCCACCGCGCAAGGCGCTATGCACGCTATTGCCGTCCCACTCGGCACTGGCGATCAGTTGGTTGGTCAGGATCAGGTCATAGGGCATTTCGGTATCACCCAGCGCCAGCCACCAGGTGTATTCATTGAACCGATCGGCGCCCAGCAAAGGTTTGCCGTCACGCGCGGGGGCATCTGCCCAGGTTTTAAGCAAACGGTGCTGTGTGGCAACCAACGCCCTCGCAAAGGCCATTGGGCTGTTGTCCTCAGGCGGCTCAAGCAAATAGGGCAGTGCAAAAGCACGCTGCGCATAGATGTCGCCATCTTCTTGCAAATCTTTCAGTGTGGCCCTTGCCAGCCGTTCGCGGGTGGGCTCATAAGTGGTGGCATCCAAACGGGCTTTTTCCGCCCGGGCGCGGGCTTTTGCAGGAATGCCACTGAACAGTTCCGACATCTGAATCTTTTCCATGTTGCCCAAGCTTAGCTTGATGCCAAAGTGCAGGTGAACGGCCACTACGGCATGCCCCAGAATGGATTCCAATTGCTTGCTGGGCAATGGGGCAAACCGGGGGTTGTCTGCATAAGCAACCCGCAAATGCGTAACACCCTGAAGCACGGGCAAAGGCAAGGTTTTGGCGGCGGGCTGGTCGGCCATTGCCAACTGCCCATGAGCCATTGCAAAAGTCGCCAAAGCTGCCAGCCAATGTTGAAGTCGATGGACCACCATGGGTACGCTGCCTGTAACCATTGCTCGTCTACGAATGTCAGGCGGCTGCGTGTTTTGCAGGATCAGGCTTGCCATTGGCCCACATCCAAAGCGCGACCCCAGCCACCACCATGGGTATACATAACCATTGCCCCATGCTCATCCCCAAACTCAAAATGCCCAAATGGGCATCAGGCTCCCGGAAAAATTCGGCGATAAACCGGAACACGCCATAACCCAACAAAAACACGGCAGCCACCTGGCCTTGTTTGCGCTCTTTGCGGGCATAGAGCCACAATAAGACAAACAGCAACAGCCCTTCAAGCAAGATCTGGTAAATCTGCGAGGGGTGCCGCGGCAAATCGCCCGCGCCCCGGAACACCATGCCCCAGGGCAAAGCAGGGTCCGCCAGCCGGCCCCACAACTCGCCGTTGATGAAGTTGCCTACCCGCCCTGCAGCCAAACCGGTTGGCACACACGGGGCAACAAAATCCATGACCTGCAAAAACGGCCGCTTGCGAGACACTGCAAACCAGACCATTGCAGCCATTACGCCCAACAGCCCCCCATGGAACGACATGCCGCCCTGCCACACTGCAAAAATTTCCAGAGGGTGGGACAAGTAATACGCCGGCTTGTAAAAAAGACAATAACCGATTCGGCCACCCAGGATCACACCCAACACGCCCAGAAACAGAATGTCTTCAACATCCTTGCGCACCCACATCTGGTCGCCCAGGGCGGCCTCGGCCCCCTTGGCTGATTTGCCCTTGCTTTTGAGGGGCACCTGCGCCGGGTAACGCAGATGGCTAAAAGGTGCATGGTTCAGACGAAGAAAACCCAGCCACATGAACAGCCCAAACGCGGCAAGATACGTCAGCCCATACCAGTGGATGGCCAAGGGCCCCAGCTGGAGCGCAACCGGGTTGATTTGAGGGTGAATCAGCATTGTCGAATTGTGCCCGACTGCCACTGCTGGAACCACGCCAGTCTTGCGACGGGCTCGGAAAAAAGTGATTTGCCAGCCAGCGCGGTTCAGGCAAAAATAGGTGATGAACCCAAGTCCCAATGCCATCAATGACACGAACAACCCCACACCCATCAAAGTCTGCGTGATAGGCGCTGGCCCCAGCGGCATTGCAGCTGCCAAGAACTGCCTGGCAGCAGGGCTGGACGTCACCGTTTTTGAAAAAAACACCCGGGTGGGTGGCAACTGGGTATTCAATGCCAGCACCGGGCACAGCAGCGTGTATGAAAACACCCACATCATCAGCAGCAAGTTTTGGAGCGAATATGAAGATTTCCCGATGCCGCAGGGCTTTCCCGATTACCCGCACCACAGTCACCTGCAAGCTTATTTTGAGAGTTATGCCAAATACTTTGGCGTGATACCACGCATCAAATTCAGCCACACCGTCGATCAGGTTGCCAGACTTCCTGATGGCACATGGCAGGTCGATTTCACGAACGACCAAGGTGCGCACCAACGTGACGTCTTCACCCATTTAATGGTGGCAAATGGCCACCATTGGCATCCAAAATATCCAGAGAAAGTAGGCGAGTTCACCGGCAAAGTGATGCATTCGCATGACTTCAAAGGCATTGATGACAGCTGGCGCGGCCAGCGTGTTTTGGTGATCGGCGCGGGCAATTCAGCCTGCGACGTATCGGTCGAGGCCGCCCGGCTGGCGGGCAAAGTATGCATCAGCATGCGCA
>JANOWY010000374.1:0-4824 GCA_031418135.1 Rhodoferax sp. | reverse complement strand
CCTTGCTGGAATCGTCAGGCTTGGTGGCCGGGGTGTTGCACAAACCGGTTGACGGTGGTGCGCTGTTGCGGGCAATGACCCAGGTGCTTGGGCCGGTCAGAACACCGGGTTGATGGCGGCAGGGCTCGTTGCCATGGCCTCTTCAATCACCCCCTGCGCCACAAACCTGTCAATCTGGCCATCATCGTAACCGTACTCCCGCAGCAACTCCCGGCTGTGCTGGCCCAAGAGCGGGGCTGCACGGGTAATCTGCGTGGGGGTGGCCGAAAATTTGATGGGGCAGCCCAAGGCCTGCGTGGGACCGGCTTGGGGGTGCACCAACTCCACCACCATATTGCGGGCCAGGGTTTGCGGGTGGCTCAGCGCTTCGCCAATGCTGTGCACCGGGCCTGCGGGTACACCGGCTGCATCAAACGCATGCATCCAGTCGGCCCGGTCGCGGGTTTGCAGAATGGTGCTCATCACCTGGGTGAGTGCTGCCAGGTTCGCCATGCGGTCGGTGTTGGTGCGAAAACGCGGGTCGTCACGCCATTCGGGGTGGCCCAACACGGCGGCCACGCGTTCCCAGTTGGCCTGGTTGGCACCACCGATGTTGATCCAGCCGTCTTTTGTGGGAAAGGCCTGGTAGGGTGCGCTCAAGAGGTGCGCCGAACCGGTGGGGCCGGGTGATTCACCGGTGCCAAAATACGTGGCGGCATGCCAGCCGGTTTGTTGCAGTGCAGCTTCCATCAGCGAGGTTTCGACGATCTGCCCCTGCCCTGTTTTGAGCTTGTGCACGTAAGCGGCGGTGATGCCCGCCACGGCCAATATGCCGGCGTTCATGTCGGCGACCGAATTGCCGGTTTTGACGGGTGGGCCACCGGGTTCGCCAGTAACCGACATCAGCCCGGCAAAGCCTTGGGCGATCAGATCAAACCCGCCTTTGTCGGCATAGGGGCCGCTGCGGCCATAACCCGAAATGGCGCAGTAGATCAGGCCCGGATTGGCTTGGGACAACACGTCGTACCCCACACCAAGTTTTTCAAGCGTGCCCTTGCGGTAGTTTTCAATCAGCACATCGCTTTGTTTCACCATACTGATGAGGATGTCTCGGCCTTGCTCTGCTTTGAGATTCAGGGCGATGCCGCGTTTGTTGCGGTTCAGCACCATGAACGGGGCCGACACGCCGTTGATCAAGGGTTCGCGGTAGCCGCGCGAATCGTCACCGCCGGGCAGTTTTTCGACCTTCACCACGTCGGCGCCCATATCGGCCAGCATCATGCCGCAGGTGGGGCCGGCCATGATCTGCGCCATCTCCAGCACTTTCAGGCCAGCCAACGGCCCGGTGTGGCCCGTGTTTTTTGCAGACGGAATCATTTGCCCTTCCAGAGGGGAGGGCGCTTGGCCACAAATGCGGCCACACCTTCGTGAAAATCGTTGCTGGCGTAGGCGCGGCGTATCAGGTCGTCGCCTTGGGGCAGCGCATCAACCACGAGGCGGCGAAGGCTTTCCTTGATGACACTTTGCGTCACCGGTGCCAGCGCCATCAGGCGTTGGCACAGCTGCGCGCTGGCGGCATCCAATCCAGCAGCATCTACTACTGCATTCAGATAGCCACAGGCCAGCGCTTCCGTGTCATCGAGCATCTCGGCCAGCATCAACATGCGTTTCACGCGGGCTTGGCCAAACGCCGCGTTGAGCCGCGCCAAATTGGCAATAGAAAGGCAGTTACCCAGGGTTCTGGCAATAGGCACACCAAATTGGGCGCCTGTGCTGGCGATACGGAAATCGCACGTGGTGGCAATCGCCAGGCCACCACCTACCGCCCAACCTTCGATCAGGGCGACAGTGGGCATGGGCAGGGCTTCAAGCTGGGCGATAACACGATCTATCTGCGCCTCGTAAGCCAGGCCATCGTCACCGGTTTGGAAGGTTTTGAACTGCTCGATATCGGTCCCGGCCACAAAGGCCTGGCCGCCCGCACCGCGAAACGTAACCACCTTCACCGCAGCATCATCATGAAGCTGCTGGCATACTTGGCTCAGCTGCGCGTACATCGCCCAGGTCATGGCGTTGCGGGCCCGGGGGCGGTCGAACACCACGGCGGCCATGCCACCTTGAATGCTCAGGCGCACTTCACCAGCTGGGGCCTCCATACCGGTTTGTCTCAGGGCTTGCTCCTGACTACCTGGTGTGTCAGGCATCACCTTTGACGCCCGCCTCTTTCACCACACGCGCCCACTTGGTACTTTCAGTCTGGATAAATTCAGCGAATTTTTCAGGTGTGCCGCCACCGTCTTCTGCGCCGTACTGGGCGAATTTTTCCATCACGTCGGGCATCAGCAGCACTTTGTTGACGTCTTCGTTCATGCGTTTCACCATGGCGGGCGGCATCTTGCCAGGGCCGGCCAAACCGTACCAGGTGGTGGCTTCAAAACCGGGGAAGCCCGATTCAATCATGGTGGGTACATTGGGGTAACTGCCTGCGCGTTTGGCGCGGGTTTGTGCGATGGCGATGGCCTTGCCGCCCTTCACGTGGGGGGTGGCAGCTGTCATGGTGTCAAAGCTGTAGTTGATCTGGCCACCGATCAGGTCGGTGAGCATGGGGCCAGAGCCCTTGTAGGGCACGTGTAACGCGTCAATACCCGCTGCCAGCTTGAACATCTCGAGCGCCAAATGCTGGGCTGAACCGTTGCCAGCCGAGCCGAAGCTGATCTTGCCGGGATTCTTTTTGCATAATTCAACGATGTCTTTAACGGTGCGGGCGGTTTGTCTGTCGTTGCCAATCAGCAAATTGGGCGTGATGCCGACCATGGAGATGGGCGAAAAATCATTCGCCACGCTGTAGGTCATTTTGGGTGTGAGCGCAGGCGCAATGGCGTGGCTGTTGATGTGCGCCATCAGCAGCACGCTGCCATCTCCTGGTTGTTTGGCGACGTAATCGGCGGCAATCATGCCGGCTGCGCCTGCCTTGTTTTCGACCACGACGGTAGCGTTCCACATCGGGGCCAGTTTTTGCCCGATGACACGGGCCAGAATGTCGGTGCCACCACCGGGTGCAAACCCCACGATGATGCGTACGGTGCCAGTAGGCAAATTTTGCAGGTTTTGTGCCCGCAGGCCGGGCAGGGCTAAAAAGGATGCGGTGCCGCTGGCGGCTGCGATAAAGGTTCTGCGTTGCATGGTGGTCTCCGGTGAAGAGTGGGCGGATACGGCGCTTTGTGCCGGTGGGTTTGTTGGTTGGCTATGGAGGTGAATGTCAGGCTGCTTTTTTCAGGGGCATGGTTACAGCGCGGCTGGAGAAATATTCCATCGCCGCCTGCACGCCCGAGCCCGCCAGCGCAACGCCCGCCAATTCAAGACCCATTTCACAACCAGCCAGTGCGCCCAGCAGGGTCAAATCATTGGTGTCGCCCAAATGGCCAATGCGGAACATGCGGCCTTTGATTTTGCCCAGGCCCGTGCCCAACGAGCAGTCGAACCGGTCGTAAATGATTTTTCGCACGGCGTCGGCGTCAACACCAGGCGGCGTCATCACACCCGTGAGGATGGGGGAGTGCAGTGCCGCATCTGCACACTGGATTTGCAGGCCCCAGGCGCTTACTGCGTTGCGAACGCCTTGCGCCCAGCGTTGGTGGCGGGCAAATACCTGCTCTAGCCCTTGCGCCAGCAGCATGTCGCAGGCTTCAGACAAGCCATACAACAAGTTGGTGTTGGGGGTAGACGGAAAGTACCCGGTGCGGTTCATGTCAATCATCTCATCCCAGGCCCAAAAAGCCTTGGGCAAGGTGGCGGTTTTGTTGGCCGCAAGGGCTTTGGCTGATACTGCGTTGAAGCTGATGCCGGGCGGCAACATCAGCCCTTTTTGCGAGCCACCGATGCTGACATCAATGCCCCAGGCATCATGCTGGAAATCTGCCGAAGCCAGACCCGATATGGTGTCAACCAGCAGCAGCGCCGGGTGCCGGGCTGCGTCGATCGCACGGCGCACGGCAGCGATGTTGCTGGTGACACCAGTGGAGGTTTCGTTGTGCACCACACACACCGCCTTGATGGCGTGCTGCGGGTCATTTTTGAGCCTTTCTTCAATCAGGTCAGCCCGCACCCCGTGCCGCCAAATGTCGTTGCCCGGGTCGCGCATCACCTCGGGTTTGAGACCCAAACGGGCCGCCAGCTTTTGCCACAAGGCGGCGAAGTGCCCGGTTTCATACATCAGCACCGAATCACCCGCGTTCAGGGTGTTGACCATGGCGGCTTCCCAGGCGGCGGTACCGCTGGCTGGGTAGATCACCACGGGCTGCGTGGTTTTGAAGATTTTTTGAATGTCGGCCAACACCTTTAAACCCAGTGCACCGAATTCCGGGCCTCGGTGGTCGATGGTGGGCAAACTCATGGCCCGCAAAATGCGGTCTGGCACGGGCGAAGGCCCTGGAATTTGCAGGAAATGACGGCCGGACGGGTGGTAATCGAGGGTCAGCATGGGATGAAGTTTCAAGAATGAGGCAACAGCATGGGTTGAAAACGGGCACCCCTTTTTTGAATACAAAAAATGTCAGGCTAGCCACATTAGAGCATAAATCCTTGATAATGGCATAAAAACCATCCATTTTTTGAATACAAAATTAAAATGATTGCTCAAGTTCTTCACCTGGCCCCCACCAGTTTGCATGCCCAGGTTGCGCAATGCCTGCGCCAGATGCTGGTGGAGAGCCGTATTGCGCCCGGTGCCAAGCTCAACGAGCGCGAGCTGTGTGAAGAGCTGAAGGTATCGCGAACGCCATTGCGCGAAGCCATCAAAATGTTGGCCGCTGAAGGCCTGGTTGAACTGCTGCCGAATCGAGGCGC
>JANOWY010000373.1:0-2960 GCA_031418135.1 Rhodoferax sp. | reverse complement strand
AGTTTGCCCAGACCTTCAGCACGGCTGATGACAACCAGCCTGCAGTGACGATCAAAGTGTTCCAGGGTGAGCGCGAAATTGCCGCGGTCAACAAAATGCTGGGCGAGTTCAACCTCGAAGGTATCCCGCCAGCCGCCCGTGGCACGCCGCAAATTGAAGTATCTTTTGACATCGACGCCAACGGCATCCTGCACGTCGGCGCCAAAGACAAAGGCACCGGCAAAGAGAACAAGATCACCATCAAGGCCAACTCGGGCCTGACCGAAGCCGAGATCCAGCAAATGGTGAAAGACGCCGAGCTGAACGCCGCTGACGACAAGAAAAAGCTCGAGCTGGTGCAGGCCCGCAACCAGGCCGAAGCCATGGTGCACAGCACCAAAAAATCGCTCACCGAATACGGCGACAAGCTCGATGCCGGCGAGAAAGAAAAGATCGAGGCGGCCCTGAAAGACGTGGAAGCCGCGCTCAAAACCGACGACAAGGCCGAGATCGAAAAAACCGAAGCCGCACTGGGGCTGGCCGCGCAGAAACTCGGCGAGAAGATGTACGCCGACATGCAGGCCAAACAGGCGGCCGAGGCAGCGGCTTCTGGTGCTGCACCCGGTGCTGACGGCATGGGCGGTGGCATGGGCCAAGGCCCGGGTGGTCAAGCTGGCGGTGCGAAACCGGCAGATGACAACGTGGTCGACGCTGAAGTCAAAGAAGTCAAAAAAGGCTGATGAACAAAAGCCGCCTCGAAGCCTTCAGTGATGGCGTGATCGCCATCATCATCACCATCATGGTGCTGGAACTCAAGGTTCCGCACGGGGAAACCTGGGCGGACTTGGTGAAGCTTTGGCCGGTTTTTCTGAGCTACCTGCTCAGTTTTATCTACGTTGGCATCTACTGGGTCAACCACCACCACATGCTGCACATGGTCAAGCATGTCAACGCGCGGGTGTTATGGGCCAACATGCACTTGCTGTTCTGGCTCTCGCTCATCCCTTTTGTGACAGCGTGGATGGGCGAAAATCACTTCGCCCGCAACCCCACGGTACTGTATGGGCTCAACGCCCTTGCAGCCGGCGTTGCCTACCAACTGCTGGTGCTGGCGCTGCGGCAAGCCAATGGCGTGCACAACCTGCTGGGCGAAGGCGTGCGCAACAGCCACAAGGGCAACATGTCGCTGTTGTTGTACGTGCTGGCCATTGTGGCCGCCCTCAAATGGCACACAGCCGTTTCGCTCGGTCTCTTCGCCACCGTGTCGGTGATGTGGTTCATCCCTGACAGGCGCATCGAGCAGGCGCTGAGCGCGCTTTCCAACAAATAAAACTACACGGCACGAAACCATGGCTACCAAACGCGACTATTACGAAACCCTGGGCGTTCCCAAAAACGCCGGTGACGACGAAATCAAAAAGGCTTACCGCAAGCTGGCGATGAAGCACCACCCCGACCGCAACCAGGGTGATGCCACCAAAGGCGCAGAAGAAAAATTCAAAGAGGCCAAAGAAGCCTACGAGATGTTGTCAGACCCGCAGAAAAAAGCCGCCTACGACCAGTATGGCCATGCCGGGGTTGACCCCAATATGCGCGGCCCCGGTGGTGCTGGCGGCGAAGGGTTTGGCGGTTTTGCCGAGGCTTTTGGCGACATTTTTGGCGACATGTTTGGCCAACAACGTGGCGCAGGTGGCGGGCGTGGGCAAGGCGGTGGCCGCCAGGTGTTCCGGGGTGGCGATTTGAGCTACGCCATGGAGATCACGCTCGAAGAAGCCGCCAACGGCAAAGACGCGCAGATCCGCATCCCCAGCTGGGAAGCCTGCGAACCTTGCAAGGGCAGCGGCGCCAAACCGGGCACCTCGGCCAAAACCTGCGGCACCTGCGCGGGCCAGGGCCAGGTGCAAATGCGCCAAGGTTTCTTCAGCGTGCAACAAACCTGCCCTACCTGCCGGGGTGCGGGCAAAATCATTGCCGAACCCTGCGCGTCTTGCAGCGGCCAGGGCAAGATCAAAAAGCAAAAAACACTTGAAGTCAAAATCCCGGCGGGTATTGATGGCGGCATGCGCATCCGCTCCACCGGCAACGGCGAGCCGGGCACCAATGGCGGGCCACCGGGCGATTTGTACATCGAGATCCGGCTCAAAAAGCACGACATTTTTGAGCGCGATGGCGACGACATCCATTGCAGCGTGCCCATCAGCATCGTCACCGCCTCGCTGGGTGGTGAAATTGATGTGCCCACCCTGGCAGGCAAAGCGGCGATTGATATCCCCGAAGGCACCCAAACCGGCAAACAGTTCCGCCTGCGCGGCAAGGGCATCAAAGGCGTGCGGGCCAGTTATCCTGGCGATTTGTATTGCCACATCACGGTGGAAACACCCGTCAAGCTCACCGAGCACCAGCGCAAGCTGTTGAAGGAGCTGGACGAATCGCTGAAAAAAGGCGGTGGCAAACACATGCCCTCGGGTGATTCCTGGACCGACCGGCTGAAAAACCTGTTCAGCTAAGCGCACAGCGATGGCCGAACCCACTTCGCCGCCCAGGCCCCCCAAGCCGCCGAAGCGATTGGGCGAAGCCCGCAAGCACTTGCGGGCTTCAGATCTTGCGGCAGTGGCCCAGCTGGCGACGCAGGCCACCGTGGGCATCACCCATATGGCAGAGGGTGTGCACCAGTCGGTGTGGGGCACACTCGGTGTTTCAGGCCCTCTAGATGCAGCAAACCCTGCTGCCACAGGTGGTTTAACCGGCCTGATCTACAGCGCCGTGCGGGGCATCACCCAACTGGTTAGCAAAGGCCTGGATGCCAGCTTGCGGCAATTGCAGCCATTACTGGACGCCGCCGATCACCAGGCCGTAGAAACGCCCGAACGCGAAGCCGTATTGGCCGCCTTGAACGGCGTGCTGGGTGACCACCTGCGCAGCACCCAAAACCCCTTGGCCACGGCCATGACGTTGCGCTACCAGGGCCGTTCGCTCACCGC
>JANOWY010000372.1:0-2983 GCA_031418135.1 Rhodoferax sp. | reverse complement strand
CGTCCCAGCAACCCCAATCGATTGCTTTGACTCATTGTTTTCTTTCGTAACTTCCACCGCGCCGACTTCAATTGGCCAACGCGTCCCTACCCAGGGCTACATGTGAAAGACAGTTAATAAACCTCCGCCCGTTTTGGGCAGAGCCGGTGAGTATAGCCCGGTTTCTATAAGTTCGCAACTATTGGCCCAACTCATACAGTGCCGAGCCGTCCCCGTTGTCTCTCACCAACTTGATATTGGGGTGGCTGGGCAAATAACGCTGGGCGGCGCTGGCGCTGGAGAAGGTGAGCTTGACACCCGGCACCGGCTGGATGCGCCAGTTGCCGTCGGCGCTGGGGTTGACCTGTTTGTTGGGTGAGAGGGCATCGGCCAGCGTCAAATACTCCA
Source organism: Rhodoferax sp. (assembly GCA_031418135.1). Classification (GTDB taxonomy): domain Bacteria; phylum Pseudomonadota; class Gammaproteobacteria; order Burkholderiales; family Burkholderiaceae_C; genus JANYCG01. Next base: position 2,596 of record JANOWY010000372.1, on the reverse strand, counting down.
CTAGCGCCTGGCGGTTTTCGTCAGGGGCGTCGAAGATCACCTTGTCGGCCTTCAGATCGGGGAAGTTGCCGCCACCAAATGCACGGTAATTGTTGGTGGCCACCACAAATGGAGCGGTTTTGTCTATGGGTTTGCCGTCAAACGCCAGGTTTTTGATGCGGTTGGCGGCGGCGTTGGTCAACGTGCCGTTCACCGCGTATTTGGCGGGCTGCGTCAAATCCAGCTCGTAGGTCACGCCGTCGATGGTGTCGAAATTGAAGGACGGAAAGGCGTTGTTTACCAACCCCTGCTGCGCTGTGCCGCCAGCGGCGGCAGGCACGATCTGGTTGAACTGCCCGGCGGACATTTCCAGCCATTCCTGTACCTGTGCGCCGGTCAGCAACACGGCTTTCAGCGTGTTGGGGTAGATATAGAGATCGGCTACGTGTTTGATGGCCAAGGGGCCCGCCGGGATGTCGGTGTAGTAGGCCCAGCCCTGGCGACCACCTGATTTGAATGGCGCGGCGGCTGACAACACCGGCAGCTTTTCGTGGGGCGTACCCGCCAAGGCACGTTTGACGTAGGCGATTTGCGCATTGGCGACGATTTGCACCGAGGGGTCGTCTTCCACCAAGGCAAAGTAGCTGTAAATGGGTGCGCTGCTGAAGGCAACTTTGCTGCGGATGTATTCGAGCGTGCCGGCATGTTCCGCGCCCACGGTGGCAGCAACCAGAGGGTCTTCAGCGGCGATTGATTTTTTGCCCTCGCGGTCAAAAATCGGGCGAATCGAGGCCTGGCTGGCCACCACTTTCCAGCTGCCGCTGTCGTTGTTGAGGGTAAGTTCAATCACCCCCAGGTGGTCGCCCCAGCGCCCCGGCATGACAGCGGGCACGCCGTTGATTCGCCCCTTTTCGATATCGACCTTCGGAAAACCAGCGAAGGCTTTGGACGGGAATTCGGCATGCGAATGGCCGAACAGGATGGCATCGACACCGGGTATCTCGGCCAGCCCGGCAACACCGTTTTCTGCCATCGGGCCCGCTACGCTGCGCTCAAAGCCGGAATGGGGCACCAACACCACCAGATGGGCCCCTTTTGCCCGCGCCTCGGCCACATATTTTTGCGCCACCGCCACCATGTCGCGGGCCACCACGCGGCCCTCCAAATGGGCTTTGTCCCAGGTCATGATTTGCGGCGGCACCAGGCCTATCACAGCGGTTTTGAGGGTGTGTTTGGCACCCTGTTTGTCCTGCCACTGGCGCTCCAGCATCACGTAAGGCGTGAAGGCGTGGGTTTCATTCTGGCCCGCCAATCCCAAGGAAGCGGCCGGTTTTTTGTCGTCCAGAAACACGTTCGCGTTGACATACGGGAAGTTGGCCCCGGCGATGGCCCGGCGCAGAAACGGCAGGCCAAAGTTGAACTCGTGGTTGCCCAGGTTACCCACGTCGTAACCGAGCTGGTTCATCACCTTGTAGGCGGGGTGTACCTCGCCGTTTTTCAGCGGTTTGACTTTGGCGACAAAATCGCCCATCGGGTTTCCCTGCAGCAGGTCACCGTTGTCGATCAGCAGGCTGTTGGGCATTTCAGCCCGCGCCGCCTTGATGAGGGTGGCCGCGCGGGAGAGGCCGTACTGGTCTGTGGTTTTATCCTGGTAGTAGTCGTAACTCAGCAGGTTCATGTGCAGGTCGGTGGTTTCCAGCAGGCGCAGCTGGAGCTCTGCCGACTGGGCTGGGCTGGCCCAGGCCAGTAAAAGCAACAGCCGTGCGACAACGGAGGCGGCGATAGGGGTAGTTACACGCGGGGGGATGCGGCAGGTCGATTTCATGCGCGCATGGTCGCGCAAAACAGCGAAAATGGCAAGTAACGGGAGCGATAAATTCCCAAGAAAAATCTTAAAAAATGTCTATTTATTTTTATATTTGTAAATTTAATTAATATATTTATATCATTTTTAATATATATTAAATAACTAATAATACAATTCATTCTTGAACAAAAATCATTTTTTATTTTGGAATATTTTGTAAATAGTTTTTTTCAATATTTGATCGGCTTTCCAGCCTGCCGGGCGACCGCGTGAGCCCGTCAAACCAGCCGCTCACCCGCAGCCTGGTGGTCGCTCCGCAATGGATCGGCGATGCCGTCATGACTGAGCCGCTGATGCGCCGTTTGCACGCTCGGGGTGAACGGCTCACGGTGGGCGCCTTGCCCTGGGTGGCCCCGGTTTACCGCGCCATGCCGCAGGTCGCCAACGTGATTGAGTTCCCGTTCGCCCATGGCGGTTTGCAGTTCCGGGCAAGGCGCCAACTCGCGCAGGCGCTGGATGGCCAGTTTGACGTGGCCTATGTGCTGCCCAACTCCCTCAAAAGCGCCCTGTTGCCGCTCTTGGCGGGCATCCCCAAACGCATCGGTTATCTGGGCGAAACACGGGTGGGCCTGCTCACCCATCGCCTGAAAAACCCGCCCAAACACCAGCGTCCGCCGATGGTGGCGTTTTATTCGCGCCTGAGCGGTGCCAGCGAGGACGACCTCGCGCTAGACCGGCCCCATTTGCAGCTTGATGCCGATGCCGTTACGGCCGCTCTGGCCGGGCTAGGATTGCACCGCCAGGGCTACA
>JANOWY010000371.1:0-6493 GCA_031418135.1 Rhodoferax sp. | reverse complement strand
TCAACCGACACGCGGATCGAGCGCGAGCCGTCCAGAATCTGTTCGAGCTTCACGCCGGGTGGCAGGCGCGTTTTCATCTCGTTCATGGTTTTGATCAGGCCATCGACCACCTGAATGGTGTTTTCGTCCTGCGACTTTTGTACGGTGAGCAGCAAAGTGCGCTGGCCGTTGTAGAGGGCCAGCGAATCGACTTCCGGAGCGCCGTCTGTGACCTTGGCCACATGGTCCACCCGCACTGGTGCGCCATTCTTTCGAGCCACGATGATCTTGCCGAAATCTTCTGGCCGCGCCATGCGGGCGTCGATCTGGATCACGCGCTCCTGCTCTTTGGAGCGGATGGCACCCACAGGCAAATCCTGGTTGTCGTTGCGCACCGCGCTGACCACCTGGTCGGGCGTGATGCCAAAGGATTCCAGCGCTTGCGGGTTGAGGTAAACGTTGATCTCTCGTTTGGTACCGCCCACGATGGACACTGAACCTACACCCCGCACGTTTTCAAGGCGTTTTTTGAAAGTCTGCTCAGCCCAATTGGTCAATTCAACTGCGTTCATTGACTTGGTTTGGGTATCGGGTAAGACGGCCACCGACCAAATGGGGCGTGCAGACGGGTCGAATCGGAGAACGCGCGGCTCCTTGACTTCAGCCCGTAACAAAGGCTTGATGGCGGCGACTTTTTCGCGCACGTCATCGGCGGCTTTGCGGCCATCTACGTGCAGGCCAAATTCGATCACCACCACCGACTGGTTTTCGTAGCTGCGCGAAGTCAGGGCGTTGATGCCGGCAATGGAATTGACGCCTTCTTCAATCTTTTTGGAAACTTCGCTTTCAACAATTTCAGGCGACGCACCGGGGTAATCGGCGATCACCACCACCACCGGAAAATCAATATTGGGGAATTGGTCTACCTTGAGGCGCTGCAAGGAGAACAGGCCCAGCACCACCAAGGCCAGCATGAGCATGGTGGCGAAAACCGGGTTTTGAAGACTGACGCGTGTGAACCACATGGTGCGGGTGCCTGCTGCGGGTTAACGGGATGCCGAAGCGGCGGGGGCGGCGGCGGCGACTGGCGTTGAAGCCGGGGTTGTTTTGGCACCAGCGGCAGTAAAACGCACCACCGTTCCCTCACGCAATTGCCCCACATTGCCTCGCAGCACCTGGCTGCCTTCAGCCAGGCCACTGACGACCACCATGAGTTCACCATCGGCTTCCCCGCGGTTGCCCAGTGTGACGTTTTTGTGCAGCACCTTGCCGTTGTCGATCAACTGGACATAAGGGGCTGGCTTGTCGGTGCGAACAGCGCTGACTGGCAAGCCGATCGCTTGTTGCTTGCCAGTACCCAAAACGCCCTGGGCAAACAGACCCTGGCGCAGGCCAATGGCATTGTTGATCGCCAGGTAAACCAGCACGCTGCGGCTGCCAGCCTGGGCACTGGGGTTGATGCGCGCGACCTGGGCTGTCAGCGCCTGACTGGCTCCTTCAATCAGCACGGTGGCGGTTTGACCAACCCGTACATTGACAGAATCGGCGGCACTCAGGGTGGCCTCCAGTTCAATTCGGCTCAGATCGACGATCTCCAGCACCCGTGCGTCAATACCCACACGTTCGCCAGGTTGCGCCAGCCGCTGTGCCACCAATCCGTTGATAGGTGACTTCAATATCGTGTCGTCCAGCGCGCGTTTGGCCAGCTCAACGGCAGCCAGCGCGGCTTTGTGGGTCGATTGGGCGCCCAGCAACTGGGCCGACGAGGTGTCGAGTGCGGTTTTGGAGATAAAGCCCTGGTCGACCAGCGAACGGTTATTGTCAAAACTGCGCTGGGCGATGTCGATTTGTGACTTGGCAGCATCCGCTTGCTCTTGTGCCTGTTTGATGCGCCAAATGGTGTCTGTGGCATCGACTTTTGCAACAACCTGGCCAGCCTTCACAAAATCGCCTTCACGTAACGTCAAGGCCTGTAATTCGCCGGCCACGCGGGCCTTGATGATGGCTGAATTGACGGCTTTCAAGGCGCCTGAAATCGGCAATCCCTGGGCCAATTCTCGCGACTTCACCAGCAACACGTCTGTCTGCGCCAGTTCAATGACGGCCTGCACCGGTTGATTGGCTTGGGCAGCGACAGCGGCCTGTTGCGCTTTTTTGGCCGCCAGGGCCCGGAAAACGCCAAAACCCAAGGCGGCGATCACCAACAGGGCAAGGGCCCATTTCACGATGCGGTTCATTCAGACGTTTCCTTTTTCAATTCACGGGGTTCAATGCGATGTCCAAATCAGGGGTGTTGTCAGCACAGCGATTTTCAAGAATGATTTGGCGATGGAATAACCAGGCCACCGAGCAACACATCCACATGGGTGGTCAAAAAATCAGGGGGATTCAGCAACTGGCAGGGCGCAGGCGAAGCCACAACCGCATGTTTCCAGACCACCAGGTACAACATGGGTGCCACGAAAGCGTGCACCAGATGGTTCAAGTCAAGGTCGGCACGAAACTCGCCGCGTTGCACACCTCGCTGCAAAATGCGCAAGATCAGGGCGTTGCCCGGTTCGATCACTTCTTCCAGATAAAACCGCGACAAGTCCGGAAACTTGGACCCTTCGGCCATCATTAATTTGCTGATGCCCGAGGCTTGGGTGGCACCCACGTGCTCCCACCAGCCTTGGGCGCACAAATGCAGCATGTCTGCCGTGCTGCCGCCATAGTTGAGCAACTGCTCATGCCAATTGGGGTAGTGGCTGGTGATGTTGTGCCGTACCACGGCCTTGAAGAGTTCTTCCTTGCTGGTGAAATACAGGAACAGCGTGCCTTTGGAAACCCCGGCGCGTTGCGCAACTTCTTCAGCCCGGGTGGCGGCAAAACCTTTTTCAACAAACAAATCCAGCGCAGCGGCCAGCAGTTCGCCGGGGCGGGCATCTTTGCGGCGTTCGCGTTTATGCAAAGCTACCAAACCATCCGCCGGTGGACGGGTCTCAACAGGCGTGACGGTTGGCGTGTCCGAAGTTGACGGTGGCATGGGACGACTATTTAATGACTGACTGGTTGGTTATTTGTGAGTTTAGCCGTTTTTTGAATGCTTTTCCTGCCGTGTGGGTTACTTTCTCTGTGGCATTATTTCTAATCAATTATGGAATTATTATAATAAATATAGATAATTAAATCAAAAATGCTACTAAATATATAGCGATATGTTCAATTGAAACATGAACAAAAGCCCCGATATTTATTGAAAAATAGGTGAAAATAAAAAAAGCAAGCTGGGTGAGCAGCTTGCTTTCTCTGGGCACCGATGCAGTGCCCGAACCTGATCAAACCCGGTACCGACAGGGCTTGATCAAGGCAGTGTCGTAATGCTTAGCGGCCGTAAACCTTGCCAAACAATTCCCAGGTCTTGCCTGTGAAACGCTGCATTTGCTCGCGCTCAATGGGGTAGAAGTCATCGGCGGCCGTTTTGATGTTCACGCCAGGCAACAACATCGGCAGCGTCAAGTCGAGACTGGCTGCTTGCTTCATCACGTTGGCGCGGGTCAGGTCGTTACCGGCTTTTTGAAGGGTGTGGGTCATCAACTGGCCGATGGTGTAACCATAAACGTTGAAGTTGTCGGTGATATTGCCCGAAGGCTGGTATTTTTTCATCCACGCCAACCAGTCGTCCCACTCTTTGCCCTTTTGGAACTGTGGATCCGTTGGGTCTTTGATGTAACCGGCGGTCATGATGCCTACCGAATTGTCAAGACCAGCTGGTGCCAGCACCGATGCCACAGAGCTCGAAACGCTGTTCAAGTAGTGCACCGGCTTCCAGCCCATTTCAGCTGCTTTTTTAATCGCTTGAGCCGCAAATTTGGGGGTGGTGATGTTGAAGAAGGTATCGGCCCCAGAGGCTTTGAGAGAAACCATCTGGCTGTCGACTGTCGCATCAGTCACTTCATAACTGATCTTCGACACAATCATTGAAGCCGCCTTGGCACCCAAACCGTCTTCGAAACCTTTCAGGTAGTCTTTGCCGTAGTCGTCGTTCTGAAACAGCACACCGATTTTGGCGTTGGGCTTGGTGTCCAGAATGTGGGCTGCAAACACTTTGGCTTCCGACTGATAGCTGGGCTGAAACCCCATGGTCCACGGGAAATTTTTGGGATCACCCCATTTGGTGGCACCGGTTGCCACAAACAACTGCGGAACCTTTTTGTCATTCATGTACTTGTGAATGGCTGAATTGGGTGGTGTACCCAGCGGTTGAAAAATCAGCAAAACTTCTTCCTGCTCCACTAACTTGCGGGCCATCTCGACCGTTTTGGCCGGGTTGTAACCGTCGTCCAGAGAGATGAATTTGATTTTGCGACCATTCACGCCGCCTTCAGCATTGACTTTGTCAAAGTAAGCCCCAATGGCTTTGCCAATGGTTCCATAGGCAGATGCCGGGCCTGAATAAGGGTTAATGTGGCCAAGTTTGATTTCTTTGTCGTCAGCGCCGACATCGTATTTGTTCTGTGCCAGCAAGCTGCCAGACATCACGGCCGCAGCAGCGATTGCTACCGCTTGGCCAAGTAATTTCAGTTTCATAACGATCTGTCTCCTTAAAAAATGATTGCCAAGATGTAAATCAACATCTATTAAAACGCCTACTCCAATTCAACGCTGTCCGGACAAACCCCCAGAACGGCGACGGAACTTAGCCCACAAGGTTTGAATCCCACCCATCATGCCCAATGGCATCACATACATCAGCACGATCAACAACACGCCATAAATAGCTGCGGGTGCAGACTTGGACAACTCGTCCGCGATATTGGGCATGTACTGGATAAATATGGCCCCGAAAATTGCGCCCGGAATTGATGCCAAACCACCAACCACTACGCCGACCAACAGAAATATCGACAGGTTGACAGTGAAACTGTCGGGTGACACAAACGCAACCACGATCGCACCCATACCGCCAGCAACGCCGCAATAAGCGGCCGACACGCCGAAAGTAAGGGATTTGAAAACCGGAAGATTGATGCCCATAGCAGTTGCCGCAATGGGGTGATCGCGAACGGCAATCAATGCCCGGCCAACACGCCCGTGCAAAAGGTTGTAGGCCAATACAAACATCAGAACTGCCACGGCGAGACAAACAAAATACAGCCAGCGGTCGGCGCTCAAGGGTTGCCCAAACAGGCTGAATACAAAAGGAGGCTCTGGCTTGCTCAGCACAATCCCCTGGACGCCACCGGTATAAGCCTCGATTTTTTTGTATTTCAACAGTTGCGGTACTGCCAGCGCCAGTGCAAACGTAGCCAAAGCCAAGTAATGGCCCGCTAGGCGCAACGCCGGGAATCCCATCAGGTAACCAAATACAAAACAAACCAGCCCAGCTACTGGCAATGTGGCCCAATACGGCATGCCCACCTTGTCCATCAAGATCGCTGTGGTGTACGCGCCAAACGCGTAAAAAGCGCCATGGCCTAGCGAAATTTGTCCATTGAAGCCTGTCAGGATGTTCAGCCCCAATATGGCGATGGCGTAAACCAGCACTAGGTTGAACTGGAAAACCCGGTAGTTTTTGAACAAGAACGGCAGAATGATCAAGGCAACGGCCAGCAGGGCCAAGCCGATCCATTTGCCCTTGTCGGATTGGGCTGCAGGGGCTGAAGCCACCGCGCCAGTCGCCAGTGTGTTCATACGCGGGTCACCACTTTCTTGCCCATGAGGCCATCCGGTTTAAGGGTCAAAGTAGCCACAATCAGCACAAGCGCTACCGTTAACTTCAGCTCGGTTCCGATTACGTAGGCGCCGAGCAGATTTTCGAGAACGCCCACTACAAATCCGCCAAGAACCGCGCCTACAGGGTTGTCGATACCGCCCAGCAGTGCCGCCGCAAAGCCGTACAGCAAGATGCCGGACATCATGTTGGGGTCCAAGAAAACAATCGGTGCCACCATCATGCCGGCAACCGCACCAATCGCCGCGGCCAAACCCCAGCCCAGTCCCAGCATCCAACTGACCCGAATGCCCACCAACCGGGCTGAGTCGGCATTTTGGGCGGCCGCCCGCATCGCCAAACCGATCGGCGTGAACCTGAAAAACGCAAACAGTGCCAATAAAACTCCCACCATCACGACAGCAGATCCCACTGCGTGGGCATTGAAATATTGGCTCGCAAAAAAAGCATCTTTGGGGAAAGGGCTGGGGAAGGATTTGAGCGTGTGATCGAAAATCCAGCCAGACAGGGCATTGACGATCAACAGCAGGCCAATGAACACAATGACGTTGGTCAGCACCGGTGCTTTTTCAACGGGCCGCAGAATCAGCCGCTGGATCAGCAAACCCGCCACGAATGAAATGGCAACTGTGGCGAAAAAAGCGCCCCAGTATGGCCAGCCTGCCTGGACCATCGCCCACGCAATGAAGGTGCTGAAGGTGGCCATCTCGCCCTGGGCGAAATTGATGTGGTGGGTAGATTGGTAAATCATCACCAGCGCCAGCGCCACCGAGCCGTAAATACAGCCGTTGGCCAGGCCTG
>JANOWY010000370.1:0-4930 GCA_031418135.1 Rhodoferax sp. | reverse complement strand
GCTGGAGTGATGTTCCAAGCCCTTGATCTTTCGATCATTGGTTGCAGAAATATAAAGCCTAAAAAGCGCCGCAGACGCGCTCATTCTAGGACGAAACCTGCGCTTCAGATGAGTTGGCCGTCGCCGCCGAGCGTCGCATCGAGGCGCTGCAGCAATCCGGCCAGAACCACGTCATGAGTTGGGGTTTCAGCGCCTTTTGCACCTGTGCCTGTAGCAGTAGCGGCAGAAACCATGGCGGGTTGGGCCGCCGGCGGGCTGGTGGTCGCACTTTGCTGCGCATTGGCCTGCCGGTCGGCCAGGTCAAAGGCCAAATTCAGGGCCGCCAAAACGGCGATGCGGTCGCGCGCGCGAACCTTGCCCGCGTCGCGGATTTTGCACATGGCGGTATCGACGCGTTCCACGGCATCGAGTAAACGTGATTCGCCGCCTTCAGGGCTGGCCAGCACATAGGTTTGCCCCATGATTTGAACGTCGATTTGTTTCATGGGGGTGTCGGGCAGGAACTCAGGTGACCCGTGCAACCGCTGCACTGTCAGGTCGGCTGCTGCTGCGCGGGTCATTTGGGACGGCGGGCAAAGGTTGGGGCAGCCGGTCGAGCAAGGCATCGACCCGCGCACGGGCGGCCGCCAGGCGTGACTTGAAGGAATCGCGTTCTTGTGTCAGGTTGTCGACTTGGGCAGCCAGCAGGGCATTGGTGCGCTGCAATTCTTCATACCGCAACAACAGGCGTTCCACACGCTCTGCGATTTGCTCGATCTGAACCGGATTCGACATGGCCGGATTGTAAGGTTGATAGCAGAAATCAGGCTAGAAATGCGAATAAAATCAACACTGTTGGTGCTCGTGGTGTGGTTCACATGCCGCAGTTCAACGGGAAGCAGGAAGGTGTCTTCTGACATTTTTGCCTGCGCTGCCCCCGCAACGGTCAAACGGACGGAACCGGTTTTTCAAGCCGGTTTCAATTCTCAAACACAACCACTGGGCGTTTTGAACACGCGCCTGGGAAGGTTTTGGGAACAGTTCCGTCAGCCCGGATACCGGCCAACAACGTGAAAACGCGTCTTGAAAAAGCCGCGCATTCAGTCCGCCCAATGGCTGTCGGGGACGACGGCTCGGGTTTTTTTGTCAGGTTATCCATCATGAAACGCAATTTTTCCTGCCCGGTTTTTCCGTCGCCTATTCGGTCGCCTATTCGGTCGAATTTTGGGCCGCATTTGGCCGTGTTGCCTCTGGCCATTTCTTGCACCATGCCCCTGCTGGCGCAAAACCAGTTGAAGGAAACGGTGGTTACTGCCACCCGCACCCAATCCAAAGCCGACGCACTGATCAGCGATGTCACGGTCATCACGCGTGAAGACATTGAACGCGGCACCGGGCGCACCTTGCCTGAGGTGCTGGCCCGCATCAGCGGGCTGCAAATGTCGGCCAACGGAGGTTTGGGCAAAAATTCGAGTGTCTTTATTCGCGGTACTGAAAGCCGCCATGTGCTGCTGCTGGTTGACGGTGTTCGGTATGGTTCGGCCACCACTGGCCAGGCCAACTTTGACACGATTGCGCTGGAAACCATCGAACGCATTGAGGTTCTCAAAGGGCCTGCTTCGGCCTTGTATGGCAGCGACGCGGTCGGTGGTGTGGTGCAGATTTTTCTGCGCAAAGGTACGATCGGGCTGCAGCCCTACGCCAGCCTAACCGTGGGCTCGGAAGAACGCCAGGAAGTATCTGCCGGCCTGCGGGGCGGGTCTGCCGACGTGCGCTACGCGGTAGGTGTGCAGACGTTGCGTGAAAAGGGCTTTTCAGCCACCAACCCCAAGGTGGCGTTTGCCGGCTTCAACGCAGATGCTGACGGGTTCAATCAATCCAGCGTGAACGCCTCGGTGGATTGGAAGTTCACTCCCGGCTGGAAGCTCGATGCGAAAGTGATGTCGGTTGAAGCCGTGAACGCATACGATTTGGGTGCCGGTGCATTTGACACCCGGGCCAACCTCGGAACCCAGTTGCTGGGCGTTGGTGTTGAAGGCCAGCTGTTCAATCAGGTCAAAACGCGGCTGGCTTTGGCCAGCAGCCAAGACCGCAACACCGACATTGCCGCTGCCGCTACCACCCGGTTCAACACCGTGCAAGACCAGACCAGTTGGCTCAATGAGATCGCTACCCCTGTCGGTACGGTGACCCTGGGTTTTGAGCGTATGGCGCAAGGTGTGGACAGCACCACCGCCTACACCACGACCAGCCGCACCACCGACTCCTGGCTGGCCGGCCTCACGGGCTCCAGCGATGCCCATAGCTGGCAGTTCAACCTGCGACGCGACCAGGATTCGCAGTTTGGCGAAGCCACCACAGGCCTGGCGGGTTACGGTTACCGTTTCACGCCCGCGTGGCGCGTGCATGGATCCTACGGCACATCGTTCAAGGCACCTTCTTTCAACACGCTTTATTTCCCTGCGTTTGGCAATGCGACGACGCAGCCCGAGTACGGAACCAACATCGAGCTCGGAATGGCCTTTGCGCAGGGTGATCAGGAGTTGACCTTGACACGGTTTCAAAACCGCATCAAGGGGTTCATCACCACATTGCCCGTGGTAGCCAATATCCCCTACGCCAGGATCGAAGGCTGGACGCTGGCCTACAACCGGCAAACTGGTGCCCTCAATTACCGCGCTGCACTGGATTTGCTGGATGCCCGCAACGAAGCCACCAACCTGAAGCTGATCCGCCGTGCCGACCAGCAGTTGACGGCGGGTGTGGATTACACCACCGGCGCCTGGAAACTCGGCACCTCGCTGCTGGTGGCTTCCGAGCGGTTTGACAATGCTGCCAACACCTTGCGGCTCGAAGGCTACACCACGGTGGATCTGTCGGCCGACTACGCGGTAGCCAAAAACTGGACGCTGCAAGCGCGCCTGAACAATGTGACGGATGCTGTTTACCAAACGGCCAACGGTTACAACCAGGCAGGGCGGACAGCCTACTTCACCCTGCGTTACAACCCGCAATAATCAGGCTGATTCGCGGTCGGTTCGGTTCTGGTTCGCTTCAATCAGGCAACAAAGGTCGTTTCATGTCTTTAACGCGGTCGTTTGATTTTGCCGGTCTGGCCGAGATGGTTCCAGGCCCGCAGCGCATTGTCTGCCTCACCGAAGAGACGACCGAATGGCTTTACCTGCTGGGCCAAGAACATCGCATCGTGGGCATTTCAGGCTACACCGTGCGCCCCGCTCGGGCGCGGGCTGAAAAACCCCGCGTCAGCGCCTTTTTGAGCGCGAAGATCGACAAAATCCTCGCGCTTCAACCCGACTGCGTGTTTGGTTTTTCAGACTTGCAGGCCGACATTGCTGCTGAGCTGATCCGCAAGGGCGTGCAGGTGATGGTGTTCAACCAGCGCAGCGTGGCCGAGATTTTTTCGATGATGGGGCAAATGGCCGCCATGGTGGGGCAGGGCGACAAAGGCCACGTGCTGATGGCTGACATGTGCCATCAACTGGCCCGCATTCAAACCCAGGCAGCTGCATTGCCGCGCCGCCCCCGGGTGTTTTTTGAAGAATGGGACGTGCCGCACATCAGTGCCATCCGCTGGGTGTCTGAATTGATCGGCGTTGCGGGCGGAGACGATTGTTTCCCCGAGCTGGCCCAAGAGCCAATGGGCAAAAACCGCATCATTGCCGATGGCAGCGAGATCGTGCGGCGCAACCCGGACATCATCGTGGGCTCCTGGTGTGGCAAGAAATTCCGGCCTGAAAAAGTGGCGGCCCGCCCTGGATGGGAGAAAGTGAACGCCGTAAAAAACCGGCAACTGTTTGAGATCAAATCGGCCGACATTCTGCAACCCGGCCCGGCAGCCCTGACGGACGGTGTGGCCCAATTGCACCGCATCGTGATGGAGTGGGCGACGCTTCATGCATGAATTGCCCGCCCAATCGGGCCCATTGACTACGTCGTTGACGGAGCCGTTGACCCTGCAACTGGTCCAGCCTGTCAAGGCGCAACACGCCCGTAGGGAGCTGATTTTGGGGGGCCAAAAGAGCGGCAAATCGCGGCGGGCTGAAAACCTGGCGGTTGAATGGCTGGCAGCATCGCCCCACCACTGCGCGGTGTTGATCGCCACCGCCCAGCCGTGGGACGATGAAATGCGCGCCCGCATCACCCGCCACCAGCAAGACCGCGCGGCCCGCGTACCGGGCATGACCACCGTAGAGGAGCCGCTGGCCCTGGCCGAGGCCTTGATGGCGCACAGCCAACCCGACACCCTGGTGCTGATCGATTGCCTCACTTTATGGCTCACCAACCTGCTGTTGCCTGCCCATCCGCAAGTGCTTGAGGAAAAAAGGCCATTTGTTGACATAACAAATGCACAAATAGCTATATTTTTAGTAGCAATTGAAAAGACCCCTGGGCCGGTGGTCATCGTCGGAAATGAGATTGGCCTGGGGGTGATTCCGCTGGGCAGCGAAACCCGAGCCTTCGTGGATGCCTTGGGGCTGCTGAATCAGGCCGTGGCACAGGTTTGCCAGCGGGTCACGCTGATGGCCGCCGGTTTGCCCTTGACTCTGAAGGGAGCATCGTGATGCCGCGTGTTGCAAGCATTGCGCGGATGGCACCGGTGTCGTTACCTGCCCCTGGCAAGCCCTTTGCACTGGGCGCCTTGCGTACAACGGGCCAATGGTTAGCAGCCCTGTTGCTGGCCACCAGCTTGCCCACCTGTGGCATGGCGCAAGGCTTGCAGGTGACCGACGACCGGGGTCATGTGGTGGTTTTCGCCTTAGCGCCGCAACGCATCGTCAGCCTGCTGCCATCATTGACTGAAACCGTCTGTGAACTGGGCATGTGCCACCGCCTGGTGGGGGTCGACCGTTATTCTGACTACCCCGCCACCGTGCGTGCCTTGCCCAAAGTAGGGGGTGGGTTAGACCCCAACGTTGAAGCCATCGTGGCC
>JANOWY010000369.1:0-3045 GCA_031418135.1 Rhodoferax sp. | reverse complement strand
TGATCTTTTGAAAATTTGATGCTCATCTGCTTATTTTGTCTTATTTTGCATAGGCCAGATCGCGCAAGGTGAGCGACAGTGCCGGCACGTAGGTGATGACCATCAGGCAGGCCAGCACCACCAGCACAAAGGGCAACAACTGGGTGACGATGCGATCCAGCGAAATTTTTGCCACTGTGCAAGCGGCGAACAGGTTGACACCAAACGGCGGGGTAATCATGCCCAATGCCAGGTTGACCACCATCACCAGCCCAAAGTGAATCGGGTCAATGCCAAACTTCATGGCCACCGGCGCGAGGATAGGTGCCAAAACGATAATGGCGGCGCTGGTTTCAATGAACATGCCAATGATGAACAACGCCGCATTCACGCCGAGCAAAAACATGGCGGGTGTTTTCAGGACTTCCTGTAGCCAGATGCCGATAGCTTCTGGCACACCGGCGCGGGTGATCAGGAATGCAAACAACCCGGCGTTGGCGATCACAAACATGATGACGGCGCTGGACATGACGGACTTTTTCAGGATTTTGGGAAGGTCTGCAATACCTATTTCCCGGTGGATCACCATGCCGACCAGCAAAGCGTAAAAGACGGCAACAGCCGATGCTTCAGTGGGGGTGAAGATACCGCCGTAAATACCACCCAAAATGATGACCGGCATAAACAGCGCCCAACTGGCCTGCAAAGTCGCCTTGCCAAAGCTCAGTTTGCCTTCGCCATCGCCTTTGCCCCAACCTTTGTATTTGCAATAGAGGTAGCAAAACGCCATCAACGCCACCCCAATGAAAATACCTGGCCCAAAACCGGCAATAAACATTTCCCCCACCGAAACCTCTGCACTCACCGCGTACAAAATCATGGGAATGGACGGTGGAATGATGACGCCCAATTCGGCGCTGCTGGCCTGCAAAGCCGCTGCATAAGCAACGGGATAACCATGCTTGATCAATGCCGGAATCAAAATCGCGCCCACGGCAAAGGTGGTGGCTACCGACGAGCCCGACACGGCCGCGAAAATCATGCAAGTCAGCACACAAGTCATCGGCAGGCCACCCTGCACGCCACCCACGATGCTCTTGGCAAATTCCACCAGCCTGCGTGAAATGCCACCGGTCTCCATCAGGTTGCCCGCCAGGATGAAAAAGGGGATCGCAGCCAACGGAAACTTGTTGATCGAATTGAACATCTCCTTGACGGATATCAGCATGTTGGCGTTGTTGACCTGAATCCCCAACACGGCAGAGAGTCCGATGGATACGGCGACCGACACCGACAGCGCGAAACAAAGCGCCATCGTCAATACCATGATGGCACTCATGAAAGCTGGCCCCCACGTTCGCCCACTGCGTGTAGCTCTCTGCCCCCCAAGCGGGCGTATTTTTCTAGGGGCGGCCCGTCGAAAGATGGCTTATTCACGTTGTTCATTGCGCAGTCTCCAGTTCAAGCCGCTGGGGATCCAGCAAATTGGCAATCAAACCTACGATCGAGAAGAGGCCGCCAACCGGCATGGCAAGGTAGGCCCAAAACATGGACAGGCTTTCCATGCCAATCACGGTTTGCACCTTGCCACGTTGTGCGTAATCCCACCCCCACCAAACAATGACCAGCACCAGCACCAAGGCCGCCAAAAATACCACCCAATCGAGTACCCGCTTGAGTTTGGGCGGGCTCCATCGATACATCACGTCCACGCTGACCATGGCACCTTGCCGAAACGCCATGGGAATACCCATGAAGACCATCCAGATCAGGCTGAAGCGGATCATTACCTCACTCCACTCGGCGGGTCGTTCCAGAATGAAACGGGTGATGATCTGGTACATGCCAAGGCTTGCAGCAAGTGCCAGCATGGCACACGCCAGCGCCATGGAAAAGCCGGTCGTTGCGCGGTCGATCCGCAAAAATGTTTCTTTCATGGATTCCTTACGGTGCATCGGGTGGATGTGACCCGGGGCCACAGGATGTCGAAACAAAAGGGGCCGAAGCCCCTTTTTCTTTGGTAATCAACAAGGGGGCATTTTCACCTTGCCGCGCGGCTGAAATCTAGTTCACAGCACGAATTTTGTCGATGGCTGCTTTGGTAAATTGCTTTTCAAACTCGGCGTTGATGGGCACCAGGGCGGCAACAAATTTGGCCTTGTCCGGGTTCTCGACAATTTGCATGCCTTTTTTGCGCAAGTCTGCAACCCCATTGGCATCGTCTTCAGCCACCCGTGCCCGGTTGGCTTTGGTGCCCTCTTTGGCGGCATCCAGAAAATGCTGTTTGTCAGCCGCTGACAGTTTGTCATAAACCGCCTTGTTCATGAGCCATACGGCGGGCGAATACACGTGCCCCGTCAAGGTCAGGTGTTTTTGCACTTGGTCAAACTTGCCCGCCATAATGACCGACAAAGGGTTTTCCTGGCCATCAACCGTACCTTGCTGAAGCGCTGCAAAAACTTCGGGGAAGGCCATGGGGGTCGGAACAATGCCAAAACCTTTGTAGGCCGCAATGTGGATGGGGTTTTCCATCGTGCGCAATTTCAGGCCTTTGAGATCCTCCGGGCCGTTTACCGCTCGTTTGTTGTTGGTCATGTGGCGTACACCGTTCTCGGCCCATGCCAGTGCCTTGAAACCTTTGGGTTCAAATAGTTTGAGCATGTCCTGGCCAATCGGGCCATCCAGCACCGCATGTGCATGTGCCTTGTCGCGGAACAGAAACGGTATGTCCAGAATTTTTGCGTCCGGGACAAAATTGGGCACCGGGCCGGTGGAGGTTAGGGTCAGTTCCTGGGTACCCAGTTGAACGGCCTCAATCGATTCACGCTCACCACCCAGCGAGCCCGAAAAAAAGTTCTGTATTTTGTAACGGCCACCGGTACGTTTTTCAACTTCACGGGCAAAAACGTCGACGCCTACCCCTTGGTGTGAGTTTTGCCCGATGGAAATGCTGTTGCGCATGGTGACCTGCGCCACTGCCTGGTTCATGAAGCCTGCAGCTAGGCTCAAGCCCAGGGCCAAGGGAAGCAGTTTGAGTGCTGAAATTTTCACGTCGATCTCCTGAAA
>JANOWY010000368.1:0-3283 GCA_031418135.1 Rhodoferax sp. | reverse complement strand
ACGCCATCAATGGCGCAGTACAAGCGCATCAAAGCTGACTTCCCCGACACCCTGGTGCTCTACCGCATGGGTGATTTTTACGAGCTGTTTTTTGCCGATGCCGAAAAGGCCGCCCGCCTGCTGGACATCACCCTAACACGGCGCGGCAATTCCGCTGGTGAGCCGGTGGTGATGGCCGGCGTGCCGTTTCATTCGGTTGAAGGCTACCTCGCGCGGCTGATCAAACTCGGTGAATCGGTGGCGATTTGTGAACAGGTCGGCGAAGTTACCGGCAAAGGGCCCGTGGAGCGCAAGGTGGTGCGCGTGGTCACCCCCGGCACCCTGACCGACAGCGAACTGCTCAGTGAAAAGACCGAATCAGTGCTGCTGGCTGTGCACCAGGCCCCCCGCGCGGGCTGTGCCCTGGCCTGGCTGAGCGTGACGCAAGGCGTGGTGCATCTGGCCCAATGCAACACTGATGAGCTGGCAGATTGGGTCAGCCGCATTGCCCCCAGCGAACTGCTGTACAGCGCGGGCGCCAGCAACGCGTTTGAAGCCACACTGAAAACCTTGCGTCATTTCAACACCAGCGGCCAGGTGTTTTCGTTGTGCATCCGGCCCGACTGGCAGTTTGATGCCGCCCTGGGCCAGCGCAAACTGCAAGAGAACCTCAAAACTGCCAGCCTGCAAGCCTGGAACGCGCAAGACATGCCGCAGGCCCACGCCGCCGCCGCCGCGCTCTTGGCCTATGCCGAACACACCCAAGGCCGGGCGCTTAGCCATTTGCACCGCCTGCAAGTCCACACCAGCAACACGCTGATCAACCTGCCGTTGACAACGCGGCGCAACCTGGAACTGACACAAACCCTGCGCGGCGAAGATTCACCCACGCTGTTTTCGCTGCTCGATACCTGTATGACCGGCATGGGCAGCCGCCTGCTCAAACAATGGCTGTTGCAGCCCCAGCGGGATCGGCGCGAGGCGCAGCAGCGGCTCGATGCCATCGGCACCCTGCGCGCCAGCCTGTGGCAGCCCTTGCGCAGCGGGCTGAAAGGTTGCGCCGATGTCGAGCGCATCAGCGCCCGCATCGCGCTGATGCAGGTGCGCCCGCGCGAGCTGGTCGGGCTCGCCGTGACGCTACAAAAAACGCAGCTGCTGGTGAATGTGTTTCATCAACAATTGGCCCAAAACACCACTATGCCCGGGATCGAAGGTGATTTGCTGACCCAATTGGCCTTGCACCTGCACCCCCAGCCCGAATGCGCTGCCCTGTTGCAAAGGGCCATTCTGGAAGAACCCGCCGCCCTGGTGCGCGACGGCGGTGTGATCGCCAATGGGTTCGATGCCGAACTCGACGAACTGCGCGCCATCCAAAACAACTGCGACGGATTTTTGCTGGACCTCGAAGGCCGCGAACGGGCCCGCACCAATATCCCCAACCTGCGGGTGCAGTTCAACAAAGTGCACGGGTTTTATATCGAGGTCACCCAAAGCCACACCGACAAGGTGCCCGACGACTACCGCCGCCGCCAGACCCTGAAAAACGCCGAACGCTTCATCACGCCCGAACTGAAAGCCTTTGAAGACAAGGCCCTGAGCGCCCAGGAGCGCGCCTTGGCGCGTGAAAAATGGCTGTACGAGCAGTTGCTCAACAACCTGCAGGCCCATGTGCCCATGCTCAGCCGCGTGGCACAGTCCATTGCCACACTGGACGCGTTGTGCACCCTGGCTGAACGCTCGCTCTCGCTCGATTGGTGCGCACCCCAGTTCGTGCGCGAATCGTGCATCGACATCGACGCGGGCCGCCACCCGGTGGTGCAGATGCGGCTCGAAGAAACCGTGGCGCTGGCGCAAACCACCGGCAGCTTCATCGCCAATGACACCCGCCTCTCACCCAAAACCCGCATGCAGATCATCACCGGCCCCAACCTGGGCGGCAAATCGACCTACATGCGCCAGGTGGCGCTGATCGTGCTGCTGGCCAGCATCGGCAGTTATGTGCCCGCCCGGGCCTGCCGCCTGGGGCCGATTGATGCCATCCACACCCGCATTGGCGCCGCGGACGACCTGGCCAACGCGCAATCGACCTTCATGCTGGAGATGGTAGAAGCCGCCCAGATATTGCAAACCGCCACGGCTGATTCGCTGGTGTTGATGGACGAAATTGGCCGGGGCACCTCCACCTTTGACGGCCTGGCCCTGGCCGCAGCGATCGCCAGCCGCCTGCATGACAAAACCCGCGCCTTTACGCTGTTTGCCACCCACTACTTTGAATTGACCGAGTTCCCGGCCGACCACCACCAGGCCGTCAACGTGCATGTCAGCGCCGCCGAAGCGGGCTCTGACATCGTCTTCCTGCGTGAAATCCAACCCGGCCCGGCCAGCAAGAGTTACGGCATTCAGGTGGCCCGCCTGGCCGGCATGCCCGCCCAGGTGGTCAACCAGGCCCGTCAGACGCTGGACGCACTGGAAACCAAAGCCACCGAATCACGCGCCCAGGTAGACCTGTTCGCCGCGCCGCCTGAAACCCAAGCCAACGTGCCCAGCCCGTTGGAGGCTGCGCTGAACGCGATGAACCCGGATGCCTTGAGCCCGCGGGATGCACTGGAAGCACTCTACAAACTCAAGCAATTGGCGGCCGCCGCCTGAGCCGACCTGCACCGCCACGCCTTCTTCCATTTCCCGATTGCCACCCATCGCCTGACGCCATGCCCCTCATCATCTTCTCCCACGCCAACAGCTTCCCGGCCAGCACCTACCGCGTCATGTTTCGCAGCCTGCGGGCACGGGGGTTCACGGTGAAGGCGATTGAAAAATTGGGGCACGACCTGGCTTACCCGGTGACCAACAACTGGCCGCATCTGGCCAAACAGGTGGCCGATTTTGCTCAGGCCGAGATTGAGAAGGCGGGGCAACCCGCCTACTTGGTCGGGCATTCCTTGGGGGGCTTTTTGAGCGTGATGGCAGCCGCGCGGCACCCGGATATGGGCGGCCATGGCGTCAAAGGCGTGGTGCTGCTCGACTCCCCGTTGGTAGGCGGCTGGAAGGCGGCCGCGATCCAGATGGCCAAAACGGCGCAATTTGTGGGTTCGGTTTCGCCCGCCAAGGTGAGCAAGACGCGGCGCACCAGTTGGCCGTCAAAGGCCGAGGCACTGGCGCACTTTGCGGCCAAAAAAATGTTTGCACGCTGGGAGCCGCAGGTGCTGCATGATTACATTGAGCACGGCATGGTGACCCCCGATGCCGGCGAAAAATGCACGCTGGCCTTTTCCCGTGAAATCGAAACCGCGATTTACAACACCCT
>JANOWY010000367.1:0-5419 GCA_031418135.1 Rhodoferax sp. | reverse complement strand
CGCCCGCCAATGTGTCCAACGATGATCGCGGCTAGCTCAAGACGCTCGAGCGCGATTTGAAGAATGTGGTGTTTGGACAGGACAAGGCGCTGGACGTGTTGGCCTCTGCTGTGAAGATGGCGCGCTCCGGCTTGGGCAAGGGCGACAAGCCGATTGGCAGCTTCCTGTTCAGCGGCCCCACGGGCGTTGGCAAGACCGAAGCCGCCAAACAACTGGCCTACATCATGGGCATCGAGCTGATCCGTTTCGACATGAGCGAATACATGGAGCAGCACGCGGTGAGCCGCCTGATCGGTGCGCCGCCCGGCTACGTGGGTTTTGACCAAGGTGGTTTGCTCACCGAAGCCATCACCAAAAAGCCGCATTGCGTGTTGCTGCTCGATGAGATCGAGAAGGCGCACCCAGCCATCTTCAATGTGCTCTTGCAGGTGATGGACCACGGCACGCTGACCGACAACAATGGCCGCAAGGCGGACTTCCGCAACGTCATCATCGTGATGACGACCAACGCGGGAGCCGAGACCATGAACAAGGCCACCATCGGCTTCACCAACCCGCGTGAGGCGGGTGACGAGGCGGCGGATATCAAACGCCTATTCACGCCCGAGTTCCGCAACCGGCTCGACGCGACAGTCAGCTTCAAGGCGCTGGATGAAAACGTCATTTTGCGGGTGGTTGACAAGTTCCTCTTGCAGCTGGAAACCCAGTTGGCCGACAAGAAGGTCGATGTCACCTTCACCGATGTGCTGCGCAAGTACCTCGGCAAGAAAGGCTTCGATCCGCTGATGGGTGCCCGTCCGATGCAGCGCCTGATTCAAGACACCATTCGCCGCGCCTTGGCCGACGAGTTGTTGTTTGGCCGCCTGATAGACGGTGGCCGCCTGACGGTGGACATGAAAGTCACCACCGACGACAAAGGGGTGGAAAACGGCGAAGTGGTGTTGGACATCCAGCCACTGCCCAAAAAAGAGGGCAGGGCGAAGCCAGAAGCGGCCGAGGCAGCGGCGGCGGATTAAATCAGGCGGGCCAATCGCTTTTCTTGCGGTTAGCGCACGGGGTTAACAAAAAGCGGGCTGCAAGCCCGCTTTTTTTTTGAACAATTCTGGCGTAGACAAAACGTCCAGTTCGGAAATTGCCCGTGTCAAACCGGCAATGCGTTGAATTCGGCGCGAATGCTTTCAACCCGCTTGCGGTTCACCTCGAAGTCCTTGCGGCCCAAGCGGCTGCTGGAGCGTACGTGGATCAATGCAGCGGGCTTGTCGAGCCAGAACTCGATGTCGTCCGTAAATTTTAATAAAGACGTACTACACTGCGCATAAATGTAATCTTGTTCACGAAAAACAAGCACAACTCGCTCTCTATTCTCTAGTATTTTCGCCAGTTTTTCAATCGCTTTTGCGCCATCACCCGAAAATTCGAATGGTTTGATGGTGGCGAAATCTTTTTGCGGATGATCTGGATACAGAGTGGCTTGGCTGCTCACACTGTTGGGTGTCTTGGACGGCGGTTTCAGCCGGCCATCTTTAACCCCCAGGTTGCCGGGTGCCTTGCCCCTGAGCATCCCCAGTTGCCCGGCAATGATCAGTACCATGCCGCCAAGCAAGGCGACCCAAAACACGATTCCCAGAATTTTCATGTGGAACTTTCAAAAAATGGCCAGATTGGCGTGTCAAGGCGCGGATTATCAGGTTTGCCTTTAGAGGACACAACCCTCATTTATTCAGCCCAAACCACCACGTCATCGACTGCGTACGGTTTGCACTTGCCATCGGTGCGCCGGTTGCAGGCATCCAGTGCGCGTTTTAGCGGATCATCGCCCATTTCGGTCCAGTTCCAGGCACCGTTGGGTGCCAGTACAAAAGCACGCGGGAACTGTTTGGTCAGGAAGGTCTTGTAGCCTTGGCGACCCGTGTCTTTCAAATAGGGCACGCGTTCGGCATCGTTGATGTCGGCAAAGTTGGAGGGCGGGGGCACGGACATCCGAACGACCTGTGCAAAGTGAGGCTGGTTGATGGCTGTTGGCAGACCCAAGGTTGTCATGAAGGCTACAACCTTGTTTTGCCAAATCGCTTCACCGGCACGGGAGCCAAACATGCTGTGGGCGTCTGAGCCAAAATTGCCAAAGGCCACCAGTTCGGCCTTGGCACCACCTGCGGTGTACTGCTCAAACATGGGCCGAAAGGTGGTGGGTGAAAAAAAGCTGTCGTTGTCGCCATAGAACCAAAGTGACGGCAGGGCGGTTTCTTTGCCGTATTGGCCTGCTGAGCGACCCAGATTGGCTTCCCATCCGGCGCAGGAGTCCTGGCGCAGGCCACCGGCAAAATTGACCAAACCCTTGACACTCCCAAACCCGGATGCGCCGAAGGCCAGGGTGGTCCAGCCCCCGTGCGATTGCCCCATCAGCAAGCGCTGTTCTGGGTGCGCCCATGTTTGCAGGCCCAACCAATCCAGCGCGGCCTTGACATCTTCGGCCTGCACCCTGCCATTGCTCTCCACGTTGCAGCCGCCCGCGATATATGCGCCGCTGGATTTTGAAAACCCCTGACGCATGGGAACCACCACGGCATAGCCCCGGCTCAGAAAAAACCGCGCCGGCCCCAAAGGCCGGTAGCGGGCCTGAAACCGCGGATCTCCGAGTGCTTTGCCGTGGTTGATGATGACCACCGGAAAGGGCCCGTCACCCGCTGGTTTGAAAACGGTGGTTTCGAGTTCTGCCGTGAAAAAGCTGCCCTTCTTGGGCACCAGGATGACCTGTTCATTCAGGTCGGCCTGCAATTCCTGTGCTTGAAGGCAGCTGCAGCAGGCAATCAACAGGACCCCAAGCGCCCTGCCGATACGGTTTGGGCTCGCTCGTAGGGAATGAACGACAGCAGAAGACAAAGGAGACAGCATCGAAAACAACATGTGGCTTAAGAAATGCGGTCAGAACCCCCCTTGCAACGCAATTAAAAAGCCCGGGGCAGCCTGCCGCCTGCCGCCATGCTACTTGAAGCCAACCCGATCCAGCATCTGTTGCACCTTCACCTGGTTTTTGCCAACCATGCTGATGGGCAGGGTTTCGCTTTTGAAGCCGTCACCCGCCATGGCAGAGAGGGCGGCATTGTTCACCACCACGCCCTTGGCGACCGGCCATTCGTTGTTGCCATCGGCAAAGTAGTTTTGCGCTGCCGGGCTGGCCAGGTATTCCAGAAACTTCACTGCGTTGGCCTGGTTTTTGGCGTATTTGGCCACTGCGCCGCCGGCGATATTGATGTGGGTGCCCCAGCTGGACTGGTTGGGGAACATCACGCCCACCTTGTTGGCGATGGCCTGATCTGCCGGGTCTTTGGAGCGCAAGATACGCGCCATGTAATAGGTGTTGGTGACGGCGATGCCGCATTCGCCCGAGGCCACACCCTTGATCTGGTCGGTGTCGCCGCCCTTGGGGTCGCGCGCGAAGTTGTTCACCATGCCTTGCAGCCAGTCTTGGGTTTTGGCGTCACCCAGGTGTTCGGCCACCGCACCAAACAGGCTCAGGTTGTAGGGGTGTGAGCCGGAACGGATGCACAGGCGACCCTTGTTCACCGGGTCTGCCAGTTTTTCGTAGGTATCGACGTCTGCTTTTTTGACCTTCAGTTTGTCGTACACGATGACCCGGGCGCGTGTGGAAAGGCCAAACCACGCGGTGCCGCCGTCAGCCGCGGGCGTGGCACGCAAGGCGACCGGAATCGCCTCTTCCAGCAGCTTGGACTTGACCGGCTGGAACAGGCCTTCCACCTCGCCTTTGTAGAGCCGGGCGGCATCCACCAGCAAAATCACATCGGCGGGCGAGGCAGAGCCTTCGGCCTTCAGGCGGGCGACAATGCCGGCGTCGTCAGCGTCCACCCGGTTGATCTTGATGCCGGTCAGTTGGGTGAAGTTGCGGTACAGGGCCTCATCCGTCGAGTAATGCCGCGCGGAATACAGGTTGACCACCTGTTCCTGCGCCAGGGCGGCGGGCGTGAAGCTGGCACCCAACGGGGCCATCAGGGCAAGGCAAAGCAGTTTGAGTTTCATAATTTGGACGATGCTCTAGTGAGTTAAAAACCGATGTTTGGCAGTATACGATAAATGCGAATAGTTCTCAATACCATCCAAATAACCGGGCCATTGATGCGGCCTGCATTGTGGGCTGCCGTGGCGGCACTGTTGCTGGCCGCCTGCGCCCAACTGCCCCCGCCTGTAGCGCCCACGCCACCCGTTGCCCAGGCTGTGACGGTACCCAAACGCCCACCCAAAATTGGCTTGGCGCTGGGCGGCGGCGCGGCGCGCGGGTTTGCCCATGTGGGCGTGATCCAGGTGCTGGAAGAGGCGGGGCTGCGGCCCCAGTTCGTCACCGGCACCTCGGCGGGCAGCCTGGTGGCGGCCATTTATGCCAGCGGCAAAAGCCCGACCCAACTGCAACAGGTGGCCGAAACCATGGAAGAAGCGGCGATTGCCGACTGGATCTTGCCGATCTTCAACCGGGGCATGTTGCGTGGTGAAGCGCTGGCGCGGTACGTGAACACCCAGGTGGGCGGGGCGCTGATTGAAACCTTCCCGATACCGCTGGGCATCGTCGCCACCGACCTGCACAGCGGCCAGGCCATTTTGTTCCAGCGCGGCGATACCGGCACCGCAGTGCGGGCTTCCAGCGCGGTACCGGCGGTTTTTCAGCCCGTCAAAATTGGCGAGCGCGAATATGTGGACGGCGGCCTGGTCTCGCCCGTACCCGTGCGATTTGCGCGGCAAATGGGGGCCGAATTGGTGATTGGCGTTGATATTTCGTCAGACCCGCAAGGCAACCGCGCCGGCGACACCTTGCAAATCCTGCTGCAAACCTTTGCCATCATGAGCAAAAGCATCAACACCTATGAACTCAAAGAGGCCGACCTGGTGGTGCGCCCCGCGCTGAGCGGTACCGGCAGCGCCGATTTTTCTTCGCGCAGGCGCAGCATAGAAGCCGGCCGCGCGGCCATGCTGGCGGCGCTACCCGCCTTGCGTAGCAAAATGGTGGACTTGGCCCGTGTACCCTGACAACGGTTGGCGTAA
The DNA here is from genome assembly GCA_031418135.1 of Rhodoferax sp. Taxonomy (GTDB): domain Bacteria; phylum Pseudomonadota; class Gammaproteobacteria; order Burkholderiales; family Burkholderiaceae_C; genus JANYCG01. The sequence continues at coordinate 370 of JANOWY010000367.1, read as the reverse complement.
ACGGGTAGAGTGACGGTGCTTGGGTGCACCGCATGAAACCTGTAAGCGTCTAAATAGTAATTATTTATATTAAAATTTAGTAAAATAATTTATAAATAAAAGTCAAATTTTATATAAAAATTATAGCTACAAGTGGAACTATTATGAGAACAATTGCCTTTTTTATCTCGATTCTACTATCGTCATATACATATTCACAAACTTTCCCCAGTCAAGGTGTTCGTCTGGTGGTGCCCTTTACGGCCGGCACCGGCATGGACACCATCGCCCGCGCGGTTGCGCCGCGCCTGGCCGAGCGTTTGGGCCAAAGTGTGGTGGTGCAAAACGTGCCCGGTGCCAGCGGCAATATCGGCACAGACCAAGTGGCCAA
>JANOWY010000366.1:0-1526 GCA_031418135.1 Rhodoferax sp. | reverse complement strand
ATGTCGGGGTGCATGAAATGATTGTCAACGATTTGGCGGCCATCAGGCCGTTTTGGCGCGTTCCGGGTAACTGGCCGCCATGCCATCGCGCACATCTTGCTGAATGCCGTAAGCCGGAAACGGGTAGCGCAGCCCGTTTTTGGAGAGCGCCGCCATGCCTTCCAGCGCCTTGCCGATGTATTCGGGTGGCAAGGCCATCAACATCTCATCGTCTTGCACGCCGCCGTAACGCCGCTCGGCAAAACACGGAATCGACAGGCTGGGCTGGCGCGTGGCCAGCGCCCGCCCCCATGAATCGGCACAGGCCGATTCACCCACCACGCTCCAGTCAAACCGCTGGTAACCCACATATTGCAGGCCGTTGATGAAATACATCATGGCACCGGGCGTGGCGTAAAACAGGGCGATATCGGGCGGAGCCAGGCGCCCGCTGGAGAGTGGCGACACCGCCAGCGCCTCAAACCGCCCGGCTGGCACCACCGGCATGGCGCGCTGGTGGGCTGCAGCATCGGCCGGGGTGGCGTACCAAACCCCGACCATGGATTGACCACTGAGCCAGGTTTCGTCTTGCGCGCACAGCCCCAGCACCGCGCGGCACTGGTCACCCACCAAATCACTGGCCGTGATGCCCACCGTCCAGCCCAGCCTGGCGGCCTGCGCCACGATTTGATCCGCCGTGTGCACCTTGCCCGCCGGCCGGCGAATCCGCGGTATGGCCTGCATGTCGGCGGATTTTTCAAACAGCTTCATGCCAAACGGCACACTGCGCAGGCGCAGCACCTGTTCGAGCTGGGCGGCTTGGGTGGCCAGCAAGGTGGCATCAAACGTCATGAAAGCTCCTGTTGGAATCTGTTGGAAGAGGTGGTAGCACAATGGCTGGCACCCGCTCAATACCCAGGATGCCCAAGCCAGTCACCTTGCATTTTCAGCGCGAACGCCGTTCAATACAAACCGGAGGCGGTAAAAGATTGCTTGGGAAGGACTAATTAAGTATTTTTGCAAAAATTAAATAATAAAAAATGCGTATTGTTCAAATATTAATTTCATTGTTAGTTATTAATATCATAGTAAATATGACTATAAAATATATATTTATTTCACAAAAATACTTATAAATAACTTTTAACGCTATCTCTATGGCCCCAACCCCGCTTGATCGCCACACCACCACCGAAACCATGGCCCTATGGCTGCAAAAACACCGCCCGCCACCGGCCATTCGTGATGAGCTAGACATCGGCTGGCGGCTCGAAGCGCAAAGCCTGGTGCTCTTTGAAACCCGCCCCGATTGGCAAAACCCGCTCGAAAAACACGAACGCCCGTTCGCCAAAGCCACCTTCAACCAACGCACCGGTTTGTGGAAGATTTTCTGGCGCAGGCAAGACCTGAAGTGGCACGGCTACACACCTCACCTGCATGCCCCGTCAGTCGATGCGTTTTTGAAGGTGGTGGATGAGGATGCGATGGGCTGTTTTTGGGGGTGAGTGGGCTTTGATTCAAAGTGCTACCCAGGCAAAGCCCTGGGT
>JANOWY010000365.1:0-2022 GCA_031418135.1 Rhodoferax sp. | reverse complement strand
GGCGATGATCGGGCGCCAATCGGGATTGCTGTATTTGAGGGCTTCCTTGAAAACGATGAACTCGGGGTACTGGCGCACCAGTTCGGCATCGGCCATGGTCGAGTTGCGCATCGGTGCGCCGCCCAGGCGGGTGACGGCTTTGTCTTGCGCCTTGGAGGTGAGCCATTGCATGAGCAAAAAGGCGGCATCCGGGTTTTTGGCGTTTTTGGGAATCGTCAGGCCCAAACCGCCCGACTGCGAAGCGCGCTTCACACCCGCAGGATGCAACGCCCAACTGACGTTGCCCACCACCTTGCTGCGTGCGGGGTCGTTGACAACACCTGCCAAGCTGGTCGAATCCAGGTACATGGCGGCTTGCCCTTGAAGGAAAGCCGTGTTGGATTCGCCTTGGCCATAACCCGGAATGCCGGCCGGCCCGGTAGCCACCACTTCTTGCAGGAACTTCAGCGCGGTCACACCCATTTTGTCGTTGAAACGCGGTTTCCAGTTGGCGTCGAACACGCCACCGCCCAGCGGGTTCAGGTGCAACAGCCAGGCGTGCACACACTGGTGGCCTGCCTGGCCGCGTGAGGTGAGTGCGCCGATGCCTGATTTGTCTTTGAGTACCCGCAGTGCCTTGCTGAAATCGTCGTAAGTTTCAGGAACTTTCAGATCCAGTTTGGCGAACACGTCACGCCGATAGGCCAGCACCGAGGTTTCTGCGCCATACGGCAGACCATACAACTTGGCACCCGGCCCGGCCAGGTAACCCTTGGGGCCGCCGACCAGGCCCAGGTTTTCAAGGTAGATCGGGATGATGTCTTTCATGTCATAGGCCGGGTCGGCTAGCGCCGGGTTGGCAAAGAAAGGTTCCAGCGGCTGGATCAGGTTCTTGGCGACGTATTCGCCCTTCCACATCACGATGTAACACGCCAGGTCATAGTCGCCCTGGGGTTTGGCCATTTCGAGGAGTTGCTTCTCTTTCAGGCGGCCGATGGCGAGTTTGTCCACCTCGACCTTGATGCCGGTCTCTTTGGTGAACTCGGGCAGAAGTTTGACCATCGCGTCGTAATGGGGATGGGCCGGGATATTGATGGTGACTGTTTTGCCGGCGTATTTGGCGTAACGGTTTTGGCCGATGGCGCCGCTGACGGGCAGGCCGGCACCAAAGACAGTGAGCGTGGTGGCATTGACGAAAGATCTGCGCAACATGATGAGAGTCTCCTGGTTTGAATAAAGGTTGGGTGCTGGGAACGAAAGCAGGACTGCAAGTGAAAGTAGGTGTGACCGATGGGCGGGCTGGGTCGGGTGGCGTGTGAAGGGTTTTTGTCAGGGCCGCAAAGCCAACCCGCTAGTGGTGTCAAAAACGTGAAGCTTCTCTGGTGGAGCATTGAGTGCAAGGGTTTGATGCAGCAGGGCATGGGCATCTCCCGGCAGCGTCGCGGTGATGCGCTGGCCTGTGGCTACGGGTGCGCTGCCAGCGGCACCTGTCAAATGCCCCACCACTTGGCTTTCGGTGCCCAGGTATTCAATCACGTCGACCCGCACCGGCAGGCCGGGGCCCGTCGTGGGTTCAAAGGCTTGCGGCCGAATGCCCACGGTGAGTGCCTGGTCCGCTGACGACAAGCGCGAACGCAGCCAGGCGGGTGCTGTCAGCGCGAACCCGCTGCCGATGAGGCGACCTGGGCCCGGCGCGTCTTCAAACCGGGCGGGCAGCAGGTTCATGCTGGGCGTGCCAATAAAAGCGGCGACGAACAGCGAAGCCGGTTCATTGAACACTTGCGACGGTGAGCCCACTTGCTGGATACGGCCTTTGTCGAAAATCACAATCCGGTTGGCCAAGGTCATGGCCTCGACCTGGTCATGCGTCACGTACAGGGTGGTTTTGCCCAGGCGCTCGTGCAACAAGGCCAGCTCGGCGCGCATATGGCCGCGAAGTTTGGCGTCCAGGTTGGAGAGCGGCTCATCGAACAGGAAAACCTGGGGTTCCCGCACAATCGCCCGTCCAATTGCCACCCGCTGGCGCTGGCCGCCCGATAGTTC
>JANOWY010000364.1:0-3186 GCA_031418135.1 Rhodoferax sp. | reverse complement strand
CCGCGATATTTCAACTACCGCAAGGCCAGTATTTACGCTGGCTCCAATGAGATTCAAAAAAACATCATCGCCAAGATGACTTTGGGTTTGTAAGGACGACATCATGGATTTCGAATACTCTGAAGAGCAAAAGCAGCTTGCCGATTCGCTGCAAAAGTACCTCGCCGCCAACTACGGTTTTGAGGCCCGCAAAAAAACCCTCAACTCAGACGAAGGCTACAGCCCAACAGCCTGGGACGCTTTTGCCGAAATGGGCCTCACCGCCCTGCCCTTCGCGGAAGGTATAGGCGGATTTGGCGGCGGCGCGGTGGACATGATCGCGCCGATGGAGGCCTTTGGTGAAGCGCTGGTGGTTGAGCCGGTGTTGGATCACGTCGCCCTGGCCAGCCGCCTGGTGGCCAGTGCCGGCACCCCAGCCCAACGCGATGCGGTATTGCCCACATTGCTGGATGGCAGCGGCAAAGCCACTTTCGCCTATCTGGAGCGGGGCCGTCGATACTCGTTAGACCCCGTCAACACTGTGGTGGTGAAGGCCCCTGGCGGTGGTGACACGCCGGGCTGGCAACTTGATGGCGAAAAAGTGGTGGTGATGGGTGCTGCGGCGGCAGACGTGCTGGTCGTCTCCGCACAAATCAGCCACGGCCCGGGTTGCCCGGTCAGTGGCGGCGTGGGCCTGTTTTTGGTGGACCGCAACGCGGCGGGCGTGAGCGTCAGCCCCTATCGCACGGTGGATGGCCAACGCGCAGCAGATGTCAGCTTCAAAGGCGTTATATTGCCCGCCGCCGCCTTGCTGGGCGGCCCCGATCTGGTGGCCGACAGCATGGGCGTGTTGACCGACGCGCTGCCCGTTATCGAAGAAGCAGTCGATTTCGCCACCGCACTCCTGTGCGCAGATGCCGTTGGGGCAATGAAATCGGCCACAGATGCCACGCTGGAATACACCCAAAGCCGCAAGCAGTTCGGCATTCCCATCGCTTCCTTCCAGGCGTTGCAGCACCGCATGGTGAACATGTTCATGGCCGGTGAAGAAGCCCGCTCCATGGCCATTTCTGCCGCCTGCGCGGTCGATGCGGCCAGTGGGCAAACCGGCGAGGCCGCCATCAACACCCGCAAAAAAGCCGTCTCAGCGGCCATGGTGCGGGTGGCCGACTGCGCCCGCCTGGTCAGCCAGGAATCGGTGCAATTGCATGGCGGCATGGGTATGACCGAAGAGATGAAAGTCAGCCACACCTTCCGGCGGCTGACCATGCTGGCGCAGCGTTTTGGCGATGCCGATCACCACCTGGCGCGCTACGCCGCGATGGGTTAAACCAAAGTTTGCAGCCCGGCGCAAACGCATCGGAAGCGTTTGCGCAAGCAGGTCTTTCAGGGTTTAAGGGGTTTCACGGCCTGCGGCGAATCGAATTAGGCAGTTTTTTCCAGGGCATTTCCGCTGGATCTGCAGCCATCGGTCCCGCCGCTTTGGCCACCAAAATGTGGCTAGCATTTGCCGTGAAATCGGCCCGGAAATGGTTGGAACTTTTCACCACAATAATGCGCATGTGCTGGGCATGAATGCCCACCATTCTCAGCAACTCCCGATCCAGCAGTTGTTTTTTGCCACTCACCACGGCAATCAAGATGCCGTCAATCTCCAGGCAAGCGCAGGGCCCAAGTTGAACAGTGACACCGGTCATCATGGGGCCCGTCAAGGTACATTTTCCGTCGCTCAACGCAACGACTTTGAAACGGCCGCGCATAGGCGCGTCGCTCGCTGAACCTGTAAACGTTGGCACTGAACGGCCCAGGGCAATTTCAATTTCCGCGCCAATACCGGCTTGCAATGCGGCAAGGCCTGCAGCTTCGTCATACAGCAAGCCCAACGCCACCCGACCCGGAAACTTCAGTCCCGCGCCCTGCTCGCGCAAGGCATGCAGCATCCCGGTGGTGTTGCTGTCGCCGCCCGCTCCGGGGTTGTCTTGGGTGTCGGCAATAACCACGGGCTTGTGGGCGGATTCCGCCAAGCCCATGGCTTGCACTACCGCGTCTCGGGGGCTCAAAAGCTCAAGCCGCCATTGCTCGGGCTTGGCTGCACTGACATAGAGTTGTTCAACGGCATCTTTCGCCAGTGCACCATAACCCCAAACCATAGGTGCGCATTCGGCAAAATCGGCTGCCGGAAACCCCATGCAAAAACTCAAAACAACCCCGTGCGAAGCGTCCAGCGTTATCAACTCGTCATAAACACTTCGCGCGGGCTCCATCCAGGTGCTTTGAGCGTTCAACGGGATCAGGTACGGTACACGCCGGTAATGCAGCGGTTCGCGCTTGCCCAGCTTCAGGCGACGCATCATCAATTGCGCGGCCAGTTCGCCGGTTGCAGCCATGTCCACGTGCGGGTAGGTGCGGTACGAGACCAGCGCATCGGCAGCTTGCAACATTCGGTGCGTGACGTTGGCATGCAGATCAAGACTGGCCACAATCGGCAAATCGGGCCCCACCAAATCGCGGATACGGCCTAACAACTCGCCCTCGCAGTCGTCATGGTGCTGCGCGACGGCGGCACCATGCAAATCGAGGTAGACGCCGTCCAGCCCCGCAGATCTGGCTGTGCTGATGTCTTCCAGCATGGCAGACGCAATTCGCTCAAAGGCATCGCGGGTAACGTAAGACGAGGGTATCGCGCCAGCCCAGCAAGAGGGCACCAAGGTCCAACCGTGAATCTTGGCAGCCTCGATGAACCCCGCCACCGGAATATTGATGCCTGTCAGTTGGTCGATCAAATCTTTACCGCGCATGTAGGCCGGAAAGGAGTCGCCCTTGGTGAAAGCAGACCAATCGGCCAAACTTGGCGCGAAGGTGTTGGTCTCGTGTTGAAAACCGGCAATCAAGAATTTAGGCATGCGAAAAACGGAAAAAGGCAGCGAATGGAAAAGGAGTACCAAGCGTCAAGACTTGGCGAAAGCAAAATCACGCCCTGGTGCAGCACCAAACAGCGCCTGGGTATAGGCGTGTTTCGGCGCAGCAAAGACCTCACTCGCAGGGCCGTATTCGACCACCTCGCCCTGGGACATCACAGCCAAATGGTCACACACCTGCGAGGCAACCCGCAGGTCGTGGGTGATGAACAACATGGCCAAATTCAAGCGGCCCCGAATCTCTTCAAATAGCTGCAAAACCTGCGCTTGCACCGAAACGTCAAGCGCC
>JANOWY010000363.1:0-8302 GCA_031418135.1 Rhodoferax sp. | reverse complement strand
GGCGAAGGCGGCCACCGCGACATGGGCCACGGTGCCGGGCCGTGCATGTTGCACAACCCGAGTTACGACTTCAACGACGAGCTGATCCCGTTGGGTGCCACCTACTGGGTGGAACTGGCCGAGGCCTGGTTCAAGGCGCCTACGTCGGTGCGAGCGGCTTGATCGAAAAGGCCAAATGATCGCCATCCCTCAGGCCTTCAGCGCCAGTTACGCTGAGGCCCGCGTCAAGTTTCTGGAAGGCGCGGCCTCAGCGGGCCTGGCCATCGAATCCCATGTGCACCCGCTGCCGGGGCGCGATGGCGAAGCGCTGGCGATGGACGTGGCCCGCAGCGGCCCGGCAAACGCCGCCAATTTGCTGATTGTGAGCAGCGCCTGCCATGGTGCGGAAGGCTACTGCGGCAGCGGCGTGCAGGTGTTTGCTACGCATGATGCCGAGTGGCTGGAGCTGGCCCGCAGCCAAGGCGTGGCGGTGCTTTACATTCATGCACTCAACCCCTATGGGTTTTCGCACATTCGCCGGGTCACGAATGAAAATGTCGATCTGAATCGCAACTTTCAGGATTTCTCAAAACCCTTGCCGGTGAACAGCCCCTATGCCGAGCTGGCCGAGCTTTTTCTGCCGCGCGAATGGCCGCCGGGGCCAGAGAACATGGTGGCTATCCAGAATTACATCCAGACCCGGGGCATGCCCGCCTACCAGGCCGCTATGACGCGCGGCCAGCATGCCTTTGCCGACGGCCTGTTTTACGGCGGCATTGCCCCGACCTGGAGCAACACCACCCTGCGCGGCGTGTTGCGGGCGCATGGCCAACAGGCCCGGCGCATCGCCTGGATAGACCTGCACACCGGCCTGGGGCCCAGCGGCATCGGCGAGCGTATTTTTGCCTCCACCAACGACCCGGTTCGCCTGGCCCGCACCCGCGCCTGGTGGGACGGAGGCGGCCAAACGCCGGTGACGTCAATTTACGATGGTTCTTCGACCTCGGCTTTGCTCACCGGCCTCATGGTTGGAGCGATTGCCGACGAATGCCCGCGGGCCGAATACACGGGCATTGCCCTGGAGTTTGGCACCCTGCCCATGATGCAGGTGGCCGAGGCCCTGCGTGCCGAGCACTGGCTGCACCAGCACCCCGAGGCCCCCGCAGAGCAGGCCCGGCAGATCAAACAGCAATTGCTCGAAGCCTTCTACACCGACACCGATGCCTGGAAAGGCCAGATCGTCGCGCAGGCGCGCCAGGCGATGTTTCAGGCGGTGGCGGGGTTGACTCGTTCGGAAAATCAGTCACCCTGATCACCCGGTTTGTTGCATCGCTGGGCGCTACTTTGAGCGCTCAAGCGGTAACCAGCAACACCAAAAGTGAAGGGGGCAACAGTTTGCGAAAACCCTTGTCAAAGGTGACAAAGGGCTCGCCCAGGCTGATCGACAACGCCGCCAGATGGGCATCTGGAATTTGGTTGCCTGTGAGGCGCTTGTCTAAGGCCAGTTTGCGTAAATGCGACCATTCCTGGGTGCCGTCAGCCAGCCTGACGTTGGAATCTTCCAGCAGCCAGTCGGCAAAATCGATCGCCTTGTCAATCGGGGACGGCGCGTTGAATATTTTGCTGTTGGTAACGAGCCGCAAAAAGCTGCTGATCACACCGACTGGCAAGCGTAAAACTTGCCCATCCCGTGACGCTGTAACGGTTTCATGCAGCCATTGCGCAGCAGCCAGGTGTTGTGGATGGTCTTTGCGAAAAGCCGCAACCAGGACGTTGACATCAGCCAGCATGGCTGTGGGTCAGTTCGGCAGCATGGCCGCAGGTCAGTTCAGCCAGCATCGGCTGCATCCAGCATCTCGCGCGTGCTCAAGCCGGAAAGGCCTGGCGCCAGCCCGCTCTTGCCGTCAAAGACTGGCATCGCACGGCGTTTGGGTGGTGCCGTTGTATCGGCGGCACGCAAACGCATGCGCAAACCCTCTTCGATCAAACGCGTTAATGTGACCCGTTGACGCGCAGCGAAGGTTTTGGCTTCTGCCAGCAGGGCATCGTGCAAATTCAGGGTTGTTTTCATGAGCCTATTGTACAGATTTCTGTATATTTGAGAAGCCCAACCTGCCTACCCGGCTTGCCTATCGCGTTGACATCAAACCCGCGCCCGGTGCGCCGCAATCTCCAGCAGCCCGTCAAAAATAAGGTTGTCGACCAGCTCAAAGGCCACGTTCATGGCCGGGGCCATCTTCCAGCCGGCACCGCCGGTCATGTAACACACGGGTTCTGCACCGCAATGGCGGCGCACGTGCTGCACCATGCGCTCAATCGCCCCTGCGATGGCAAAAGTGCCGCCGCTGGTGAGCGCGTCGCTGGTATTGGTGGGGAAGTTGACCACTTCGCCCGTGGGCACGTGCAAGCCCGCCGTGCCGGATTCAAGCGCCTTCAACATGATGCCGTGGCCGGGCAGGATGAAACCACCCATAAATTTGCCATCGGCGTTGATGGCCTCTACCGTAACCGCCGTGCCCACCATCACCACCACCAAGGGCCGGTTGGGGCCGCTGGCGCGCATGCGGTGCCAGGCGCCGATCATCGCTACCCAGCGGTCTGCGCCCAGGCGGGTGGGGTAGTCGTAGCCGTTTTCAATGCCGGCTTCGGCTTCGCTGGCCACCACCCAATGCGGTGAAATATCCCAACCGGGCACTTGTTCGATTTGTTCCTGCACGCGCAGGCGAATGCCGTCTCCCGCCACCACGCAGCCCAACATGCGGCTGGGCGCGGCCAGCTCGGCCCAGGGGCCGTCGGCCAGTTTGTCGATGTTTTCCAAAAATTCGGCACCTTGTGCCAATACGGTCGCGGCAGGTGCAGCGGCTTCGTAAATCGCCCATTTCAGGCGGGTGTTGCCAATGTCGAGTGCCAAAAAGGTCATGGGAGCAACTATAGAGTGGTTTTCAAAGCCGTTGCCGGCGTTGCCGGGTATCGCGGTCAGCCGCAAATTCGGCGATGATTCAGCATGACCAAACCTGTTACGGCCACTGCCATTACCGATCTGGGCGCTTCGGACTTGTCCGCCGCCATTCATGCCAAAACCGTGTCGTGCCGCGAGGTGATGCAGGCCTACCTGGCCCGCATTCAGGCGGTGAACCCTGCTGTCAACGCGATTGTCAGCCTGCGCGATAAGGCGGCGTTGCTGGCCGATGCCGATGCCAAAGACGCGCAATTGGCCCGTGGCAAATCCATGGGCTGGATGCACGGCATGCCGCAGGCCATCAAGGATTTGTCTGACGCAGCGGGCATCCCTCACACCATGGGCTCGCCACTTAAACGCGGTTTTGTGCCGTTGCAAGACAACCTGATGGTCAGCCGCATGAAGGCGGCCGGTTGCATCGTGATCGGCAAAACCAACGTACCTGAGTTTGGGCTGGGTTCGCACAGCTTCAATGAGGTGTTTGGCGTCACCCGTAACCCGTATGACCTGGGCAAAACCGCCGGTGGCAGCAGCGGCGGCGCGGCGGTGGCGCTGGCTACCCGCATGTTGCCGGTGGCTGATGGCTCCGACTTCATGGGCAGCCTGCGCAACCCGGCGGGTTGGAACAACATTTTTGGCTTTCGGCCCAGCCAGGGCCGCGTGCCGATGTGGCCCGTGCAAGACGCCTTTATCAGCCAATTGGGCACTGAAGGGCCGATGGGGCGCACGGTGCTAGACGTGGCGCATTTGCTGGAGGTTCAATCGGGCTACGACCCGCGGGCACCTTTGTCGATAGCCAACACCGCCTTGCAGGGCGGCTTCAAGGCCAGTAGCGTGGCAAACGGCTTCTCGGTGGCCGACGCGAAACGCACGCGCATTGGCTGGCTGGGTGACCTGAACGGTTATTTGGCCCTGGAAGACGGCATTTCGGGCGTGTGTGAACAAGCCCTGCAGCGCCTGGCGGGCCTGGGTTGCGAGGTCGCGCCCACCGCTTTGGGCATGCCGCCTGAAAACGTATGGCAAAGCTGGCTGGTGTGGCGCCGTGCCCTGGTCGCCAGCCGCATTGCGCCGTTTTTGCTTTACCCCAATGGCCGCGCCCAGATCAAACCCGAAGCGTTGTGGGAGCATGACCAGGCCGCCACCCTCACCGGCAATGAGCTGCTGGCCGCCAGTGCGCAGCGCACAGCGTTTTACCAACAGATGCTCAAGCTGTTTGAAGCGCATGACTTTTTGGCGATACCCACTGCACAAGTATGGCCGTTTGATGCCGCCTTGCGCTGGCCCCAGCAGATCACAACCGCCAATGGCGTGCGCACCATGGACACCTACCACCGCTGGATGGAGGCCACCATTTACGCCACCTTTGCCGGGCTGCCGTGCATCAGCGTGCCGGTAGGTTTTAATGCCCAAGGCTTGCCCATGGGCATGCAAATCATCGGGCGGCCACAGGCCGACGCGCAGGTGCTGCAACTGGCGCATGCGTATGAACAGGTGGCACAGGACGTGTTGGCGGTGCGGCCTGCGGCTGAGGTGGTTTAGCCGCTGTGGCAATGGGTTGCGTGAAGCGGCCAGGCGAATTGGCCGGACGCCATTATCTTATATTTATTGTTAATTCAATATTTACTTAAAAAATAATGGATATTGTTCACGTATTAATTGCACTATAAGCTATGTTAGTTATAGTATAAAACACTATAGTTTAATTAAAATTTTGGTTAATTTTACTATAAATTAATAAATTTTCATCAAACAGGCGAAGCCGCAGGTGGCCGGTTCAGCCACGCAAAGCTGATCTGCACAATACCCGCCGACAAGCCCAGTGCCACGCCAATTTGCCAGGCCAGGTTGTAAGAACCGGCCAGGTCATAAATCAGCCCGCCGCCAAACGCCCCGACAAAACTGCCCAGCTGGTGGCCGACAAACGCCACGCCACCCAGCATGGCCTGCCAGCGCAGGCCAAAGGTTTCCACAATCCAGCCCGTCACCAGCGGAGCCACGCCCAGCCACAAAAAGCCCATGATGGCGGCAAAAACCAGGGTGGTTTCGGGCGTGGGCAGGGCCACAAAATACCAGGCCACGGCGGCCGAACGCACCGCGTAAATGCCGCCCAGCAGCATCAGCTTGTTCCAGCGGCCACCAGCCCAGCCAAAAAACAGGCTGCCGAGCACGTTGAAGCCGCCAATCATGCCCAGTGCCTTGGCACTGAGCATCGGGTCCATACCGCAAATGGCCAGGTACGAAGGCAGGTGCGTGGTCAAAAAAACCAGTTGCATGCCACACACGAAATACGTCACCGTGAGCACAACAAACAAGGGGTTGCGAAAGGCGATGCCCAGCGCAGCCTTGGCCGTGTCGCCTTCGCCCGGCTTGGGCGGCAGCGGCAGCTCATCAACCTTGCCGGCAAACCAGGCGGCCGGAATCATCAGCACACATAACGCCACAAACCCCCACACGCCGGCGCGCCAGCCCCATTCAACGCTGAGCGACTGGCCAATCGGCGCGGCAATCATGGCCCCCAGCGACCCGGCCGCCGACACTATGCCCAACACCGCACTGCGCACCGCCACCGGCACGGGCCGTGATGCCGCCGCCATCGCCATGGCGCTGCCATTGGCCGCCAGCGCCGCACCAATACAAATGCCCGCGCCCAGCATCACGGCGGTCAGCCCACCTGCAGTGGCCAACAAAACCAGCCCCACGATGTAAAGAAGCGCCCCACCCACCATCAGCCGCCGCATGCCAATGCGCACCGCCCATGCGCCCGCAATGGGTTGCAAAAACCCCCAAGCCAGGTTTTGCACCGCAATAGCCAAGGTGAAATCCGCCACCGGAATCCCCAAATCGCGCGTCACAGACGGCATAAAAATGCCCAGGCTTTGCCGCAGCCCCATGGAGATGGTCAGCATCAGCGAAGCGCCGATCAAAATGGGCAGGGAGGGGCGCAGGGCTTGGAGCGTGGACATGGACCTAGGGTACTGTCCACCTGCCGTTTGCGTCAATCATGCGGGGGACAGAGGGGATTGGGCTGTTTGCCCGTAAGTCAAGGTGAATTCCGTTACATCGAATTAAGTTGCGTATCAAGCCAATCGGTCGATGTGCAAGCGTTTCCTCCTTTGGCTACTGATCTTTTTCAAGAAATTGGGGGGTTCGACCGTTTGGAGCAAAACATACAACCTTTAGGTTGATTATTTGGAAAGTCCCTGCAAAGGGTTAGTCATGTTTTCAGGCAAAGCCCCCACTAAATTAGTTTTCACTATTCGAGGCGCGAGCGAGAAAGGCCGTTCAACCAACAAAAATAGCATTGCAGAGGGAAGCAACGTAAAAACGAACATTGGGGGCAGCAAAGCCCAGAACAGCCAAGGGCCATGGCTAGCGTTGGGCGCCAAGTTTGATAAGGCAAGAAATCCCGCCTTCAGAGCCAATCCATGGACTAAATAATAGGAGTAACTCATGTTTCCTAGCCAGCGCAGCGGTGTCCAGGAAAACGAAAGGGGCAACCACGACGATGGATTTTGGAGACAGATTAGGCAAACAGTAAAAAAAGTGACGAAAAGAATGGAGACTTTAATTGCCTCGCCCGCAGAGCCGCCCAAAGGAATCAACGTACACAACAGGCCGGCTACGAGCGCAAAGCCCCCGAGTGCGGCTGAAGGCGCGGTGACACGGTGATTGTTCATGGCCTCGTGCAGTACGATTCCCGAGATGAACATGATGAGCCTGACAGGCCCACCGTTGAGGCCACAATAGACTGCTGTCAAAAAAGCGATAGCGAGGAAGAATCTCGTTCGCCATGTTCCACTGCGTTCACGCAACCCAAAGAGCAGGATGATCGGCGGCAACGCCAGGTAGTAGAACAATTCGTAGCTCAATGACCAGGCAACTGTGATCAAGGGCTCAATCGGAAAGATACCCGGCAACAACAGGAAATTTTTTATAAGGTAGATCATTCCATCCACCACTGTTGACGGAATCTTGTTTTCGCCGGGAAAGACAAACGACAGTGCGACATAAATAAAAAAAACCACTGAAAATGCCGGGTAAATACGCTCGACACGTCTTGACATGAAACGCAGAAATTGCTGACGACGAGAAAGCAACGAGCCATAAATCAAATAACCGCTGAGAACGAAAAACAAGTCGACGCCCGTATTCCCGACGGTGTGAAGGGACTTGGTAAAAACAAGTAAGCGCAGGTTCGAAGAAATCCACGGTTCGACAAGGGTCGAGAAATGAACAAGGAAAACCAGAAAGACAGCAAAGCCTCGCAGGCCTTCCATTGGACGCTCATTGCGCCCACCTCCACGCGATAACTCGAATTTTTGCTTCAGCCAGTTCAAGTCAATCCCCTGAAAAATGAACGGGATTTTCCCATTCTGAACGCGTTGCGCACCGCAACCGGCACCGGGCGCGAGGCGGCTGCCATCGCCATTGCGCTGCCATTGGCCGCCAGCGCCGCACCGATACAAATGCCCGCGCCCAGCATCACGGTGGTCAGCCCGCCCGCCGTGGCCAACAGCACCAACCCCAGCAGATACAAAAACGCCCCGCCCACGCCCCAGCGATCGGCTGCAAAAACCCCCAAGCCAGGTTTTGCACCGCAATGGCCAAGGTGAAATCCGCTACCGGAATCCCCAAATCCCGCGTGACGGACGGCATAAAAATACCCAGGCTTTGCCGCAGTCCCATCGAGATGGTCAGCATCAGCGAAGCGCCGACCAGGATGGGCAGGGAGGGGCGCAGGGCTTGGAGCGTGGACATGGTTGAGCGTAACGGCCGCTGCGGGATTGCGTCAATCATGCGGGGGACAGAGGCCGCCCTGCCCGAGTGCGTTTGTTGCTTGTGTACGCCAACTAACAGATGGCAATGCGCACGCGTCCTAACCTGTTGCCAGCAGAGCCCATTTGCTTTGCGATATGTACAGACCATGGCCATGCGTTTTTGCAGGGTGTCATGCTGTTCACCACCTACCGGAGTTTCAATATGAAAAAAAGCGTTTTATCACTGGCCGCGATGGTGCTCTGTGCACCCGTTTTTGCCATCGATGGCATCACCCTGGGTGAGCCCGGGTACGGCGGAACCGGCTGCCCCGCCGGCTCGGTATCGGCCACACTGAGCCCGGATGCAACATCCTTGAGTTTGTTGTTTGACAAATACCAGGTCGGTGTGGGCGGGTCTACCGGAAAAAGCTTTGACCGCAAGAGCTGCAATATCGCCATTCCAGTTCGGGTGCCCCAGGGTTTCAGCGTGTCAGTCCTGAAAATTGACTACCGAGGCTTTAACCAGCTACCGCAAGCAGCAAGCTCGCAGTTCAATGTCGAATACTTTTTCGCTGGCACCAGAGGCCCGTCCTTCCAGCGAAAGTTC
>JANOWY010000362.1:0-1572 GCA_031418135.1 Rhodoferax sp. | reverse complement strand
TTGGGTGAGGTCGGCGCTGTCGGTGTTGAGGTGGCTCATCACCGGTTGCAGGGCAATACCCTGCCGAAAGGTGTTGGCCAAATCTGCCACATCGACTTCGCGCCATTTGTCGCGCTCGGTGATGCTGGGGTGAACAAAGGCCGTGCCGGGATTGACGGCGGCAGAGGTGACGTAGCGGATGTCTTGCTTCTGGTGGGCCAGGGTTTCGGCACCGCCCACGCGGCTGATCAGGCTGCCCCAATCGGCACCGCGCGGAAAGCTCCACCACAACTGCTTGGGCCCGGCGTTGACCCCGCTGCGCGAGGCAGCGCTTTGGTTCGCGTCAAAACTGCCGTCGTTGGTAATGCCGTACCAGAGTTTGTTGATCACATTGGCTTCAGCCAGGTTCACGCAGGCGGCTGCATCGGTGTTTTTGCCGGTTACGCCGGTGCCCCCCACGCCTGTTACTCCGGCCACACCCGCGCACAGTGCCGCTTCGTCGCGGCTGGGGTCGTAGTTGCAGCTGAACGGGTCGAGCAAAAAGCCCAGGCCTTCCTTGTCGCAGGTTTGCACCGCACGTTTGTTCACGGCGGTTACTTTGTCTTTGAATTTGGCCGCTGCAAAACCAGGGTCTGCCGAGGTGTAACCCAAATCGGCTTTCATCACCACTTGGGCGTAAAACGAGTTCAGGCCCGATGGGCCGGTGCTGATGGCGGGGGCAGCGAGCAAATAGCCGTCGTACAAATCTGGGTAGTTTTGCGCCACTTTCCAGCCTTGGCGGCCGCCGGTGGAGTGGCCGTCAAAGTAGGCAAACTGGTGGCTTTTGCCGTAATACAGTTTCACCAAATCGCGGGTTTTGTGGGCTTGCTCCACCATGCTGCGGTAAGAGAAATCCTTGAGCAAGGTCTGGTTCAAGCTGCCATCGGGCAAAAACGTGAACGAACCGTTTTGAGACCAGCGCTGCCCTGCATCGGTTGTGCCGCTGGCGTAACCCATGCCGGCAATGATGGGCGCTGGGAATTTGCTGCCCACGGCGGTGGCCAGCGTTTCACCCTTGGCCGTGGCCACCAGGTGGTTGCCACCCACATAACCGCCACCGCCATAGTTGCGGATGCGCTGGTTCCAGGCGGCATGGCTGGGCAGCCAAACTTCAATGCCAATGCCCGCCGAGGTAGAACGCGCATCGGCCGGGCCGGGGTTGCCGGGCCCCACGCCGATTTTGACCATGCACATGTCGGCGGCCAAGGTAACGGGCGAAGCTGAATCCGACACAAACACCTTGTCGCCCTTTTTGTAAGAGAACACGGCCAGCACGGTGGTGAGTGCATCGGGTTTGAAGGTGGTTTTGAGGCCGTCGTCGCAGGCCAAAGGAGCCGTGTTGCTGGCTGTGGTGGCAAGGTTGCCGCAAGCCGCCAGCAGCAAGGCGCTGGTGGCCACAGTTGCGGTGGCAACGCGCAGCTTAGGGCGAGATGGGGCCGGATTCAAAAAGAGGGGGTTCACGGGTGTCTCCTGGTGGTTTTTTTGGGTTTATTCAATGCTGTGCAGGCTGCAAAACATCTTCATGCGATGTGCCGCCAGTTCGGGCTTTTGCAG
>JANOWY010000361.1:0-17796 GCA_031418135.1 Rhodoferax sp. | reverse complement strand
ACCGACGACGGCGCATTGATCTTTTTGCATTACAACGGCATGCGCCATGGCCCTGAAGAGGTGTTGGCCCGGCTGGGCCGGGGTGAAACGGTGGACCCGGCCACTTATTACATGCGTGCCATGCCCATTTTTGAGACGGCTTCCGCCAAATACAGCTGGCTGAACCGGGCGGTGTTTGTGGCCATGGGCCGGCGCGTGGCCGCCGGGCCCATCTACGAAGTGCATGAAGTTTTGTAGCCCCTTGAATTGATCCGCCAGAACCCGACTGAATCCGCCATGACCAGCATCTTCGACCAGCACCTCGACAAAAATCCGGCCAACTATGTGGCGCTCTCGCCGGTGAGTTTTGTCGAACGCAGCGCCGAAGTGTTTGGCGACCTGCCTGCCGTGGTGCATGGGGCGCGGCGCTACACGTGGGCACAAACCCGCGAACGTTCGGCGCGGCTGGCGGCGGCCCTGCAAGCACTAGGGGCAGGGCGGGGCAGCACGGTGAGTGTGATGTTGCCCAACACGCCCGAAATGATCGAAGCGCATTACGCGGTGCCCGCCATCAATGCGGTGCTCAACACCCTGAACACCCGGCTCGACGCGCCGCTGCTGGCCTGGCAGTTGAACCATTGTGAAGCCGGCATTTTGATCACCGACACCGAGTTTTCGGCGGTGATCAACGAAGCCCTGCGCCTGCTTGCCAGTGAACATGGCCGCAGCCTGCATGTGATTGACGTTTGCGACAGCGAATACACCGGCCCTGGTGAGCGCCTGGGCACCCTTGAATACGAGGCGCTATTGGCAGCCCATGCGCCGCTGGCCACACTCGATGGCCCGGCGGATGAATGGGACGCGATTGCCGTGAGTTACACCTCGGGCACAACGGGCGACCCCAAAGGCGTGGTCACCCACCACCGGGGTGCCTACCTGAACGCCGTGTGCAATGCCGCTACCTGGACCATGCCGCATTTCCCCACCTACCTGTGGACGCTGCCGCTCTTCCATTGCAATGGCTGGTGTTTTCCGTGGACGGTGGCCATGCTGGGCGGCACCCACGTGTGCCTGCGCAGGGTTGAGGCCCAAGCCATTCTGGATGCCATGCGCGACCACCAGGTAGACCATTATTGCGCCGCGCCCATCGTGCACAACTTGCTGATTGCCGCACCAGCAGCCCTGCGTGAAGGCATCACGCAAAAAGTGCGTGGCATGGTGGCCGGTGCTGCGCCACCGGCGGCGATGATTGAAGGCATGGCGCAAATTGGTTTTGACATTACCCACGTGTATGGCCTGACAGAAGTTTATGGCCCTGCTGCCGTGGCGGTGAAGCGCGAAGGCTGGGGGTCTGAAACCTTGGGCGAACAAGCCCGGCTGAATGGCCGCCAGGGTGTGCGATACCCGCTGCAAGAGGGCATGACGGTGATGGCGGTCGACGCCGCCGGTGACAGCACTTTGGCCGAAACCCCGGCCGACGGTGCCACCATGGGCGAAATCATGTTTCGCGGCAACATCGTGATGAAGGGTTACCTGAAGAACCCGGCCGCCACCGCCAAGGCGTTTGAAGGCGGTTGGTTTCATACGGGTGACCTGGCCGTAATGGAGCCTGACCGTTACGTCAAAATCAAAGACCGCAGCAAAGACATCATCATTTCGGGCGGTGAAAACATCAGCTCGCTGGAGGTGGAAGATGCCCTTTACCGCCACCCGGCCGTGATGGCCTGCGCCGTGGTGGCCAAACCTGATGCCAAATGGGGCGAAACGCCCGTGGCGTATGTGGAGCTGAAGCCCGGTGCCACTGTGAACGCTGCCGAACTGGTGGCGCACTGCAAAGGGCTGCTGGCTGGCTACAAAGTGCCGCGCGACATCCGGTTTGAACCGATCCCCAAAACCTCTACGGGCAAGATCCAGAAGTTTGAGCTGCGCTGCCGGGTGAAATCAACCGAAGCGTTGGATTGAACCGCCATCCGCTGGCGCAAAAAACACCCACAATCAACGCAATAAGCCATGGCGATTCCACTCGATTCCGATTCCATCAACCACGGCATTCAGTTGGCCATTGCGCCGGTGTTCTTGCTGACAGCGGTTTCCGGCATGATCAGTGCGGTGGCCAACCGGTTGGCCCGGATCATTGACCGGGCCCGCCTGGTGGAAGACCGCGCAGCTTCCTCGCAGGATGCGGGTTTTTTGGCCGACGCCACCACTGAGCTGGCGGAACTGCGCTTGAGGGGCCAATTGGCCAATGGCAGCATTGCTTTGCTGACCACCTGTGCTTTCTTGATCGGCCTGACGATACTGGCGCTCTTTTTGGGTGAAATGACCGCCTTCAAAGGCGCACGCTGGGCCGTCAACAGTTTTTTGGCTGGGGTGGTGAGCTTTTTGCTGGCTTTATTGTGTTTTTTGGCTGAAACCTACATCTCAACCCGCCTGCTTAATTTTGGCTTGCTAAAAAAGCAATAACCCCCGAATGGGGTTCTGCCGGGGCAGCGATATAAGATGTTCGCGTGGCACGCGCGCAATAGCGCCCGCCCTTTTTAAACCTACGAGACATCAACATGATCAAGCTGTACTACCACCCGTCACCCAATCCCGTCAAAATTGCGCTTTACCTTGAAGAAACCGGCATGCCGTATGAGCTGGTGCCCGTGGACACCCGCAAAGGGGAACAACACTTGCCGGCGTTTCGGGCGATCAATCCCAACTGCAAAACGCCGGCCATGACCGACGGCGACGTGCGGGTGTTTGACAGCACGGCCATGCTGATGTACCTGGCTGAAAA
Source organism: Rhodoferax sp. (assembly GCA_031418135.1). Classification (GTDB taxonomy): domain Bacteria; phylum Pseudomonadota; class Gammaproteobacteria; order Burkholderiales; family Burkholderiaceae_C; genus JANYCG01. Next base: position 15,035 of record JANOWY010000361.1, on the reverse strand, counting down.
AAGCGGCCAGTTTGTACCGGACAAGACGGCTGCAGACCGCGCAGAGATGTTGTCGTGGCTAATGTTTGTCGCCACCGGCATCGGCCCCTACTGTGGGCAGGCGGTGCATTTCAAGCACTTTGCGCCAGAGCCCAAAGACTATGCGGTCAACCGGTATGACTTTGAGGCGACACGGCATTGGGGCATCTTGAACGACCACTTGGCCACTCGTACCTGGATGGTGGGTGATGCGTATTCCTTGGTTGATATGGCCGTGTGGGGCTGGGCGCGGGCTATTCCGCGCATCATCGGCCCCGATGCCTGGGCGGCACTGCCGCACGTGAAGCGGCACCTGGACGCCATCAGCGCCCGCCCAGCCGCTGTGCGCACTGAGGCGCTAAAGGACCGTTTTGCCTTTAAACAAGAGGTGGATGCCGAAACCCGCAAGGCGCTGTTTCCGCAGAATGAACGGCTTGCCAAGGCGTCCTGATGGGGTGGGCGGTGGTGCCGTAGCGAATAGGCTGCGCGAAGTGCCCGAAAGGCCCGATGGTCGCTAACTCGCAGCGCCCGACTTCGCGATGACTTCAGATTCGCTGATACATTGAGAGAACTTGAAAAATTATCTTTTTTACATAAATACAAAATATAGTTTTTAAAAAATGGAATTTGTTGAGGTAATAATTACATAGTTAGCTATTATTAATATATCAATTATTTATTTAAAACTATTATTTTACAAAAATAAAAATAAATAGATAAAAATACGGCAATTAAAAATCCGAAAAATCACCCGGCAACTTGCAGCATGGTGCGCCGTGTATTGCTGAAATGCGGCCGGGTGATGCTGCTCCAGGCTGTGCCGCGCACGGCAAGCCAAGCTGGTGAGCCCAAGGTTTCTTGCGTCCTCAGGTCGTAGCAGGCCAACGACAGCGGACCGTGATCAAGCCCTTGGTGCACGCCGTGGTCATGGTTCAACAGCCGCCGGGCGTGAATGCAGCCCGGCACTTGCGCCAGGCCAGGCATGTGTTCGGTGTCGTACCAGCGGAAAATTTCGTCCGCCCAACCTGTCTCGGGGTCGGTTTCCACCGCGTAATGAAAAACGGCGGGTTCGCCCTGCGAGCAGCCAGGCTGGTCCAGCACCCGTTCAAGCCGCGATAGCGTCGTATCTTGTGCGGCTGGGCAAATGTGCCGCCAGGCTTGCGCCGGCATTGTGAGGGCGCCGGCCTGTAGTTGCGTACGCGAAGGCAGGCGGGCATAGATCCAGGCTGTAGGCAGGTTTGGGCTGGCCCCGGGCGCCCAGGCTACCCGGTACAAATGCCACGATTGGATGGTGCACCACTGCTGCGCAGCATCGGCCAATTCAGCTGCGGCAACCGTGGTGATTGAGGCAGTTGAGGCAAATGAGGCCGCTGAAGCAGGAAAGTCCACCGAAACGGGCCAGTGGCACTTGAGTAGTACATAGTCGGTTGGGGCCACCGAAGCGGTCGAGGCTGCCGAAGTTATCGAGGCCACGGTGGTTGTCGTTGTTATCGCGGTTGCGGTTGCCGAGTTGGCCTGCAACCGGGGTTCTGCACGGGTATCCGACGGTAGTGGCATTCAGTGCCCGATTTTCAAGGCCACCAGCAGGCGCGAAACCATGTTGTAAGCGGCAATGGTGGCCACCAGATCCAGCTGGTTCTGCGCCGTGAAATGCTGCTTCAGCTCGTTATAAAGTGCGTCACTTACCACGATGTCGCGTGTCATGGCATCGGTCAACCGAATGGAAATATGCTCTATTTCGGATAACGCTTCATGCTTATTCCATGGCGTTTTCAAAGCTGAATCGCTTTGAATGCAGGTGATCGCCGCCGCGCTTACGCCAGCCGCCAACGCAATCGGCGCATGGGCTTCGAACTCGTAAGGTGCCTGGTTCAAAACGGCCACCCGCAAGATCACCAGCTCGCGCAAGCCGGCGCTCAAGCTGTTGTGATTGCGTATTGCCGACAACATCTGCTCCCAGCCATGAGCCACGGGTGGGCTGTTCAGCAGCACCTGGTAAAGCAGCGAGACGCGGCCGCGTACCGAAGCTATCGCCGCCTCCTGAGCAGCCAGTTCAGGGCGGGTTCCAGGGGGAATTGGGGCAATTCTCATGGTCAATCAGGCTTCACGTTTTTGGTTTTCACGACTTGCGCCCACTTGGCAGAATCGCTTTTGAGCAATGCTGCCAGCTCGTTGGGTGAGGAAGGCGCGGGTTCTGCGCCGGATTGCAGCAGTTTGCTTTTAACGCCCGCATCACCCAAGGTACGGCGCACCGCCTGGCTGACCCGGTCCGCGTCAGCCGCAGGCGTGCCTTTGGCGGCGAACAGGGCGTACCAGTTGTCAGAATCAACACCTGGCACACCCATCTCGTCGAAGGTTTTCACCTCGGGCAGCAGCGGGTGGCGCTTGGGCGCTGCGATGCCGATGGCCTTGAGCTTGCCGCCCTTGATGTGACCAATCAGGCCGGGGATGTCGCCAAAAAAGCCGCTCACATGCCCGGCAATCACGTCAGTGATGGCGGGGGCGGCGCCTTTGTAAGGCACATGCAGAATATTGATTTTGGCGGCATCGTTCAGCAGCTCCATCGCCAGGTGGGGCACGCTGCCGGTGCCACTGGAGGCCATGGTGAGTTTGACACCCGGCCTGCGGGCGGCAGCCACCATTTCGGCCCCGGTGTTGTAGGGTGCATTGGCAGGCACCACCAACACTTCGACGTTGTTGACCACGAGCGAAACCGGCGTGAGGTCTCGCACCGGGTCATAGGCCAGCTTGTCATACAACGCCGGGTTGATGGCCACCGCACCCACGCTGGTCAGCCACAACGTTGTGCCGTCGGGTGTGGCGCGTGAAACAAACTCGGCGGCAATCGCCCCGTTGCCACCCGCCTTGTTCTCAACAATGACTTGTTGGCCCAGTTCCTTGCTTAATTGTTCGGCCAACGTGCGGGCCACAAAATCCACCGGCCCACCGGGCGGAAAGGCGACGATGATGCGGGTGATTTTGGTTTGGGCAAGGCTGTGCAATGGCAAAGCCAAGGCGGCTGCGGTCAAGCTGTCGCTGAAGCGGCGGCGGGTTAGGTGGTGCGGTTTGGGGTTCAAAACAGTCTCCTGGTCGTCGAAATTAATGCGGGTCAGATTCCAATTGATGATGCAAAACGGACATAAATAATTGGAATCTGACCCCAATTCATTCAGTCGCAGCGGGCCGACATGCCGCCATCGACGACGATTTCAGTGCCGGTGATGAAGCGTGCTTCGTCACTCGCCAAAAACAACGCAGCGTTGGCGGTGTCTCGGCCATCACCCATAAAGGGCAGCGGAATGCGCGATTGGCGTTGCGCCAGCAGGGCCTGCACGTCACCACCCGCGCGTTGGCCGGCCAGGCGCACTTCCACCATAGGCGTGTGCAACTGGCCCGGCACCACCGTATTCACCCGGATGTTTTGCTTGGCATACTGCACGGCCAATACGCGCGAGAACTGGATCACGCCGGCTTTGGTAGCCGCGTAGGCAATCTGCGCTGCGCCGGTCCAGCGCATGCCGGAGGTAGAGGCCATGTTCACGATGGCGCCGCCAACGGGTAAATCCAATTCGCTTTCGCTCTCAATGCTGCCCACCCGGCTGTTTCGGCGTGGATTGGCCAGCATGTGCGGCAACACATGTTTGCAGGTGAGAAAAACGCTTTTGAGATTGTGGTCGACCTGCGTGTCCCAAACTGCTTCGGTCATTTCCACCGGCCCGCCTTTGGCGGAACCGCCAACGTTGTTCACCAAAATGTCGATGCGGCCGAACTCGGCCATGCATTGCTGCACCATGTTGGCGATGGAAGCGCCTTCCGTCACATCCACAAAACCGGCCCGGAATATGCCGCCCGCTTCCTGAACCAGGCGGGCCGTTTCTGCCATGCGTTCGATGTCCCGGTCAAACCCATAGACCAAGGCACCTTCTTGCGCAAACCGTACTGCGATGGCGCGGCCATTGCCCCAACCCGGACCCACCGAACCGGCACCAGTGACCAACGCCACTTTTTGCGCCAATCGGCCGATTTTGTGAGGCTCAGCAGTGGGTGAATCTTGCGGATTCATGCGGGAAACTGATAAAACTGTTGCGGGTTGTGAACCAGCAGTTGGCTCAGCAAGGCGGGCGTGGGGGCAATGCGCTCCAGAGCCTCAACCAAAGAGGTGTCATTCGGCACATGGGTATGGTTGGGGTGCGGCCAATCGGTGCCCCACAACACTTGCTCCGGGAAATTTTCAACCAATTGGCGGGCCAACACCACGCCATGCGGGTATTTGCGCGGCAGGGTCGATGGCCCACTGGTGTAGGCATCAATCCGGTCAATGCCGCTGACCTTCACTCGAAACAGCCGGTTGTCGAGCAAAGCCATCAGCGCTGCAAAATCGGTATGTGCCATACCCAATTCTGCATCCACTCGGCCCATGTGGTCGATGACGACCGGCACGGCGCTTTTGGCCAATTCAGGTCCCAGGGCGTGCACCAGGCTGCTTTCGAAATGCACCTGCAGGTGCATTCCCAACGGTGCGAGTCGATGGGTCAGAGCGACGACGTCAGTAATCCGAATGCCTTGGTCCAGATGTTTCACGAAGTTGAATCGCACACCGCGCATGCCAGCCGCTGCCAGGCGGGCGAGTTCTGCATCCGCCACGTCAGGCCGTACCAAGGCAACCCCCAGATACCGGCCACCGCCAGCGGCGATGGCATCTTCAACCACCCGGTTGTCATACCCGTGCACCAACGATTGCACGATGACGCAGCGGCTCACGCCCAAAGTGCGATGCAGGGCAAACAAGGCTTCTTTGGGTGCATCCACCGGCGTGAAACTGCGTGAGTGGGCGTAGGGGAATTCGACCTCTGGCCCGAACACGTGAACATGGCAGTCGCAGGCGCCTGAAGGCAAGGTGTTGGCCGGCGTTTCGGTGCGTGGGTTATAGGTGAGAACGGGGGTAGCAAGGTCGACGGCCATGCCGCTCATTGTGCCCAAAAACCCTTTGATTTACAGCAAAACTGAATGCCAAAAAAAACCGCTCAGACGAGCGGCTTTTGGGGGTGCTGACTTGGCCCGCGCAATAGTCAAACTTGGTAATGTTGACGCAAAATGCATCAGCTCCGGCGACGGCGAATCAGGCCCAGCGCCATCAAGGCACCACCCATCAGCAGCAAGGAGCCGGGTTCGGGGATGTTATTGGTTTGGTTGGTTGACCATTGACCTGAACCGACATCATCATGGCAAACAATACCTTTGCCCGGGTCGGGTATGCACGCAACAACAGTTCCGCCCCCCACGGTAAACCTACCCGCTTCAGAAAAGAAAAACGCATAGGTACCGACAGCCCCTTCATAGGTAGGTAACGTGATGAGGTTCACGCGGTGTTCCAAGTCGCTGGCATCACCACTGAAAAAACCTTCAACAGTAGCCATGTCGCTGGCCACCAAGGTCAGGCCCCGAGGTAGAAGGTTGGAGCTGTCGTAGGCAAACGATACAAAATTTGCCAGCGTAAAACCACCGCCATTCACGTCATAGCCCTGCAAAACCAAGCGACCCGTTACGGCGTAATCCGTTGCACTGACTTCGGGATTCGCGTCATTGGCCGCCCGGGCGCAATCAAAGCAATTGCCGGCAAAATTGAACGTGGTGCTGACTGCCACGACAGCAAACGCCTGGCTCGCACCAAATGTGGAAAACGCTACGACGGCAGTAGCCAGCAGGGTCTTGAGGTATTTGCGCATGGTCTCTCCTAAATGAGTACAAATCATCGTTTAAGTCCATTTATGCAATTCTTGAGCCACAAAAAAATAATGTTTGAATTCAATCCCTTACAGATAGGTGACACAAGATTTGACTGGAAGTGTAAAAAAAATCGACAGAGTGTTTGCGCTGGGTGTCGTTGGCTGTCAAGCCAAAAATTCAATCATTTCCACGCAAACTGCGGCTGGTCAAAATGCGCCACCCGGGTGTTGTTGCCCAGCAAACAAACCTCCCGAAACTGGTATAAAAACGCGGCGGTTGGGGCGGCAATCCAGTTGTCGCCAATAGGCATCTTCAGCACCGCGTGTTCGCTGTGTTCGGTCTTTTCCAGAATTGGCGCATCCGTGCGCAGCAACTCACTGGCCGGAATACGGTGAATGCGGGCCACTTCGGCAGGGTTGGGCATCAGGTTTTGGGCAGTACCGGCCCACACGACAACGGGGGTGATTTGGTAACCCGAACGGGTCACAAAATCGTCCAGTCGCCCCACGATGGCGCTGGCATCCAGATGCAAACCCACTTCCTCCCGCATTTCACGCAGCGCCGCCTGTTCAGGCGTTTCGCCTGCGTCGATACGTCCGCCTGGCAACGCCCACTGGCCAGCATGGCTGCGCAATTGGCTTGAGCGTCGCGTGAGCAGCAGGGCGGCCTGGTCGCTCCAATAGGGGTGGACGGGCAGCAATGGCAGGTCTGATCCATGCCCTTCGTCGATGATGGCAATACAAACGGCGGCATGGCGTAACGACGCGTCGGCGGGTGCGCCACCCGGCAAGCGGCGGAACTGCGCCAGACGTGATTCAATCAGGGCCTTGAGTTGACCGTTACGCAACAAATCCATAGGTTGAAATTTTAGGAGCGATACACCACCATGACTGAACAGAACACGACAGCACGCAAAGTGGCGTTGATCACCGGTGCGGGCACCGGCGTAGGTGCCGCTACCGCCTTGATATTGGCGCAAAAGGGCTACAACATTCTGGTGAACTATTCGCGCAGCGAAGTCGAGGCGCGGCAATCAGAGGCGGCGTGCCAGGCTGTCGGAGCCGATACGCTGCTGATGCAGGGCGATGTATCTGCACAGGCTGATTGCTCGGCCTTGGCGGCTGCTGCGGTGGCCCGTTGGGGCCGCATTGACGTGCTGGTCAACAACGCCGGCATCAGCAATTTTGCCGGTGTGGCTAACTGGGACGCACTGGACATGGATGTTTTTCAACGTATTTACGCTGTCAACACCGTGGGTACTTTCCAGATGGTCAAGGCCTGCGTGCAACATCTGAAAGCCGTGCGCGGCTGCATCGTGAATGTGTCGTCAATGGCGGGGATTTCAGGCGTGGGCTCTTCGGTGCCATACATCATGTCCAAAGGTGCATTGAACACCCTCACCTTGCATTTGGCCAAACAGCTGGCGCCCGAGATCCGGGTCAATGCGGTTTGCCCGGGGCTGATCACGTCACGCTGGTTTGCCGATGGCGTCGGCCAGGAGAATTTTGAAAAAATCCGGGCGACCAGCGAAGCCATGGCCCCGTTGCAAACCGCCAGCTCACCCGAGGATGTCGCTGACGCCATCGTTTGGCTTGTCACTGGCGCACGTACCGTGACGGGCGATTTGCTGAAAGTTGACGCGGGCGTACACCTGGGCCCACGCCGCTGAGGGGCACTTTGTCAGGCGTTCCTGTGTGCCACCGGGTGCCCATGGTTGGAAATGATTTGTGGTGCCAGTGAACCCAGAACCATGAAAACAAGTGAGGCTGCAAACCCGATCAATTGCGGCGGAATCTCACTGTCGCCACCGAATTTTTCTGCGGCCAGCCACACCAGCGCACCCATGATGGATGCCCCCATTGCCCCCTGGGTATTGGCGCGGCGCCAGTAGACTCCCGCGGCGAGCGGAACAAACGCCATCACCAATGTGACTTTGTAGGCGTTTTGCACCATGTCATACATCGTGCTGCGTGAATTCAGGGCAAACAACAAGGCCGCCAGCGTGAAGATAACGAGCGTCATGCGCAGCAGCAGCAAGAACATGCGGTCACTCAGGTGCGGCAGGAATGGTTTGAGGACGTTGGTGGTGATGGTGGCAGTGGGTGCGAGCAAGGCCCCACTGGCCGTCGACAAAATGGCCGATAGCAGGGCCCCAAAAAACATCACCTGCGCCCACAACGGCATCTTGTTCAACACCAGGTCGGGCAGGATTTTCTGGATTTCCCGGGCGTCTTCGCCACCAAACAGTTTGGCCATTTCGGGGTTGGCAACAATGGCGGCGTAGGCGATAAAAACCGGCACGAAGGCAAACACAAAATAGATTGCCGCGCCCAGCAAGGTGCCGCGAACGGCTGTACGCTCATTGCGTGCGCTGGTCATGCGCTGGAAGACGTCTTGTTGTGGAATGGAGCCAAAACAGAAGGTAAAAAATGCGCCTGCCATACCCCACCAGGCCTTGGTGTCGCTGCTGGCCGGAAAGAAGTTGAGCTTGCCGTCGGCGGCGGCTTGGGCAATCACTTTGTCCACACCGCCCGCCTGGCCGCCCACCAGCCAGGCCACCAGGCTCAAGCCAATCAGGATGATGACGGTCTGGAAAAGATCGGTAAACGCGACGGACCACATGCCGCCAAAAACCGTGTATCCCAGCACCACAGCTGCTCCGACCATGATGGCCGAGTTCAGGTCCAATGCGCCGCCAGACAAGACGTGGATGACCAAGCCCAACGCTGTCATTTGGGCTGATGTCCAACCCAAATAAGAGGCCGCGATGGCCACAGATGTCAACACTTCCACACCTTTGCCATAGCGTTTTTTGTAGAAATCGCCAATGGTGAGCAAATCCATGCGATAGAACACACGGGCGAACAGCAGGGCAGCAATGACCAGGCAGGCGCTGGCCCCAAACGGGTCGCCTGCAATGCCTTGCAGCCCGTCCTTGGCAAAGGTGGCAGATACCGAGAGCACTGTTTCTGCGCCAAACCAGGTGGCAAACACGGTAGCTGTGTTCATATAAAGCGGCAAGCCGCGCCCGGCCACCAGGAAGTCTTTGGCACTGCTGACGCGTCGGGCTGCCACCAGACCAATGGTGATGGTCACGGCCATGTAAAGGGCCACAAATACGATCAGGGCATTCATTCAGGTTTACTCCTTGGGCCAGAATTCTAGGGTCAAATGGGGCCTTGGCGGACGCGACAAATCCGCTGTGGCACCAACTCTCTTCCCCTCTATTCAAATCGGCAACTCACATGAACTACCGCAAATTGGGCAACAGCAACCTGCAAGTTTCTTCCCTGTGCCTGGGCACCATGATGTTTGGTGACCAAACCGCCAAAGATGAAGCTGAAAGAATCGTCGCTGATGCCCACAACCACGGCATCAACTATATTGACACTGCCGATGTCTACACCCGGGGTGCTTCAGAAAGCATGGTGGGCGAATTGTTGCTGGGCCAGCGGCATGACTGGGTTCTGGCCACCAAACTGGGCAACAAGATGAGCGAGCGGGTGAATGAAAGCCAGTTTTCGCGCAGTTGGATGATGCGCGAAATCGATGCCAGCCTGGCGCGGCTGCAAACCGACTACGTGGACATTTTGTACATGCACCTGGACATCAACGGCATGAACCTCGAAGAGCCGCTGAGAGCTCTGGGTACGATGCTGCAAGCGGGCAAGATCCGTTATTGGGGGGTCAGCAATTTCAGGGGCTGGCGCATTGCCGAGTCGGTGCACCTGGCGCGCCGCATGAACCTGCCCGCACCAGTGGTCTGCCAGCCGTATTACAACTTGCTGAACCGCATGCCCGAGGTAGAAGTGTTGCCCGCCTGCGCCTATTACGGGCTGGGTGTTACGCCGTATTCACCAGTGGCACGCGGCGTTTTGACAGGCAAATATGCACCTGGGCAACCCGCCGCGGCAGGCACACGGGCAGGCCGGGGTGACAAACGCATCACCGACACGGAGTTTCGCGAAGAATCTTTGGTAATCGCGCAACAACTGCAGGCCTATGTGGCCAACAAAGGCGTTTCGCTGGCCCAGTTTGCAACTGCCTGGGTACTCGCCAACCCGCGCGTCAGCTCGGTGATCGCCGGGCCGCGCACCTTGGCGCAATGGCAAGATTATTTGCCGTCGCTGAACTACACCGTTACGGCAGAAGACGAGGCGATGGTCAACAGCCTGGTCAGGCCGGGGCACCCCTCCACGCCGGGATACACCGACCCGGCTTACCCGTTGAACGGGCGCTGATACATGCGCAAAGGTTGCCTCCTGCACGATTGCCCGATCACACGGGTCGCGCGGGTTGACCATGTCGCGCGGGTTGCAATTGCACCCTGCATAACTGGCTAGACTAGGAAGTTCGTCTGATTTTTAATCCCCACCGGAGCAATTCCCATGATCACACTGTGCGGCTTTCCCGTTTCCAACTACTACAACAAAGTCAAGATGGCCATGCTTGAAAAAGGCGTGCCGTTCACGGAAGAACACGTCATGACCGGCAGCAAGGAAGAAGCCGTGTTGAGCGTTTCGCCATTGGGCAAAGTACCCTTCATCAAGACGGCACAGGGTGGCCTGAGCGAAAGCCAGGCTATCATGGATTACCTCGAAGCCGCTTACCCGGCAACACCGTTGGTGCCCGCTGATGCCCTGGCCCGCGCCAAGGTGAGCGAGCTGTGCACTTACCTCGATTGGCACATTGAAATCGTCGGACGCGAGTTGTATGGCTCAGCCTATTTTGGCGCACCAGCCCTGAATGACGAGCGCAAGGCCGCCATCAAGAAGCAGCTGGACAAAAACATTGGTGCGCTGAAACGGCTGGTGAAGTTTTCGCCCTTCATTGCCGGTGACACGCTCACCCAGGCCGATTGCAGCGCGTTCTGCGCCTTCCCCACCGTCGGTACCGCCAGCAAAATTATTTATGGGGAAGATGTATTTCTGGCCAATGGCCTGGATTACAAACCTTACATGAAGATGCTGGGTGAACGCGCCTCGGTGGCCCGCGTGTTGGCTGATCGCAAGACTTTCACCACCAAGGCGTGAATCAAGCGAACGGGTAATTCCGCAGACCCGGTTGCCATGCCAGGAGCGAACCAGTGGCCAAGGCTTCCACGCCTTCTCGTCCGGGGCAGGCAAACCCTTTGGCCAAACCAGCGCGCGGCCACCACTACCATGTCTATGTGGTGGCCCTGGCCGATGCGGTGTGGGACGAACCCAAGTTCCGCAAATGCAACCCGGATTACCTGCTGGGCAAACCCCTTGTCTATGTGGGCATGTCCGGGCTGGACCCTGATGTCCGGTTTGACAAACACAAGGCCGGTATTCAGCACAACAGCTATGTACTGAAGCACGGCCTGCACCTGCTGCCACAGCTATACGAGCGTTACAACCCGATGCCCTACAAAAAGGCGCAGGCGATAGAAATCGAGCTGGGCATTTTGCTGCGCAGCAAAGGGTACGGGGTTTGGCAAGCCTGATTTTGCGTCTCTGACGCAGGCTGGGTGCGTTGTACTGATCAGACTTAGCGAAGCCACTACCCTCAGGTAGCCGCTGGTGTGCAAGCCCAACGCTGCCTTGCCAGGGTGGCCTTTGCTTTGGCGCGGTTCTCTACAGAGATACTCTTCCCACAGGGGGCTGACCCGAAAAACGCCAACCAAAGCGAGCCACCCCAAACAGCCGATGTTTAGAAACTTATGCGTTCCTGATGCCGCGGCAACGACAGTTAAACCCTGTTCATCCAAAAAAGCAACGTAATAAGTCCAACAACAAGTCAATCGGCAAGTTGCGAAACCATGGCCGCGAGTTGCTGCCCATCATCATGGCGCTGGCCACCAACACCCTGCACCGGGTGCCGTGCACGGTCGTTTACGCAGTCGCCAACCCGGAAACCGTGCCTCAGGCCCTCATGCACAACCTGAAGCACAACCAGGTGCTGCATGAGCGCAACCTGATCCTGACCGTCGTGTTCCACGAAGTACCCTGGATTGCATTTGAAGAGCGCGTGCAGATTTACCCCCTTGGTGGCTGGCTTCTGGCGTGTGGCGGTGAACTACGGCTTCAAAAACACGCCCGACATTCCGCAGGCATTGGAGCTGTGCCGCGCCCAGGCGCTGGCCCTCAATTTGTTTGAGGTGTCTTACTTTCTCAGCCGCGAAACGGTGGTGGCGACCCGGGGCAAGGGCATGGCGCATTGGCGCGAGGCGCTGTTTGCCCTCATGTCACGCAATGCAGGCAGTGTGGCGGACTACTTCCGTCTGCCCAACAACTGCGTGATTGAGTTGGGAACGCGGGTGCAGATATAAGCGCTTAGTAAGTGTTTTTGCGTCGCGACACGCCGCCTTGCCAACATGGACCTTCGGCAATGAGGTAGCATGTTTTTAGTTCAAAAGGAGCTTTCTGATGCGACTTCTACTGGCGATGATGAAACACGAGACCAACACGTTTTCTCCGGTTGTGACCGACCTATCGCGCTTCACGCGTGCAGGTGGCGCAGAACTCGCGTCAGGGGCAGAGGCCTTGGCGGCATATCGCCACACTGGTTCAGCGCTTGGCGCCTATATTGATATTGCAGAACGAGAGGTTGCGCAATTTGACATCGCGGTCGCAGCCGACGCCTGGCCCAGCGGGCCGGTAGAAAATTCTGCCTATGAAGCCATCACTGAACGCATACTCCTAGCAGTGCACCGGGGTGGCTACGATGGCATTCTTCTTGACCTTCACGGTGCCATGGTTACGCGCAGTTTTGAAGACGGCGAGGGTAACTTGCTCAAGCGCATACGCGCGCTGAACCCGCTCATACCCATCGCTGTGGCATACGACATGCATGCCAACGTCTACGCCAACATGGTGGAATTGGCCAGCGTGGTTGCCGGCTACCAAACCTACCCTCATGTGGACATGTATGAAACGGGCCTTCGGGCTGGCAATGCGCTCATCCGCTTGTTAAAAGGGGAGGTCAAACCCACCACAGCGTGGGGCAATGTGCCCATGCTGCCCCATGTGATGCGCCAGGGCAGCGCCGATGAGCCCAATCGTTCGCTACAGGCCCGCGCCATGGCCATGGAAAGGGAAGGCGCTTTGTGCGCCAGTTTGTTCGTGGGGTTTCCACACGCCGACATTCATAACGCCGGTTTGAGTGTGGTGGTAACCACTGACAACGATTTGGCCCTGGCGGAAACGTTGCGCGATGAGTTACTGGCGATGGCCTGGGCTGCCCGGGCACAGTTTGTTTATCAGCTGGAGCCGCTGCAGTCTTCCGTAGCCCGTGCCAAAGCCATGGCCGCCACGGTCGAGCCGGGTCCGATATTTCTGCTGGATCATTATGACAACGCCGCATCCGGCGGGCCTATGGATACCACCGAAGTGCTGGCTGAAATCGTCAGGCAGGAGTTGGACGATGTCGTTGCTTTCGGCATTTTTGATCCCCAGGCCGTGCAACTGGCGATTGCCGCAGGCGTTGGCGCCACGGTAACGTTGGCAGTGGGTGGCAAACATGCCATGCCGCTGTCGCCTGTGCAAAGCCAACCCCTTACCGTTGCAGGGCGCGTCAAGACGATTTTTGAAGGCCGGTTTCGGGCCAAGGGGCCGATGTCTCGGGGGGTTCAGCAAGACATGGGGCACGCCGTGGTGCTCGATACAGGCCGTGTTGAGTTGATACTGTTTTCCCGGCATGTGGAGCCGTTCGACATCAACACCTTGTTGAGTGTTGGCATTGATCCGATGCAAAAGCGTTATGTCATGCTTAAAAGTCGCATTCATTGGCGGGCCGGCATGGCCCCCTTGGCGCGCGCGGTGGTTGAATGTGCAGGTGTTGGCGTTTGCACATCTGATTATTCGCAACATGCCTTCAAAAACCTGCGCCGGCCGATTTACCCGATTGACCAGATGTAGGCAAAGTCTGGCGGTTTAGGGTAAGCACCACCCAAATGCTGGTGCGGATGCAGGTATCGAACGCTGTTCATGGTTAAAGTTGAGTTGGCGTTCAAGCACGAACCCATCGATGCGTATTGATGCGCTTCAAATGTGCATTAAAGCGTTGAAACACTTAAAAATAAGGACACATCTGATGACTCTTCGTCTCAGCCTTCTGGCGAAAATTACTTTATCTGCCGCCTTCTTGTTGGGCGCAGGGCAGGGCCTTGCGCAAAGCAGTGTGCTGCGGGTGGTGCCGCATTCAAACCTGGCCATCCTCGACCCGATTTGGACAACCGCGTACATGAGCCGCAACCATGGCTACATGATTTACGACACACTTTTTGGCACCGATGAAAACGCCAAGATCAAACCGCAAATGGTTGAAAGCTGGACCGAAAGCGCAGACCACCGCTTGTGGACCTTCAAGCTGCGCAAAGGCCTGGAGTTTCACGATGGCAAACCGGTGACCAGCGAAGACGTGGTTGCATCATTGCAGCGCTGGGGCAAACGCGACGCGATGGGGGCCGCCTTGTTTACCTTTGTTCAACGCATGGATACGCCTGCCCCCGATACCTTCCGCATTTTTCTGGGTGAGGCCTGCGGTTTTGTACTTGACGCGTTGGGTAAACCATCCAGCAACGTGCCGTTCATCATGCCTAAACGCATGGCAGACACCGACGCCTTTAAACAAATTGAAGAACACATTGGCTCTGGCCCGTTCATTTTCAAACGCGATGAGTTCAAACCGGGCGACAAAGCTGTTTATTTGAAAAACACCAAGTACGTTCCGCGCAGCGAGCCGCCTTCAGGCACCACGGGCGGCAAAGTGGTGGGTGTTGACAGGGTCGAATGGAACCTCGCGTTGCGCGATGCGCAAGCACAAGTGAATGCCTTGCAAAAAGGCGAAGTTGACATCATCGAGGCGCTGGGTTTTGACCACTACGAGACGGTGAAAGCAGATGGCAATCTGCAATTGCCCAAGTACGCCAACAAAGGTTTGCAGTACATGGCCCGGTTTAACCATTTGCACAAACCGTTTGATAACGTCAAGGTTCGTCAGGCGGCACTTGCAGCCATGACGCAAGAGCCCTTTTTGCGCGCCCAGGTCGGTGTCAAGGATTTGTACCGCACCTGTGCCAGTATGTTCATTTGTGGCACGCCGTTTGGTACCACGGTGGGCAGCGATGTGCAGTCCAAGTCCAACATGAAAAATGCCCAGGAATTGTTGAAGGTTTCTGGTTATGACGGTACGCCGGTGGTGATCATGAAACCGACTGACCTGGCATCGATCCAAAAATTGCCGGATGTGGCTGCCCAATTGCTGCGTCAGGCCGGGTTCAAGGTTGACCTGCAGGCCATGGATTGGCAGACCCTGGTTGGGCGCCG